>JBKHDZ010000026.1:0-18028 GCA_046541095.1 Alphaproteobacteria bacterium
GATAAACGCACAAGCCCGTCCGTGACGCCCACTGCATCTCGTGCTTCCAAAGGGACGCCCGAATGCGTGGTCGAGGCCGGATGGCAAATCAGGCTTTCCGAGCCGCCCAGTGACACGGCTGATTTGAAAAGCTGGAGCGCATTGATGAATTTGAACATATCGCTTTTCGGCGCATCCAGTGTAAATGCAAAAGTGGAGCCGGGGCCTTTGCACTGGCGTTTGTAAACTTCTTGATAGCTGCCGTTTGTTTTATAATCGGGATGGTGCAATTCGGCCTTGATATAAGGATTATCATTTACCCATTGAGCCACCTTTTTGCCTGTTTCTGCGGCGCGCTCCATGCGGATTTGCACGGTTTCCAGCGAGCGCGAAATCATCCAGCTTGTATGCGGGTCGAGGTTGAAGCCCATAGCGCCGCGCATTCCCCAGATCGGGGTTAAATGCTCACGGCTACCGCAGACTGCGCCCGCAACCAGATCGCTATGACCGCCCAGATATTTGGTGACGGAATAAACGGCAAGATCAATGCCTTGCGGTACGACTTGCTGGAAGACGGGGCCGAGCATTGTATTGTCACACACAGTAATCGGGCGGTGGCCTGTTTCCTGCTCGATTGTATCCACGGCCTCCAACAATGCTTTTATATCGACAAGCGCATTGGTCGGGTTGGCGGGCGTTTCAATGAAAATGACTTTAAGCGGCCCTTGTTTTGCGGCCTTACGCATAGCGCTCAACATGCCCTCTTTATCAAGCCCGTCTGTAAAACAATGCGGATGAATTTGAAATTCGGGCATTAATTTGCCGATCAGAACTTCCGTGCCCCCGTAAAGGGGCGAGCTATGCACCACCTGATCACCCGGGCGCAAATAGGAGAGGAGCGTCGTGGAAATTGCGCCCATACCGCTGGCAAAGGCCACGCAGCCTTCCGAGCCTTCCAAAATAGCAATGCGGTCCTCGATCATCTCGACATTGGGATGGTTAAAGCGGGAATAAATCAGACCGCCCATATCATTGGTATCAGGGCGCGGTTTACGGCCCGATGTGACGTGGAAAAACTCCTCGCCGTCTTCGGCGCTGTCAAAGACAAAGGTGGAGGTTAAAAAGACAGGCGGCTTTACGGCATTCTCCGAGAATTTCGGATTATAGCCATAGCTCATCATCAGGCTTTCCGGCTTTAATTTATGTTCGCCAATCGCGGTTTTTTTATAGGATGTTTTCTTTTTATCCATGTTCTAACGCTCCCTTTTCAATTTCGAAAGCGAGTGTAGGACAAAGCGGCAGCGAAAGCAAAGCCCAATAATGCGGCGGTGCGGTAAAATGTCATCGAGGTGCTTTTTGATTTTTGTTGACTGTAAACCATTGATAATATGATGTTTTTCTCAAGTTACTTAGTTCGTTTTCGGATTTTGGCGGGGGGAGGGAGGAGTTTTAAAATCGTGCAGTGCGGTAAACGCACCACACATATCGTCATTGCGAGCGAAAGCGAAGCAATCCATAGTCAAATTTATAGATTGCCACGTCGGCTTGGCCTCCTCGCAATGACAGGGAAGAAATAGTTTATTAAACGTAGCCGGATTTTGAGAATTTGCGCATTCTTGGTGGCATTGGTGTGCTTGGTGGTTAATGATTAAATTGTTCAGGCGCGTAAAGGCGCTACGCTTTATTTGGCTCAGGCGGGCAGGCCCGCTACGCTTTATTTGGCTCAGGCGGGCAGGCCCGCTACGCGTGTTTATTTCGCTCAGGGCGGTAAACCGCCTACGCTTTTTTAACTGGCTCAGGGCGGTAAACCGCCTACGCTTTATATAGCTCAGGCGTGCAGGCACGCTACGCCGTATCATTCCTGCCGTCTTACACCCAACGTCATTCCGGCCGCTCCCCTTTTCTGTCATTCCGACCGAGTGAAACGTGTGGAGGAATCTCCTTGTCTTTACTCGAGATCCATCGGCTGGCGCTCGGGATGACAATGCGTTGTTTTTCTTTAACTTCAAAACCATATACACAATATATGATTAAATTCCTAATTCGTCAAATCATTCCGCTGCGAAGTCAAATTTGCTCTGCCCGATGCTCACGCCCGCATCTTCCATGCACCATGCTAAAATGGCTTTTTGTGCGTGCAGGCGGTTTTCGGCTTCATCATAAATAACCGACGCCTTTGATTTGGCGACTTCTTCGGTGACTTCCTCCCATTCATGCATGGGAAGGCAGTGCATGAAAATGGCGTGATCTTTGGCTTGTGCCATCAGGCCGGCATTGACCTGATAGGGCCAGAACATATCCAGCGTTTTGCCTTCCTGCCCCATCGACACCCATGTATCGGTGACGACAACATCGGCATCTTTGGCGGCTTCGTCGGGATCAGCCGTCACGATACCACTTTCGGGCACATATTGATGCAATTCTTCCGGGCAGGCCATAATGAATTCGAAATCAAAGATCGGGGCGGCCTCGATAAAGGTGTTGGATACATTATTGCTATCCCCGAACCAGGCGATTTTTTTGCCTTTAATACTGCCCAGCTTTTCCTCGATGGTCAGGATATCGGCCATAATCTGGCAGGGATGCGCGGCATTGGTCATGCCGTTAATAACGGGGATTTTGGAATGCTGGGCAAGCTCTTCCATCACCGCCTGATCGCTCATGCGGATCATAATGCCATCGACATAGCGCGAGAGAACATTGGCTGTGCTTTCCACGCTTTCCGCGCCGCCGAGCTGCATTTCTTCCATATTCATGACAATCGTATGTCCGCCGAGCTGTTTCATGGCGACCTCAAAGCTCATCCGTGTGCGAGTGGAGCGTTTATCGAAGACCATCGCCAAAGACAGCCCTTCGAATATCTGCGGCGGATTGAATTTTTCTTTTTTCAAGGCATGGGCGTTTTTTAAGATACCGTGCAAAGTATCGGCGCCCACATCTTTTAGATTTATAAAATGTCTGGTCATGGTTTCTCCTTTTTCGTCATTCCGACCGACTGTAAGGAGCGGAGGAATCTCGTTTCTTATCGCGAGATCCCTCGGCTATCGCCTTCGCTAAAGCTACGGCGAATAATTCGCTCGGGATGACCTTTTTGATATTAAAAGTCCCTCAACGTCGTTTCAATTTTCTCCAGCGCCTCATCAATTTCACGCTCGCTTACAATCAATGGCGGGGTGAGGCGCAGGGTTTTGCTTCCCGCTTGTGTGGCCATCATGCCGTTATCACGCAAAGTGCCTAGAAAGGCTTTGATATCCACGTTCAAATCCGCGCCGACCATAAGCCCCATGCCGCGCACCGCTTCGATTTTTCCGGTGCGCGCGCGTATATTTTCAAGTCCGTCCATAAGCCTTTGTCCCATGGCTTTCACATGCTCCATAAAGCTATCACTCATGATTTCGCTGACCACAGTATAGGCGACGTGGGTGGCCAAAGGATTACCGCCATAGGTGGTTCCATGCACGCCTGGCACAAAGGCATCGGCGAATTTGTCTTTGGCCAGCATGGCGCCTACGGGAAAGCCGCTGCCCATGCCTTTGGCGATGGCAATTATATCGGCCTCGATCCCGAAACTGGAATGGGCGTAAAGCGAACCAATCCGCCCCATGCCGCATTGCACTTCATCCAGTATGAGAAGAATATCATGCTCATCACAAAGGGCGCGCAAGCCTTGAATGAATTCCGGCGTTGCGGGAGTGATGCCGCCTTCGCCTTGCACAGGTTCAACGATTATGGCGCAGATATTCTCGGTAATCAGAGCCTTTACGCTATCAAGGTCATTAAACTGCGCAAAATGACAGCCCGGTAAATAGGGGCCGAATTCTGGATAGATGCGTGATTTCTCGGTGATGCTGACCGCGCCATAGGTACGCCCATGAAAAGAGGAGCCAAAGGAAATGAAATCCTTGCAGGTTTCGCTTTTGTTTTTATGCGCCCAGAGGCGTGCCAGTTTCATGGAGGCTTCAATGGCCTCCGCGCCCGAATTGCAGAAAAAGACCTTATCGGTGCAGCAATTTTGCGTAAGTAATTCGGCGCATTTGATGCGCGGCTCACTCATATAAGAGGCGGGGCAGATCATGAATTTTTCGCCCTGTTCTTTCATGGCCTGCACGATTTTGGGGTTGGCATGTCCAAGGGCGGCGACGGCAATGCCGGCGGCAAAATCCAGATAATCCTTGCCGTCTATATCAGTCAGAACGCAACCCTTGCCATGGCTCATTACCACGGGTTGCAAGGGGTAGGTGTTCATCGAAATCTCTTGCGCGCGGGTAATTAAATCTTGTGTCTTACTCATCGTTTTGTATGGCCTCACTTACAATTTGCGCGGCTGGTTCTTCAACCAGATTTTTAATTAAAAACCCTGCGCCAAGCCCTAATAATAAGGCAAGGACGCCAATCAGAATAAAATATTTCGTATATTTTTTCATAGCCTTCTTTTCTTTTTATGCCCCAATCGCTTTTTGCATGTCCACTTCATTCATGTAAATCTCTTTTTCGGCCTCGGAAATAATCATGGTGCCGGGGCCGACCGATTCAAAAATCTCTTTTTCCAGCGCGTTTTCTTTCATACCGTCAATCAGATGGATGCGTTTTACACCCTCCAGCAAAGCGCGCCGGCAATTTTCCATCTTCACCTGCATACCGCCCGACACCGTGCCATCGGAAATCAGATCATTGATATCTTTATCGGTAATCATGGAAATGGTTTTACCGTTCTTTAAAACGCCATCGACATTGGATAAGAAAACCAGCTTGTCGGCTTTAATTCCGATCGCCAGCTCTGTGGCAATCGTATCGGCATTGATGTTGCAAAGCTGCCCATCTTCGGTGTGCGCCAAGCACGGCACGGCAATAAAATTTGTAACCTTGAACAGGCGCTGAATCCCGCGCGCTCTTGTCATCTGGATATTGCCGACAAAGCCGAAATCAATCGGCGTTTTGGGGCGAAGCTGAACGCGCATCCAATCCTGCGGTACGGCGTTTAGCGAATAGCCCTCCACCGTATGTTTCGCCATGGCCGAAGATACTTTTAAAGACAGGCGCCCGCATACCACTTCTTTCATGACGCCAAGCGTTGCGTCATCGGTAATCCGACGCCCTTCGTGTTTTTGAATGGCAATGCCGCGTTCTTCCAGCGCCTTGTCGGTGGCTTTGCCGCCACCATAAACCAGCAAAACCTTGATGCCGTGATGGGTGAGCTTTTTGATATTGCGGATCAGGGAATCCAGCGCCTTATCATCTTCGATCAAATCGCCGCTGGCTTTAACAATAAAGGTCGCATTCATAAATTTCGAGTGGTAAAAGGCGTTTACAAAGAAATTGTTCAGCCTTGCTTTTTGTTGTTTTGTCATTCTTTATCCTGTTCTTTTTATTCACGGGTATAGGGGGCTGAATATATCCAGCCCCATTGTTTCCTCAATCCCAAACATTAAATTCATATTCTGCACGGCGCATCCGGCTGCCCCTTTCACAAGGTTATCCAGCGCCCCTTGTACAATGATAGTGTCATCATGGCCTTGCGCGTAGCTCAAATCACAATAATTCGAGCCGACAATATTGGCCAGCGCAACTTCGTCCACCACGCGGATAAAGGGTTCTTGCGAATAGAATCCCCCCCCACATGAAGAGAAATGCGCCTCTTCTTTACTCCCCCCGGCGGAGGGAGGATTAAGGAGGGGGGGGGCAGATGGCTGAAGCTTGATAAATGCACTAGCAAAAATCCCTCGCGTGAACGGCCCCGAGGTCGGCACGAAGTTTAATTGGCTTTCTTCCATGCCGATTGTGCGAATAATTTCGGGGATGTGGCGGTGTTTATTAATATTATAGCTTTTAACGTTATGGCTTCTGATCGGGTGATGCGTTCCATCGCTTACCTTTTTGCCCGAGCCACTGGAGCCGGTCACGGCAAAAATATCGGCCTTTTCGATGTTATCGGCAAAAGGATACAGCATAAACTGGCACAGCAGGGCAAAGCATCCCGGATTGGCCACAAGATCCGCCTTTTTGATTTTATGGCGGTAGAATTCCGGCGCGCCATAGACCGATTTTTTCAGCAAATCTGTATGGTTGTGCTTCAGGCCGTAATATTTTTCGTATATATGCGCATCATTCAATCTGAAATCGGCGGACAGGTCGATAATTCTGGTTTTGCCGTATAATTCGGCAACCGTATCTTGCGCGGTTTTGTGCGGCAGGCATAAGAATACAATATCGCTATCCCGGGCCACAGTTTTAAGGGGCGGATTTGTAATCATCATATCCTGCGCGGCCAGATGCGGAAAGACTTCGCCGATAGGCGCGTTGTCGTGTTGGCGCGAGGTAAGGTGCACGATATTGATTTGCGGATGCGCAATCAAAAGCCGCAACAATTCAAGCCCCGTATAGCCCGTTATGCCGACAATGGAAACATTCAGCTTGTTAAGCGACATGTCTTTTTCCTTCCGCAAGGCCAATCCAGCGCGCAATAACAAGATCAAGCCAGTCATTGCTGGGGTTAAAGGCATTATAAGTCAGACAGTTTTGCACATTTTCGGCAATAATTTGCTTGCCGACTTCATTGTCTGTGACAGGACCGCTCAAGACATCTAAAGGCAGGCCGAGCTTTTCACATTCGCGGGCCAGCCCGACAGCGCCGACCGGATCGCTGGCACAGCCGATATGAAGGCGCACATTGGCCTGTATTTGCGGATCGCTCAAAATAGCATCAACGCCATATTTCCCCATCAGCCCGTCGCCGAATTCAATGATAATGGCATCGGGTTTGTGCTGGCTTAGATGTTCCAGCGCGCCTTTGGCAACCGAGACGATTTTCTGCGCCTCGATATTGGCGGTGGAGGTAATGCCGCAATCGGTAAAGGATACAGCGTGGCTCACGCCGTTATCCAGCATTTTGTATATATCGCGGTGCGCACCAACACCTGTTAGTTTCGTGCCGCCCAGCTTCATCCCCATACGGGTCAGCGTTTTGACAATTTCCGTGGCGGCTGTTGTCTTGCCGCTATCCATGGATGTGCCTGTCACTATGATAAGGGGCGTTTTGTTTTTCATGACATCCAAAGGCTTGAATAGGGCTGCATCTTTGATATTCAAAAGTTTTTTCTTTTTGGAGATGCCGCCCAGAACGCGAATGCGCAAAGGCTCTCCCACCTCCTGCACATTGGCAGAGGTGCAAATTCCAGCCACGCCGCCAAAGTTCAAAAGATGGATTACATCGCCGCTCTCCAGCCTGCGCGGCAAGCGCCCTGTAAAACCTTTCAGCGCCATGCGTGAGCCAAGGGCGACGGCAATAATATCGCCTTTTTTTAAAACCGACATGCGTCCCGATACCAATTCAAACTGGTTATAAATCGCCTTGTCCTCCAGCACTTCGGCCGCCAGAACGCTTCCCATTTCACAGGATAAATCATCGGTCAGACTTACTTCCGGCTTCAGGTCGAGATTTTTTAAAACGGACCCGATTTTATCCAGAATAATGGTTTTGCTCATTTTTACGTTCCTTTTATGCTTTCAACACGATAACGCATTTGTTACGTCCCGTTAAGCCTAACGAAAGCCGAATTCTAAGAAGTTTTTATGATGGAAAAATTAAGAAAACAAAGAAATTCGCGTCAGGCTATGGAACCTATCGCGGGCGTCGTGGTGCTGCCGGTGCTGTTACCAGAATTGTTTTCATAGACTTGGATATACACTTTTATGCAAAAATTTGTCAATGACTAAATTCAATTAATTTTGCACACTATCTGGAATGATAATCATTTGCATTTGGGTTGGAGGCAGGCTAATGTCTTTTCTATGATTCTATGCCACTGCCGAAATATAACGGATGCAGATTTAAAGCGCTCTTTTGAAGAAGCCAAATCTGCAGCGCCGGACAAGGATGTTGCTCTTGAGGATTTAACGCCTGCATTGGGCGATTTTGATTGCGGGGGCTGCCGCCGTATTTTCACCCGCGCCGCCGAGCAGTTTAATAGCGAAGGCGAGATCAATCTTTTCAAACGCTCCCGCCGCAAGTCCGAGGCGCAAAACGGCTTGTGCGATTATGCAAGATCGCAAAAATATAGCGCCGATGGCGTCCCTGATCTTCTGGGTTCACCCTTTGACGGGGAGCCTATTTAGATGCTGAGTTTAGTCTAAAGCTAGTCTTTCGACACTATCAAAACGTTTACGCATTTGTTGCAAAGAGACATCCATACCTATTTGTTCTATATCATCGGCGTGAATCTCGCTGCGCTTAATAACATTTTCAAAGCGGCCTTCCAATGTGGAATTGATCAGATCGAGATAATCCTCAAGTTTGTCCGAAGTTTTGGAAAAATCAAACTCAACCAATGTAATTGAGATTGTTACAAGATCGGTGTGCAGGTCGCGTTTGGCTTGCCTGTTAAAGGCTTCGAATATGCGGCTGTCTTCTTCTGCCGGTTTTGAATTTTCTGCCTCGTCCTCTTTATGACCAAGAATATCTACGGCGCGCTTGATGTTAGCAAGAGCTTGTTCTGCTTTGGCTTTTAAATCGCTATTATCCATTTTTGACAGTTTTCCAGTAAAGCAATCCACAAGAGTTGTAATGCTGTCCGGCAAAGTTTTCACCGGTGCCGGAAGTGCGGGAAGAGGAGCCTTTTTTATACGCATTGCTATCAAGAATCTGTCTGTTAAGGAGGCAGGCGGCACGTAATCAGCTTCATCGACGACCGGAATTTTGAAGCCTTCGGTATTTGCAAAAACAGATTCTTGTAATCTTGCAACAAAACGATACGGGTCGTCCTCTAATTTTATTAAATTCAGTTTGGGGCGTTTTCTTTGTGGTGTATGTTTGTTGCCATAGGCTTTAGAAAGTTCGTGAAGAATATCGTTTGCAATATAATTGGTGAATTCTTTAGGGGTGTGATGGCGACTGAAACTGCTTGTTGAGCCATGATCAAGGTGATTGACGCGATAATTACTTGCATGACGTTCAGTTGTGATTTTAAACGAAGTGTCATAAAGCCCTGAGATTTGAAAATTTACAGAAACTGTTTCTGCATCGCTATCCATTGAATCAAATATATATTTAGGTTCGGACCGTCCAACAGAAAATTTTAAATTACCAAACCCACAATTCACCAGAAAATTGGCAAGATCATAACATTCCGCCACAGCATTTTTGAATCCATAAGATTCAATTTTGTCGATAATACCTTTGTTGTCTTGAAATTTTATACGTTTTTCCAAGTGGCCTCCTTATTACAAAGAGGTAATATAGAAAATATTTTTGTTATATGTCAAGTTCTAAAGCGGCATGCTTTTTTCAACGATCTTTGAGAAATACTCCACAACGGTTGGAATAATATCATCATTGAAATCATAGCGCGGGGTGTGAAGCCCTTGATTATGATTAGAGGCCGGGTCATCCTCACCTTGGCCTACCCAGACATAGGCGCCCGGGCGGTCCATAATCATGGCGCCAAAGTCTTCGCCGCCCATACAAGGATCGACATTATCATTCACATTCTCCGCGCCGACGACTTCGCGGGCAATATCGGCGCAGAAGGCGGTGGCTTCGGGATTGTTAATGGTCGGCTCGATCACATGCTTATAATCAAAGGTGATATCGGCGCCGTGACTTTGCGCGATTCCGCGCGCGAGTTCTTCAATCCGTTTTTCCAGCATGGCGCGCACATCCTGTTTAAAACTGCGCACGGTTCCGCTCATCCTCACATCATCGGGAATGACATTTTCCGCCCCCGTGCCGCCATTGATATTGGTGATCGAAATGACAGCTGCCTCGACAGGGTCAATATTGCGGCTAATGATTGTTTGCAAGGCAAGCGTAATCTGCGCGGCAATAACAATCGGATCGGTTGTTTTATGGGGCAGGGCGGCATGTCCACCGGCCCCTTTCAAGGTGATATAAAACCTGTCCGAAGCCGCCATAAAATGGCCTGCGCGCGTAACGATTTGTCCCTTGGGTAAGAACGGCCAGTTATGAACGCCATACACGGCATCGCAAGGGTATTTGTCAAACAGCCCGTCATCCATCATGGCATTGGCTCCGCGCGCGCCTTCTTCGGCGGGCTGGAAAATCAGATGGACTTTGCCGTTAAAATTTCTTGTTTCTTGCAGATATTTGGCCGCACCGAGCAACATGGCCGTGTGCCCATCATGCCCGCAGCCATGCATTTTTCCAGGAATTTTGGACACATAAGGCTTATTATTTTCTTCCAGAATATCCAGCGCATCCATATCGGCGCGCAGGCCGATTGTTTTGCCCGAGCTGTTTTCGCGGCCCTCAATGACGCCGACAATGCCGGTCTTACCAAAGCCGCGCTCATGCGGGATGCCCCATTCGGTGAGTTTTTCGGCGACCAGATTGCTGGCAAATTCTTCCTCATAAGCCGTGCCGGGATTTTCGTGCATGGCTCTGCGGTATTGGGTAACTTCTTCGGATATGGCTTTGATGGAATTGGATTGTGTCATACCAAATAATCTACGCCGCATCGTGCCTGCAGGCAAGCATTTCATGGAATTGCAAAGTGGACCATAAACTCGAGCTTGCAATATCAAGAGGCACGGTTTTGCCGCTTTTGCCGTGCAGGGCTTCGTTCTCGATGGCTTTTTTGATGGCCTCTTCCGCAACATTGGCGGCAGAGGCCGTAAAGGCATACCATGTGCGAGAGCGGTTGCCATCCTTCTTGCCAGCATAGGCCAGATCAAACAAAGCCTTGCGTTTATCTTCGTTTTCAACTTTGTGCCAGCGCATGGATTTGCCGAAAACATGATTGGAGGCTTCATTGTCATGGGCGACTTTCGCAAAAACGCTGGCATTGGCCAGTGGATCAAAATATTGCTTTAAAGCCAGCATACCGACCACCAGATTGGGCAGTCCGATACCGCCAACATCGCACATCACCGCGCCGATTTCTGTGAAATTATTTTCCGGGTTGTTTTGATCATGTAAGCGGTCGGCCAACGCGCTGGCGCGAATATGGCCGTTTTCATCCAGAGCGAGAATGGCTGCGCCCGCTTTGACGGATTTGACCAGTTCTTCATAGCTGCGCTCGCGGATAAAGCCTTTGGGATCAATGCGGTATTTTCGCGGGCCGGAATATAGATCAACAAAATTGTCTATATCACTGGCGCGCGAAAACCGTATTGTCAGACGCTCTGGCGCATTAAGAGGAGGGAGGGCCTCTAATGCTTTTTGTGCAAGGTAACCTTGTGCTTGCGTAACCGGGGCGTGCTGTTGCAACGGCCCAGAACCATGGCTAATCGGCATAACAA
Source organism: Alphaproteobacteria bacterium (assembly GCA_046541095.1). Classification (GTDB taxonomy): domain Bacteria; phylum Pseudomonadota; class Alphaproteobacteria; order Micavibrionales; family Micavibrionaceae; genus UBA2638. Next base: position 11,233 of record JBKHDZ010000026.1, read on the forward strand.
ATTCTCCGTGTGTTTACCGGTTTTTCAAATACAACTGTGGTAGTGAAAATCTATAGTCTTGGTTCTAAAGTCCGTTCGAGAGCACTATGGCAGAGGAGTGTGATTTTTTGCAATCAATATTATTGCATAGCAGCATTGCCGTGAGCGGGCAGCTAAAATTATAAATTCAAGCCTCGGCTTTCCAGCTTTTGCACGGCAACTTCAATACCGACTTTATTGCCTGTTTTTGATTCAATTTGTGATTCAAGCAAATTATTGACCATTGCAAAATATCGGCTGAGTTCTTGCGGGGTATTGGAGAAATTGAATTCCTTAATACCGTTATTAATGATCGCCAGATCTTGTTTTAATTTGCCGCTACCGGCAATTTTGAAATCGCCTGACAAATTACGATCCGAATTTCTGCCGCGAACAAGGCTGATTGCGGTTTTAACATTTTTAAGCGCTCTATTGGCCTCTGTTTTTAGATCATCATCTTGTAATTGCGCAATATTAGTTTCCAGATATTTGGGCAATTCGGTGATATAGGCAGGCAAATCATCAATAGATGGGTTTAATACAGGCGGCGGGGGCGGCGCTGGGCGAGCGATTAGTCCGAAAAACATACCGAGACGTGAAAAAAATCCATGCTCGATAATCTCAGGCTCGGGCGGTTTTTCCGGCGCGTTATGGTCGTCAAAAAGAAAAATCTCGATGCCGCGCTCGGCCAAAACCTGATCTTTGACTTTTTGCGCAAAATCATAGGGGTCTTTGTCGGTTTTGATCAGCGCTTGCACAGGCTTAATTGTGCTGGATGTAAATTTGGTGCCAAAGCTTAAGGATAGTTGCTTATCAACAAAATTGCGAATTTCCTGAACAAGGCTTTCGGCATCCAACTCATCCGGCATTAATGTTCTTTTTGAGCCGTTGCTAAAGCTAATTGTATATTTTGTTTTGTAGAAATTCAAATCAATCGAAAAACGGCTTTCTTCATGCGGCTTACAATCTAAATCCGCGCGAAAACCTAGGCGGTGATTATACACATCGGCGCTAAATTCAGTGCCCCAGAAACCTGCTTCATGCAAGGCGTTGGCAATTTGATACATCTCGCGCAATACCGCGCGCAAGCCTTCATTCGCCAATGTATTAATCTGGTTATCATCATCAAATTCGGCTGATGTCATCCCTGAACCTTTATTCTCATATTTTTATATATGCAACTAAGCGCATTATGGGAATGGTGTCAAGATGTTTTGGTAAATTACAAAGCTGTCTTGCGGGGATCAAAAGCATCTCTTACCGCCTCGCCGATAAAGGTCAGAAGCGTGAGCATAATGGCCAGCGATAAAAACGCGCTGATCCCCAGCCACGGGGCTTGCAGATTGTTTTTCCCTTGTGCCAATAATTCACCAAGGGAGGGCGAGCCGGGCGGTAAGCCAAGCCCCAGAAAATCAAGGCTGGTAAGAGCCGTGATAGAACCTGTAAGAATAAAGGGCATGAATGTCAGCGTGGCCACCATGGCATTGGGCAGAACATGGCGCCAGATAATGATCGGGTTGGAGACCCCCAAAGCATGGGCGGCGCGCACATAATCGAAATTGCGGGCGCGCAGAAATTCGGCGCGCACCACATCCACCAAAGCCAGCCATGAGAATAAAAGCAGGATAAGGAGCAAGGTCCAAAATCCCGGAATAAAGATCGAGCTGAAAATGATCAAAATATATAGCGAGGGAAGCGAAGCCCAAACCTCGATCGCGCGTTGCATCACCAAATCCAGCTTGCCCCCGTAATAGCCCTGCACAGCGCCTGCGGCAACGCCGATAATCGAGCTAATAAGCGTCAATGTTAGGCCGAAGACAACAGAGAGGCGAAAGCCGTAAATAATGCGCGCGGCCACATCGCGCCCCTGATCATCGGTGCCGATCCAGTTTGTGCTATCTGGCGGCGAAGGGGCGGGCGAGGGCAAATTATAATTGATGGTATCGTAAGAAAACCGAATGGGCGGCCAGATCATATAGCCGTTTTCGTTTATTAATTCAGCCACAAATTCATCGCGGTATTCGGCTTCGGTTTCAAAATCACCGCCAAAAGTTGTTTCGGGGTAATTGATAAAAGTCGGGAAATAATGCCCGCCATCATAATGAACGTAGATGGGTTTATCATTGGCGATAAATTCCGCAAACAGGCAGATAAAAAGCATCACCATAAATATCCAGAAGCTCCAAAACCCGCGTTTATTGGCTTTGAATTGTTGAAAACGGCGCTGGGTTATCGGTGATAAGGCCATGCATATTATTTAGCATGGCATTTCGTAGATTTACAGGTCTTATTGCGCAATCAGCAAAACTTATTCCAGCCCGATCTCGTTAAATTGCGGGATGCCGGTCATGCCGCTATCATGCGGCGCGCTGTCAATATCGATGCATGTCGTGAAAAGATAGGTTCCCGCAATCGCAAATATCGGTATTTTTTAAGGAGAGGGGCCGCCCTGAGTTTCGATAAATTCAGGCCATTGCGGCGGCTGAATAGGGCGTATTGTATTAGCCCAGCCACCCACTTCATAAGGTTCAAAATTCATGCAAATGGTAAAATGCAGAGCCAGAGTATTGGCCGCATCATTGACCCAGTTTAATGAGTCTTTTTCTTGAGGTTGTATTTCAGGCAGCGGGGCGTCAAAATCCGAGATAAAATTATCGGGCGTATAAGACATGGCATGACCATGATTGATGGCATGAATACCGTTTTCTTCGGTAAAATTAAGCGAAATTTCTCGAAAGCTGTCTAATGAAAGCTCATCATCTTCATGGTAAAACTTGGCCTGAAAATAGACGGCATCTTCGATTGTGCCAATATTCTCGCCATAAGAGTTAAGGTAAGATGTTACTCCGATCAGGCTCGTTTCACTTTCATGGTATTTCTTCAGGCCGCCATCTGCCTGATCATAATGGGGGCGAGCATTGGGAATGTTTACGGCATCAAGAGCGTCTTGCATACAAGATGCGATGGTTTGCTCCCATTCCAGATCGGGGGTATCATTGACTTGCGCACCTGCGGCCTGCGTTAAAGCCGCGCTTAAGACGCCGGCGGTAAAATGTGTTTTGATGGTCATGGCGTTATCTCTTCCAAATTATCAAGGGTTAAAAATTCAGGCGGGCCAACTGCCTCCCCGTTTTCAGGTGTATAAATATCGGCGCCGTCGCTCTGGCAATACGACATCATAAAAGCCGCGGCCTCAATCGTTTGCATGATCCAGCGATCAATCGTTTCTTTATTGGTTTCCGATAAAGGCGGCGGAGCTTCAGAAGGGCTATAATACATATCCTCATAAACCCAGCCGCTGTTTACAGGGCTGCGGGTGATATTGGTCAGGCGATTATCATTGTTAAAATACAAAGTGATCGAAGCGCGGTGGCGATAGTCATATTGGTTATCTTGATGCTGATACACATTGGCGCTGAAAGAGGCATGCGTAGAATAGCGATAGACATCCGTATCCAAAATAACACTAGCGGTAAATTCATCGGAAATCCGTTTTTCTCTGGTAATTTCGCCATAGCCTGTCACTTTTGTACGTGCGCCCGGCATATCGAGCATATCAAAACTCTGATCTATGCAAGAAACCGTGTGATCGTCCAGAACCTGCACAGGGCCGTTTGTTTGTGCATTTGCATGTGCCGCGCAAAGCAATAAGGCGGCGGCTGTGACATTTTGAATTCGCATTTTTGATATACCTTCCTGTGGAGAGAGATAATACATAACATCTTAAGTTATGTCAAAATCTTTTGTTAACATATTACCTTTGTCTGTTTATTGGTGGCATAGTTTTTATTTTATTTTTATTTTAAAGAAGATAGCCATGACTATTAAAACTTCTCTTGCCGCAGCCAGTTTAGTTGGAGCAGGCATAGCGCTAACAGGATGCAATATTTATCCTGAATACAAAGAGCAAACAACAGAATCCGGCTTTACTTATCTTTTTATGAATGCCAGTGATGACCAGATATTTTAATCGTGTTAGTTTTGCGGAATTGCCTGCCGATGTGGTGAACTCTGCTACTCGATTCTACGAGCAGGGAGCGGGCAATTATATTGACGAACAAAAAGTGATTGTAGAAGACCTTCTGGTTCCTGAAAATTAATTTTAAAAGCCAAAAGTTCTAAGAGCGCGTTTCGAAATCAATGCGAGGGTCCACCCAGACATAAGCCAAATCGCGGATCAAATGCATGACCAGCGAGATCAGCGCATAGAAATAAAGCGTGCCCAGCACAACGGGGTAATCGCGGTTAATCACGCTTTCATATCCCAAAAGGCCCAACCCGTCGAGCGAGAAAATCACTTCGATCAAAAGTGAACCTGTAAAGAAAATATGCACAAAAGCGGCGGGGAATCCGGCAATGACAATCAGCATGGCATTGCGGAAAACATGGCCATAGAGAACCTGCTTTTCCGATAAGCCTTTGGCTCTGGCGGTTAAAACATATTGCTTGCCAATTTCATCCAGAAAGGAATTTTTTGTCAGCAAAGTCAGTGAGGCAAAGCCCGAGATCACCATGGCGGCAATGGGTAAAACCATGTGCCACATATAATCGAGCGCCAGTTCGAAAAAGCCCATCTCTTCCCAGTTATCCGATACCAGCCCGCGCAGAGGGAAAAGATCAAAATAGCGCCCGCCCGCAAAAACCACGATGAGCAAAATTGCAAACATAAATGAGGGGATGGCATAGCCGATGAACACAGCTGCGCTGGTCCAGATATCAAATTGCGTACCGTCGCGCACCGCCTTTTTAATGCCGAGCGGAATAGAGATCAGATAGATAATCAGCGTGGACCAAAGGCCAAGAGAGATGGACACGGGCATTTTTTCCAGCACCAGTTCCAACACGCCGACATCGCGGTAATAACTCTCGCCCAGATCGAATTTCAGATAATTTCCGACCATTAATATGAAACGCTCATGGGCGGGTTTATCAAAGCCGTATAGCGCTTCCAGCTCGGCCACAAATTCGGGATCAAGACCTTGCGCGCCACGATATTGTGAAGACTGTCCCGTGCTGGCTTGCGGGGCGCTCATCGATGTTTCATTGCCGCCGCCGCTAAAACGTGCGGTGGCATCCGTGCCGTGGCCTTGCAACTGCGCGATCATTTTCTCGACCGGGCCGCCCGGTACAAACTGGATAATGATAAATGAAATCAGCAATATCCCGAGCAGGGTCGGGATCATCAAAAGCAGACGTCTGAAAATATAAGCGGCCATAAACGCTATACTGGCACGGCGGCGCGCTTGTGATCAATACGCAAAATTTTTATTTACAGCTCTGGTGAACTAAAGCCTGAATAATGGTCGCTAGATATCTTGACTAGATTAGTTGTTGCTTGAGACAATTTTGTTTCAAAAACTTCTTGGCGCTCTTTTAATTGTTCTAATTCTACTCGTTGAAGCGCCTCGGTTTCTTCTATTGCAAGCCTTAGATCAGCAGCACTATTAAATAGATCATAATAGCCACCTTTTAGCTTTTGGGAACGTATATCTTTTTCTGTTCCTCCAAATGTTGGACCGAATAAAGCGCCTTTATAGCCTAAACAAGTCTCAATACCCATAATATATACTCCATAATTTTGAATTATAATTAATGTGTATAGAGGGGGTGGTGATATGTCAAATTATTTTTAAGGCTTTACATTCCAGCTTTCCACGCGCCAGCCATTTTCGCGGTCATGCTTTAAAATGGCCAGGGCTCCCGTGGATAATTTAATCTTATGCTTTTTTGAAAACGCTTCGAAATCTCCGGTAATATAGGGCGCAAAGCGTGCAATACCGTTAGAGGTGACAACAAGGTGAATTTCGTCATCCTGCCCCCCCACCTCAATCCTTCCCCCGCCGGGGGGAGGAGGATCTGAAAGATCAGGAGGGGGGGAGGCGATATGGCTTGCGAAATTTATCCAATTTTGAATAATCTCGTCAGGATCGACTTTCCAGCCATCTGGAACGATGGCTCGCTCATCCCAATCTATGATGGCTTGCGCGCCTATGCGTTCAGCAACTATGTCTTCGGGCTGGTTTTCATCGGGGCCGTAATCAATCTCGTTAAAAATATCCAGCTCGAAAACAGGGTTCGTCACACCGCTTTCCTTGATGGCGATTTTGGCCGTTTGAATAGTGCGCTGTAATTTCGATGAATAAACAACATCAGGAATAAGGCCGTTTTCTTTTAAATAGCGCCCGATCGCACGCGCCTGCTCTTCGCCTTTTTCCACGAGAGGCAAGTCCGTATGGGCGCCGACCCGTGTAAGTGTGTCTTCGGGCCCGAAAGTGTTACCATGTCTGGCAATAATTAAGGTTGTCACGAAACAATTTGCTTTCTTATGCGTTGGTTAGAAAGCATATACGATAATAAAGGAGGATACATCATGCAATATATTCAACATCAAGGTCAGAAAATTCCCGCTCTGGGCTTTGGGACATGGCAAATCAAAGGTGAGGACTGCGTGCAATCCGTGCAAAAGGCTTTGGACATCGGATATCGCCATATTGATACGGCGCAGGCTTACGAGAACGAGCTTGATGTCGGTAAGGCGCTAGACCAGCATGATGTTGAGCGCAAGAATGTTTTCCTGACCACCAAGATCTGGATAGAAAATTTCGAGCCGGAAAAATTCATGAAATCGCTGGATGAGAGCCTGAACAAATTACAAACCGACTATGTCGATATGCTTTTGGTGCATTGGCCATCCGAAGAGCACGATATGGATACAACCCTGCATACTCTGGTCAAAGCACCAAAAGCATATCGACATAGTCGGTTTGTAATTTGTTCA
>JBKHDZ010000027.1:0-17718 GCA_046541095.1 Alphaproteobacteria bacterium
TTGAATTTGCTCCTTATTGCGGGCGATGAACAAGGTCGCCCCATCCACAATTATGGGCGGAATATGTTTATCAATGATGGAGCCAATGCGAGTCTGCCGCCTGATTTGCACCGAAGCCGGCGTCAAAGGATCGCCCGTCACCATCCATTCCGCGCCGCTGGTAAAGACCTGCAAATGGCGGCCTGAGAATATACCGCGGATCGCATTCACCTGGTCGGAAAGAATAGCAAATTCTATGGCTTCATCATCAAGACCCTCGCCCAAATCAAAATTAAAAAGATCGCCTGATTTGGAAAACCATAAGCGGTTGGGCAAATCGCGGCTACCGCCAATAACCAGCCTGTCCTGATGGAAAGCTACATTGGCAGGATATCCGCGCACGGGGCTAAAAGCCGCCTCGGCCCAATCAATCGTGGCATTCGTGGAGGGCAGAGTTTCAATGACGCTGGCTGTTACGACGGTGGCCGAATTAAAATCCGTGATCTCCACCTGCTTGCCATCAATAGCAAGTCTTGTATTTTCATGGTCTTGCGTAAATACATCGCCAGAGGCTGTAATTGTAATTGTGCCACTGGTGCCGCTCGGCGTGAGCGTTACATCGGTACCGGCAAATTTGAAAAACGGTTGGTATGTGACGTTGCTTTTACTAAAAAACGCCCATTCGGCCAGGCTCCAGCTTCCATCACCTAGCCGCGTTAATTTGCGCGGGGCCACATCCGGATGCACGAGCAAAAGCGTGTCGGCACTTTGCGTCCAGGCCAGCTGGGATATTTGCGCGGCGCTCCAAGGCGCGTCAATCGAGGCATCCAATACCCCGCCCGCATAAATATCGATTTTCAAATCGGTAATAACCAGCAAATAAGTCTGGGCGGTATTAAATTCAAACGACACCAGCTTGCCCGCACCGCGCGCGGTATCAATGTAATTTAGACCTGATCTGCGCGTTACGCCGCCTGTCGGCCTGATAAAAACATTGCGCAAAGCCAGCGCTCCATTTTCATAGGCACGCAAATCACCGCGCCCCAAAAGTTCGCTCGCGACCTCTCCGGCGGTGAAATTTGTTTTTATATCCCGTATTCTGGTCATGGTTTTTCCTTTTAATTATAATTTTATGCAATAAAAAACCCGCCATAAGGCGGGTTGTAAGAACGAGGCATTTCTTGAAGCTATTCCATAGCAGGTACCGGATCGCTTAAATGATTTTCCAGCAACTCTTGAAATTCCATGATCTCTTTTTCAAAACGATCTATAGCCTCAAAAACTGTGGGCTTCAGAGATAAAAGATCGCGCGGCGATTCAATAAGCTCTTCGATATCCTGCAAAAGATTTCTATATTGTAAATCTACCGCTCCAATACATTGCCCGCCTATCTCATCCAGATTTGCAGCTTTGGAATCGATAATACCGAGCATCTCCACAAGGCTTTTTTCTAAAGCCCATAAATGATCGAGGATTTGCCCACCGGTCAAATTTGCGTGCGGACATTGATCTACATTCGGAAAAGATTGGCTTAAACTCATGCTACGCTCCCTGAAAACGCATATTTTTTTACTTTTGTACTGCGGATTTTTATAAAGCCAAAGTACATTTCATGCTGCAAACGCACAAGGAAAGCCAGCAGGCTTACCCACGCACATTGACAAGCGTAAAATCTTCGATGCGGTTGGGCGTATCTTGCTGGGCATCAATCTGGCGGGCACGCTCGAATTCGTTTTCGGCCATGCGGAAATGCGCCTCGGCGCGAGAGGTGTTTTCGGTGATCGGTATGGTAAATTCAGCCGATAACCGCGCAATCAGCGCCTGATCAAAATAGGGCGGAAATTCTTCTTCCTCGGGGCGGAATACATAAGTCAGAACACAGCTGGCGCTGTTGGTATGCAATTCTCCGCGCGCAATTCGGTAATTCAAGCCCCGTCCCCTGGCTCCGACCCCTGCGGATAAGGCGCGCAGAAAATCAGCCGGAAGCGTATAGGCATATTGATAATCAGCCACGGGCGCGCTTTGTAATTGTGTTAGTGCGATCTGCCCGCTGGCAAAACTCCAGGCATAGGCCGAAAGCAACGCATCGCGTACAGGGGCAAAGAGTGCGCCTGCTATTTCCGATTCGGCTGTGCCATCACTAAAGCTTGTTATCGGCGCAGCGCCAATTCTGATAAGGGCGCGGCTGCATAAAGCCACATCATTGAGTGCCATGAGTTATCTCCTTTAATTTACAGGTTTAATTTGACATATTAAAATATTTGGGTATATGATCATGCGATGACTGATTTCACCGACCAAGATTTGGCCGATGCCATTCAGGCCCATTTATGGCATGAGGGATATGGCCGTATCGACACCTATGACAACATCAAAATCATTGCCAATGATTACGGAGCCATGCCTTTCGATCAGGTTTTTGATGAAGCCTTACATATAATTTTATACGGCCAGAATTGTGCGCCCGAACGATTGCCACTTATCAAGGCTATGACGGAAAACCGGCACAATACTCTGGTCGATCTGGAGCAAGAAGACCCTGAAATTTCAGCGCCCGCCCCTTCATTTTTACATTAAAAAAAAACCGCCATAAGCGGGTTTAAAACTCTTCAATTCTCAAAGGTATAAAGCGTTACTTTTAATGCGGCGTAGCATCCAGCGATTCCATCATCGCCTTGCCGACTTCCGCGCTTTCATTAACCTCTTGCATCAAATCTTCAACGATCTCTTCGAATATTTTCGGCGCTCCCAAAGCAAAAACAGCGCTTAACCCCATTACACCTTTAGTAAAAGCCACCTTTTCAATATGCTCATGGGCGTAATCTACAATCTGTTCCATACGGTCTTGCCGTGAATTGTTATTGTGCGTGCGTATAATATCTGACATCAAGCCTCCCTTTTTTTCCTACCCTAGAAAACGGTAATATTTATGTCAAGAAAAATCCGGGGCGAGCGGATTGGATCGCTACCAGCCCCGGATTATCCGGCTTTGAATAAACAGCGTTTTCTCTTGAATGAAGGCAGGAAGAGAATGAAAACGCATTGCCCGTTCTAATCTATTCCATCTTAGGAATAGGCGGCAATGGTTACGCTGCTGCCGGTATTGGCGGTTACGACATAAAACACTGTCGCGGTTGCTGTGGAACCATCTGTATCGACATTGGCGATAATCAGATCATTCACACGCAACATATCAGCCGCCTTATCAAAATAGCCGGTTGTTGTTACGGCATCGTCTTCGGTCACATAGTGCCAAAGCGTAAAATTATTGGCATAGGCCAAAACACTTAAATCGGATGATTTAAAAGACATAATTTAATTCCTTTCTTTATGGATTAGCGGCTTGAATTAAGCGTCCGGCGTTTCATCACAGTTAATAACAATGATGCCGGCTTCATCTATCAGCCCCGCGCCTTGGCTCATCATATTATTGACGAAGTGAGAGGCGCGGTCGCCATGCCATGTAATATCGGTTTGCACATCACTGGCAGCGGCATGACCGATGGCTGTTTTGTGATACCAGAAACAAGAGCGGATATCATTTGCATCAACCGGAAGGCCCGAATGCGGAACAAAGATGGACCCCAGCCACATTTTGGCTTGCGTTAATCCGGCAAAAGGCAGGTTTTCAGTGCCGATATAATCAGAATTTACGAATTCCTCGATCCTCAGCAGTTCGCTCCACTGTTTCCAGCCGACGATACAAAAACGCTCACCATCATCGGGCACATCGTTTTCGCCAAATGTTTCAAAGGCTTCGAGGATTTTGTCTTTGGTCATACCGACATTGCCATCGGCAATCACATGATCATCGGCAGCATCCAGCGCGCTAATGATCAGTTCGTCCGTTTTGCGGCCCAAAGCGTGTGCGCCCGCATTGGCGATCACCTGACGTTCATCAATATTGGTTTTCAGCTCGTCCAGACGGTCCACCCAATCCCCGGCGTAGTAATCACTTAACACGACTTCGATATTGGAATGGGCCAAATTCATGACAGGCACCATACCATGCGTTGATTTTGTGCTGGCCGTTCCGGTGCCGACCTTTTGGAAGACGGCGGACGATCCGTTTACATCGGAAATAGTGCGTACTGTATTGCGCAGTTTAGAGCCCTGGCGCTGATAGGCTTCATGAACTTCACGTTCAAATTGCTTGATAAAAGCCTGATCTATGGTTGTTGACATAGCAGTATCCTTTTTAAAGTTAGCGGTTGATTAAATTATTCATGCCAGCGGTTGCCCATAGCGCCATCGCGTATAGGCCGCCCCATGAAAAAAGACCGCTATAAGGCAGAGCCGTAAGCCCCGTTATCTTTCGCGGTGAAAGTTTTAGGAAAGAGAGAACCATCAAAATCAGAAAAACATTTGCTTAATAAAAAGGTCTTCTTTAGAGCTTTTCACCAGCAACAGAACGCTTTTCTGGCCTTGATGATTAAATATTAGGAATTAATTCTTATATTGTCAATGGTTTTTTTGAATTAATTTGATTTTTTTGAAAAAAGATGATAAAACTTTACCATAAAATTAAAGTGTGGGTTAAATATGCTGAATAACTTTTTATCATCGTTGAAAGTTGAGAACACGGCGAAGCCGAAATCATCACGCCGCAGACATTCAAGACGCGCCTGTGATCGCTGTGTAACGGTGATTGATGATCAAATGTATCCCGTTATTGACTGGAGCATTGGCGGTCTGCAAATTTCCGGTGATGAGCGCTTTTTTGGTGTAAAACAGGAAGTGAAAGTCACCATGAAATTCCAGTTGCGTGATGATATTCTTGAAATTCCGCATAAAGCGCATGTAGTGCGCAAAAACAAAGGACGAATCGCTTTCCAGTTTTTGCCGCTTTCCAAAGAAACGCGCGCCAAGCTGCAATCGGTTGTGGATGATTACATGGCACGCGAATTCGTTGAAAGCCAGCTGGTTTAGGAATACAGCTTTTTAAAATTCTCCGTTACTTTGGCCACAAAGGCCGGATCTTTTTCTTTCCAGTACTTCGGATCGCGCATCATGGATTTTATCTCATTCATATCGGTGGCGTTATCAGGCTTGCTTTCTTCCTTCATCAAAGAAGGGCCGTCCTGCTTCATCATGCCGTATAACGCCATAACCCCCTCATAAGAGGTGGAGAGACTCTCCAGCACGTCTGCTGGCAGATTTTTCTGCCCGAAAGCCAATAACTGACGCGATACTTCCTTCCAGCTTTCTTGCCCGCCGAAATGCTCGATCAGCTTTTCAACTTCGCGTTCGGCCTGAAAATCGCCAGCCAATTCAGTGATTAGAGGGATCAGCTTTTCCGCCGCCAGATCATAAACTTCCTGCATTTGCTCTTCGCTTAATCCTTTGGCATGCAAACGTTTGTTCACTTCCTCATCAGGCTCGAACAAACCATGCTCGCACTTGATGCAGTATTCTTCAGGGCTTTTAGGCGCAGATGGCTGGGATGACATTTTACGCTCAAGCTCGGTATAAGAATTCAAAATGGCCGGAATATTTACGGCGCCGCTTTGCGCATCCTTGAATTTTTCAGGCACGGCATTGATATCCAGACCTTCGGTTAAAAGATTGATTTCCATTGTATTTTCTCCTTTTGGTTTTTTAAGAAATTGAAATTTATCGGGATTGATTGCGGCCACGGTCAATCAGCCGTAATATAGTAGCCACCAGCGCACGTTGGCCTTCCAAAGCGCGCAATTCGCTATCGCGGCTATCAGGGCCAAGGGTGCGATGAAAGGTAATCATCTGCAGATAAGACAGCGCCTTCCGGCCTTCTTCGCTGGAAAAAAGCCGCGCAAAAATACGCTCTATTTCCTTGTGTTCCAGACGCGTCAGTTCGGCATGAAATACCAGATCATTTTTATTCCGTAATTGTCCCATCCAGGCCCTCCTTTTCTGTTAGTTGCGCCGTCTCAGGCGCTGGCAATAATTCATTGCGGATCAAATCACTCGGCACACCAAGCGCTTCCCCCAGAAAACGGGCCGCGCGGGCAAGATCAACCGCTTGCGAGGCTTCTGGGCCCATGGCGAGGACAGAATTAATCCAGCTCAGCGTGTTCTGTACATTGCGCTGACCTTGCGAGCGTGCCAGAGGTGAACGGTAATCCACACTCACAAGGCGGCCATCAAGGGCAATATCGGGCACTTCACCGCGGCGCTTTAAAATCGAAAAAGCGCGTTTAATAAGAGGGGTCAGCAATTCACTTTGCAAACGGCCATAGGTCGCGCCCAAAAGCATCGACATTTCCGCCGTGCGCTCAATGACTTCGGTCGCCGTCATTTGCGGGCCTGCCAGAGGGCGCAAGCGATCTGTGAGCAAAGCATGACGAATACGCCCACGCAAAGAATCCAGCATCAATTCCGAGACATCAAAACGCCCCGGCATTTCCAAAGGTTGCAAGCCGCGCGAGCCAACGGCCTTGGGAATAATGCTCCCGGGCGAGAGTTCAATATTCGCAGGATTTAAAATGCCATCATCATCGGCCTGCCAAATCCCTGTAACAGCAATCGAAGCGTTTTTCAAAATCAGCTCGACCACTTTATTGGCGGTTTTAATATCCGGCAGGGTTTTCATGACAGGCGAGCGCCCGTAAATTTCTCCCGGGCTTTTTAGCCAGCGAAAATTAATGATCGGCGATTGGGCAAGCGGAGCCGTGTGCAATAAAACAGGTTCCTGCCCGAAATCATGTAACAGCGCCGCATATTGATAACCCATGCCATCGGGCAAAACCGCTTCGATAATTTTAAACTGTTTTTGCGGGTCTTTTTCGGCCTCCTTCAATAATTTGGCCGGCAATTTCGCCGCAGGAAAACGCCCTGCAATCTGTGCAAGGCTCAAAGGCAAGGTTCTGAAAGAGCCATCAAGATAGCCATTGGTCCCTTCTTCCAGAACGATATGGCGCAAAGGAATGGCACTAAAACGAAAAGCCGAAAAACTGCCCGGATCATTTTCCTCAAAACTTAAAGAGGCTGTGCCGCCAATTATCAAATCGAGATAACATTGATGAATCTCGACAGAAAAATTAGAGCGGTCAAAATGATCCTGAATGGTTTTGGCCGCCTTTTCCAAAACGGGCGCCAGCGCTTCGGCTTCTGCCGCGCTTAAATCAGGCCCGGGTTTAAGGCCAAACCATTGTGACCATGTCGGAGTTAGATTACCAAGCAAGCTTGCCGCCAGCTGGTCAGCCGCATCCATCGCCGTGGCATCATAAATCTGGGCATTTTTGCTTTGCCCGGCTGAAAAAGAGCCATCAAAATTGCCGCGCTGGGGAAGAACGTAATTATAACATTCCTGCCATAAAGGCTCCCAATTCTCGCGGCGTTTGCGTGCTTTTGTATAACGCTCGCTTAAGACAGCAGCATAATCGCTCGCCTCCTGCATGATACCGATATTTTCGTCTTTCATCACTTACTCTCCCAACAAGGTTTTGGTTGTACGCTCGGTTTTGCCGCTGCTCAAAAGGCCCCGAAAACTGGTTGTAATCGTTCCAAAACGGCTTCGATTGCGCGTTAAAAGATTTTCTTTGCGAATTTCCGCGCCGCTTTTCTCACCAGCGCTATCTGTTCCTGCGCTATTATCAGAGGCCTGTACGGCAGGCGTAGCAGGCTGACTTACAACCGGTTGCGGGACGTAAACCACGCGCGGCTGTTGAATATTCGGCACTTTAGGCCGCTAGGTTAGACTTCCCATGGATAATCTCCTTTGTGTTCGATGGTTTTGTTAAATGGCAATACAGTTGCCAGGGGGTAAAAATAAATAAGGCATGAACGCCCAAAACGCGTTTAACCGCTTCCACACAGCTAAAAACCCCGAATGGTGCGGGCCGTGTCTTTTTGGCATCTATATAGGCAGGCACCACAACATGGCCTCGTTTTTCCAGCCAGCGCGGCAGATCAAAATCAGCGCTTAAATGGTGAACAACAATTTCGGTATTATGAGCCATCGGATCAACGCTGAGCCAGCATTGCCCGTCATTCAGCAAAACAAAACAATGGCGAAAGCCGGGCTTTAGAATTTTCAAAAGCCGTAAATCGCTTTCCCCTGAAAAAACGACCCAGGCGCGCATATTCTCATGACTAGCCTGCAAGCTTTTCATTCTGCGGCCATCCATGTTTGAGAATGCGGGGCTTCGATAATGCCTTTGCGCAATAACGGCTCTTCCATAATGCTCATGGCTTCGCGCCATAATTTACAGGCTCTGCCCTCTTTAATACGGCGCGAATCAGGGGCGTATTGACGCACGCCGTAATGCCGCAAAACATGAAAATGTTCCATTTTCAAACGACGGTTGCGATGCAGGCGCGTAATGACATTCATAATATCGGCAGGCTCGCATGGACGCGGGTACAGGCTTTGTCCGGCTTTAATCCGCGCGCCCTCATTTTTGGCTTTTTGCGCATTGATAAACCAGAACCACGCTTCCTCCACAGAGGCAAAAGGCACCACGCCATTGTCTTTTACCATAGGAAAATATGTCTTATTCACCATGCCTTTTTACTCCTCCTCAAAAACATTTGTTCACTTTATGTTCACCTTTATGATATATAATTCCTATAGTGTCAAGAATTTTTATGATTATTTTCCTATTTACTTTAATTGCATACAATGGGATTGTATTCCCACGAGCGATCAAAAGGAGGCTTTATGTTTTCACACACCGATATCTGGAAAGGCATTGACAGGCTGGCCAATTCTCATGGCTATTCGGCCTCGGGACTGGCAAAACAGGCGGGGCTTGATCCTACATCTTTTAACAAAAGCAAGCGCTTCAGCCCCGATGGTAAGCCGCGCTGGCCTTCCACAGAGAGTGTCGCCAAAATTTTGAGTGTGACTGGCGCAACCATGTCCGATCTTTTTGCATTGATTGAAGAAAGCGAGGCCATGAAAAAGGCCCTTCGAACCATCCCCGTGATCGGTTTTGCGCAAGCCGGTGCAGAAGGTTTTTTCGATGAGGACGGCTATCCCGCCGGATCAGGCTGGGATGAAGTCTGCTTCCCCGATAACCAGATTGCCAATGATGAGCATGTCTATGCGATAGAAGTCAGCGGCGATTCGATGGAACCTCTTTTTCGCAAAGGTGATACGCTTATTGTATCCCCCAACGCGCAAGTGCGCCGCGGCGACCGCGTGGTGGTAAAAACCACGGGCGGGGAAGTTCTGGCCAAGGAATTACAGCGTCAAACGGCCAGCAAAATCGAATTAAAATCCTTGAATCCCCAGCATGAAGACCGTGTTTTCAAAAATAATGAAGTGCAATGGATGGCGCGTGTGATCTGGGTGAGCCAGTAAGCGTTATTCAAAACCCTGAATAGCAGGCGGGTCAATCTTTTCGCTGCTTTGCCCTGTAAGGATATCATAAGCCTGCTCTAAATTCTCAGGCAGACTATACCATGCGATTTCACGCCGCCATGATGAATGCCCTGCAAATTTATGCCGCAAAGATAACCCTGCTTGTTCCAGCTTATCCATACGTTTGATCGATCCTAAATTTTGTGTTTTGGCATTGAGCTTAATTTCATCCATACCGGCTTGTCTGGCTCTGTTTAAACGATGCGCCAGAATAACGCGGCCAAGCCCCTGCCCGCGGTGATCGGGATGAATACAATCAAATCCCATGGCCACCCAGCGCCCTTGATCAAGCCCGCAAAATAATTGCGAGCGCCCCAAGACATCTTCGCTATTATTATCAATCAAAACATCGGAAAAAAGTTTGAACGTATCAGGAGTATCACTCTCATAGCGGCTCCAATACCCGTCTTTAGAATTCACCCAGCGGATAAAACCCTCAACATCAGGCTTGCCGTGCGAAAACCAAAACGCGCTTTCCTTGAACAAAACCTGCTCTTCCCATTGATAATCATCCCCCAGATCAATTTCACCTTGAACATTCAGATCTTCGACCTGATAAATTTCATGAACGGATTTCAACATCTCCAAATAGTTATTAAAAAGCGCTTCGTCATGGACAAGCGCTTCTAAAGGTACTAATTTGAAATCGTTCACATTAAGCATAGCAAAAATTTACATATTTACTGGAGTTTGTCAATTATGGATCAACAGCGCAAAGATGAAATCGGTCAGGCCGCGGCCAAAATTTTGCTGGATACAAAATCTGTTCTCTTTAATGCAAAAGAGCCTTTTGTCCTGACATCCGGTAAAATCAGCCCGGTTTATATTGATTGCCGCCGTTTGATTTCATTTGTCGAAGGCCGCAGCGATTTGATGGATATGGCCGCCGAAATGCTTTTAAGCGAAATCGGCGATGATATCGATTACTGCGCGGGCGGGGAAACAGCCGGAATTCCCTATGCCGCCTTTATTGCCGAACGCTTGCACAAACCCATGCTTTATATCCGCAAAAAACCAAAAGGCTTTGGACGCATGGCGCAAATCGAAGGCACATTTCATGATGAAAAAACGCCGCGCGTTATTTTGATCGAAGATTTGCAAACCGATGGAGGCAGCAAAAAAGTATTTGTCGATGCCTTGCGCGATGCCGGCGCAGAAGTCAGCCACGCCTTTGTTGTCTTTCATTACGGCATTTTCGAAAAAAGCACCGAGAACATGCAAAATATGGGTCTTACTTTGCATGAACTCACGAATTGGTGGCATGTTCTGGATGTTGCGAAAAAGCAGAATTATTTTGATGATGAAACTTTAGAATCCGTAGAATCGTTTTTAAAAGCGCCGGATATCTGGCAAGAAATGAACGCCGAAAAATCGGGATCTTCTTCCAGCTTTAACATTTAAAAAACATGAACAATTTTAAAAAAATAGCCTTTCACGCTTCGCACAAGCCCCGCGCTCAAAAAGCGTTGGAGGAGCTTAAAGGGCTATATAGTAATACAGCGCCCGCAGAAGCCGACGTTATTGTTGTTCTGGGCGGTGATGGTTCCATGCTTCGGGCTTTGCACCAGTTTTCAAATTTAAACAAACCGATTTTCGGGATGAATTTGGGCACGCTCGGTTTTTTGCTCAATAAATATAATCCCGAGAATTTGTTCGAGCGCGTGAATAAAGCCAACCGCTTTGAGATTCACCCTCTAAAAATGAGCGCGCGTGATACGCATGGCAATACTCACGAAGAGATCGCCTTTAATGAAGTATCCCTTATTCGGGAAACCCACAGCTCTGCCAAAATAAAAGTCATCGTTGATGGCAAAGTCAGGCTGGAAGAAGTGGTGTGTGATGGCATGCTGGTTTCCACCCCTGTTGGCAGCACGGCTTATAACTCCTCGGCACGCGGGCCTATTGTGCCCTTGAATGCCAATGTCTTGCCTTTAACACCGATCAGCGTGTTTCGTCCGCGAAGATGGCCGGGCGCCTTAATCCACCATGATGCAAAAATCGAATTTGAGATTCGCCATGCGCCCGAGCGGCCCGTTTCGGCCACCGCCGATGCAAAAGAAATCCGTGATATCGCCCATGTCAGCGTTCAAGAAGCGCGCTCTATAACCTGCACCTTGCTGTTTGATGCGGATAATCTTTTAAGCGAGCGAATCTTCAGCGAACAATTTGCGCCCTAGTTTTCATTACGCTTTCGCTTAAATCTTCCTAGGCTTCCCGCCACCCGTTACTCCAGGCTTGGCAAGGTTTTTCAATTTGCGCTTTTCAGCCAGCTCGTTTTCAATCTGATCCAGTTTTTCGGCCAGATCCTCGTTCACATTGCCTTCCTGAATGAAATCTTCGGGAATAAGCCCCAGCCTGTGGGCTATTTTTTGATAGCCATCTATTAAATCGCCCAGATCAAAGCGGAAGCGGTCTTTATCCAGCTTCTCCCCGGTTTTATTATCCCAAAGACGGCAATTATCAGGAGACACTTCATCAGCGAGAATAAGATAAACTTCACCGAATTCTCCGAAAATGCGGCCAAATTCCAGCTTGAAATCCACCAAGGTTAGTCCAAGCCCGGCAAAAAGCCCGTTCAGATAATCATTCACCCGCCAGGCCATGAAAGACATTTCCTCTAGCTCGTAGGGGTCGGCCCAGCCAAAAGTGAGAATATGCTCTTCCCCGACCAGCGGATCGCCCAGCTCATCTTTTTTGTAATAATATTCAATCAGCGGGCGGTTTAATATTTCACCTTCTTTTAGCCCCAAACGCTTGCATAAAGAACCCGCCGCAACATTGCGCACAACCAATTCGATGGGAATAATATCAACCTTACGGACAAGTTGTTCGCGCATATTTATAGAACGAATAAAATGGGTCGGAATACCTATGCTTTCCAGCTTGGTCATGATGTGCGCGGAAATACGGTTATTTAAAACCCCTTTTCCCGCAATAACCGCGTGCTTTTCCGCATTAAACGCCGTGGCATCATCTTTGAAATACTGGATAACCGTACTGGCATCCGGCCCTTCATAAATAATCTTTGCCTTGCCTTCATAAATAAGTTTGCGACGCGCCATAATTTTACTTTCTTTGAAATTTTTATACTTCGAATATAGCGTTGCATCTATTGGGATTCAAATGTAGATTTGAATTCTTGGATCATATCAACCAAAAGGAAACACAATGACCGGTTTTGATGAAAGAAAAGACGCCTTTGAAAACAAATACGCGCATGATGAAAAACTGAATTTTGATACGGAAGCACGCTGCTGCAAATTATTTGGCCTGTGGGCGGCCGAGAAACTGGGTATTTCCGGCCCGGATGCGGATACCTATGCCAAAGAAGTCGTCATGTCAAATCTGGAAGAGCCCGGTTTTGAAGATGTATTTCGCAAAGTGCGCGCCGATTTTGAAGAAAAAGGGATCGAAATTAACGACCACCAAATGCGCACCGAAATGGACAAAGCCTTGGTCGAAGCCAAAAAACAGCTCGGATAATACTGCTCTAATTTCATAGGAGGCGAAAAAGCCACCCTTTTAAAAAACCCCGACAACTTTGGTCGGGGTTTATTTTACGGAGAATTTATTTTAAGTACCCTGTTCAACGCACTTACGTTTTTCCAAAGCACCACTTCTTTAACCACCGTCACTGTTAATGACGTTTCATAACATTTTTATTTTTTTGAATTAATTTCAACTTATGAAATTTTTTTGTGCAAATCAAGCAAAAATAAAATAAAAAAACAAGTTTGGGCTTTTATCGCATTTTTATTTCAGAAAACACTAATTTTATTGCACTTTAGATCTCGCGCTATAAACGCAGAATAAATATTTATCTCTTGAATTCCGACCAAAAAAGTCTTATTTCATAGGGGAACAAAGGACAGATCATCATGGCTATGAGCGCAAATGAAATAGAGCAATTTATTAAAGAAGGCATTCCCGATGCCAGCGTGCGTATCGAGGATTTGCGCGGCGATGGTGACCATTATGCGGCCTATATCGAATCGCCTTCTTTTGCCGGAAAAACCAGAGTCCAGCAACACCAAATGGTGTACCAAGCCTTGCAAGGGCGCATGGGCAATGAACTGCACGCCTTGGCTATTCAAACATCTGTTCCACAAAATTAAAGTAAGAGGAAAATACATGGAAAACGTAATTTTTGAGCGCATAAAAAAAGATGTCGAAAACAATGATGTTGTTTTATTTATGAAAGGCACCGCCGCCTTCCCGCAATGCGGTTTCTCTGCTTTGGTGGTACAGGTATTATCGCAGATGGGTATCACTTTTAAGGATGTAAATGTTCTGGAAGATAACGATATCCGCGAAGGTATTAAAGAATACACAAACTGGCCAACCATCCCCCAGCTCTACGTGAAGGGCGAATTTGTCGGTGGCTGCGATATTATCCGCGAAATGTATGAAACAGGCGAGCTGGAAAATCTTTTCGAAGATAAGGGGATTCCGGTATCCAGCGCTGCATAAAAGGTTTTGATCTTTTTTAAAAAACGCGCCGGATTTTTCCGTCCCTGAAAATATTGCATGAAATCATAAGGCCAAAGCCTATCATGGCTGCAAGCATGGCTGTGCCGCCGTAGGACACAAGCGGCAAAGGCGCGCCCACAACGGGTATTAAGCCCATGACCATTGAAATATTGATAAAGACATATAGTGAAAAATTGACGCTTAACCCCAGTGCCAGATAGCGTCCATAATTATGGCGGCATCTGAGCGATATATAAATTCCATAGGCGAAAACCAGTCCCATCATTGCCAATAAAAATATACCGCCCGCCAAACCCCATTCCTCGGCCCATAAAGTGAATATAAAATCCGTTTGCTTTTCGGGCAAAAAGTTTAAATGGCTCTGCGTGCCCTGCATAAAGCCTTTTCCTTGCAAACCGCCCGAACCCAGCGCAATTTTAGATTGCGTAATGTGGTATCCAGCCCCCAATGGGTCACTTTCAGGATCGAGAAAAGTCAAAACACGCTGCTTTTGGTAATCATGCAGAAATTGCCAGGCAATCGGAATGCTTACAGCAATCAAGGCAAAAATTGTCAAAAACATCCATATCGGGGCTCCGGCCATAAAAAACATGGCTCCGCCCGCCGCGATTATCATCAAAGATGTTCCAAGATCAGGTTGCAATAAAACGAGGGCGACAGGGGCAAATACAATAATAACGGGAATAATTAAAAACCGGATACGCCGCATATCCTCCAGCTCGGCATGGTGAAAATAACGCGCCAAAGCCATGACAACCGCAATTTTCATCAATTCCGAAGGTTGCAATTTCATGATACCGAGATCAATCCAGCGCTGCGCGCCCATACCGACATGGCCCGTGGCTTCGACGATCAAAAGAAGAAACATGCCTGCAAAATAAATCGGCCAGGTTAATTTAAACCACCAGCGAATATCAATAAGAGCCACAATGCATAACACCACCAAACCCAAACCAAAGCGCATGATATGGCGTATGGCCCATGGGGAAAAACTTCCTCCCGCCGCGGAATACAAGCTGGCAACCCCTATGGCGGTGATGACGCCAATCAAAAAGACCAGGCCCCAGTTAAACTGTTGAATCCGAGCAAAAAAACTTTGCTCTTTATCAAACATCATTTCAGCCATTACGCCCTCCTGCTTGCTTGCCTTCGCTACTGCGCGCTTCAGAGAGCAGCCCCTTAATCGGTTTTTTGGAAGGGCCAATTTCCTGCGCTTTGATTAAAAGATCTTTGGCAATCGGCGCGGCTGTGCCGGAACCGCTCACACCATGTTCGACAATAACGGATGCCACATAGCGCGGTTTTTCGATCGGCGCATAACCGACAAACAAAGCGTGATGACGGGATTTCCAAGGCAGATCTTCATTTTTTACGCCCGCCAAGCGCTGGGCGCGGGTAATCCGCTTGACTTGGGAAGTTCCTGTTTTACCGCCCATTTCCATGCCGGCTTGAATGATACGCGAACCTGCGGCCGTTCCATGGCGCGAATTGACAACCGCATCCATGGCCCGCTGAACCAAATCAAGATTATTTTGTTTTACATTCAAAATCTCCCAGCTTTGTTTTTGCGCTTTGGCATAGACAGGGTTTGCAAGCGACATCCAAGGCTCAACCAGCTTGCCTCCATTCACAAGCCGCGCGGTCATAACGGCTAGTTGCAAAGGGGTGGCCAGCAAATAGCCCTGCCCGATACTGGCAACAATGGTCTCGCCCGGTTGCCATGTTTTTCCAAAATACCCGCGCTTCCAATCCTTATCAGGCACCAGGCCGGGGCGTTCTTCAGGCAAATCAAAATCAAATCCCTGCCCTAACCCTAGCTTTCGTGCCATGGTCGCTATTTGTTCTATACCTGTTTCGACAGCGATTTTGTAATAATACACATCGCAAGATTCCGCCAAAGAGCTAATCAAATTCATGCGGCCATGACCGCTCCGCTTCCAGCAATGAAACCTGTCCTTGCCCAACTCGTAAAAACCCGGGCAAAAAAAGCTGGTATTTTTATCTATAACGCCCGCTTCCAATGCGGCCAGCGCCGTGACCATTTTAAAGGTTGAGCCCGGCGGATATTGTCCTGCGACAGCCTTGTTTGTAAGGGGATGACCGGGGTTGGATAATAGAGCCTCCCACCGTTCAGCGGGTAATTCGCGGGTAAATATATTGGGATCAAAGGCCGGCGAGGACGCGCACGCATAAACAGCGCCCGTATGTACATCCATCACAACCCCAGATGCGCTTTTTTCTGTACTCAGCCGCTTAAAGGTAAAATCCTGCAATTCTTTATCTATCGAGGTGACAATGGATTGCCCGTCTTGTGCATCCTCCTTGGACAGCTCACGCACCTGACGTCCAATCACGTTTACTTCCATGCGAGAGGTTCCGGCCTGACCGCGCAAAGCCACATCAAATTTCTTTTCAAGGCCTGTTTTACCCGTTTTAAACCCCGGCAGGCTCAGCATTTTATCTTCCTTGATTTCGGATTCCGTCACCGAGCGCACATAGCCTGTCACATGAGCGCAGCTTTCTCCCCCCGGATAATGCCGCCGCTCACCAACATCAATGGACAGTCCTGGAAGATCTGGTAAATTTACTTCAATTTTCGAAACTTCTTCCCAGCTAAGATCATCCTTCACCTCAACAGGAATAAATTTCGCTACTTTTGATGCTTTTTTTAAAGCGCGCTTTACATGAATATCGTTCAAATCAATAATACCGCCCAATGATTGCAAGGATTGCTCCAGATCATCGGTTTGTTCAGGTATTAGCAAGACGCGAAAATTTTGCGTATTGGTGGCCAGCGTTAATCCATTGCGATCATAAATCTCACCGCGCGATGGAGCCAAGAGCTTAATATTAATGCGGTTTTTATCAGCCAGAGTCTGATATTTCCCGCCTTCGGCAACTTGCAACCATGCCAGCCTGCCGCCCATCACGCCCAGCAATGCGGCCTGAATACCGCCAATGACAAAGGCACGGCGTGTAAACACCTTTTGTTTATCCGTGTTTTTGCTCATCGTCTTAATGCCGTTAATTTTCCTATTCCCCCCGCTTCACTGCGCTTTTCATACGGCAGAACTTTATGCGTAATATGGGTGAGCAGATAAAAAACGGGAAAGAATATATTGGCCATGATAATACGCCCTGCGACAAAGTGAATATCAATAAAACCTTGCTGCACGAGGCCGAAAATACCCCACTGGATAGCATAATATAACGAGGACACGATGAGATATCCAAAAAATACGGTTGTAAAAGGCTGGCCGGTGAATGTCAGGCGCTGGTCAATTAAAATACGCTGGATAATAACAAATAAAAATGCGTTCAATCCTACCGGCAGGCCTGTAATTAAATCCAGAACCAGCCCGGCCAGAAATACAAGCCAGCTCGGCAGCAATGTCGGCCTGTATATGCTCCAGTAAAACAGAGCCACAAGAAAAAAGGACGGCTTGAGTGTTTGAAATTCTGGCACGCCCAAAGAAATAACATCCATCACCCATAAAAGGATGACAAGGCTGTAAACCAGAGCAAAGCGCACCGAACGCTCCACTCTTTGCGGCAAACTTGTTATAGATGATTTCATAAACGCGATATTAAAATAAAATTATGGGTCCAGCCAGCCTTTATTGGCTTTTATTGTGCGGCTTTCAAAAGCCCCTCTTTGTGAAACACAATCCGTACAAAATCAAGATTGTTCATATCCACCAGCAATTTTACATCTGTGTTCAAATTGCCCGCATCCGGATTGTCCCGCACCAGACCGACAGGCAAACCGGCAGGGAACATTCCCCCCTTGCCCGATGTTACGATTCTCGCTCCTGCCGGAACGGCAATATCATCCGGCAAATGTTCCAAAACAGGGGCTTGGGTATTACGCCCGGCCAAAATGGCGTGTTTATCAATCCCTT
>JBKHDZ010000028.1:0-17646 GCA_046541095.1 Alphaproteobacteria bacterium
AGGGCTACCATCATGATAAATTAAAGCCAAATGATTTGGCACATATTCATTAGTATAACTAGCACGATTATAATCCGGCGACAGCGAAGATACAGATACCTTCCAATCACGGTTTGAATCTGCTTTAACAGAAAAACACTGAACAAGACCGTTATCTTCGATAGTTTCTATTTCTACTTCATTTTCTCTCATGGCTTCATAAAGCCCGCCCCCAATATAGAAACGCGCATCATCAAAACGCCCGGCTTCGGCCACCGCTTTGGAATAAAGGTCCGTACAATCCAATGATGTATCATCCCGCATACATTCTACGTTTAGGTCCTTTTCCTGGGTTGCTTGGTCATCTTTGTTTAATTCACCATTGTAACCAAGAGCTACAAAAATAGCCGCTAAACCAATCACAGCGCCTCCGGTAACCAGCTCAGGCTTTACTTCTTTATATTTCATAGCGGCATCCTTCTCTTTATTTCTATAACGCGAGAAATAATACACCACAAGCACTATGTCAATATAAAAACCTAATAGCACCAACCGACTTTTCCAGAAATTTATCCACAATCAGGGATTCACATACGCTTTATTTACATTTATGCTATAGTATAGAGATTCTGGATAATCTATAATTTACAAGTAAGTGATTCATATCAGCCATGCGGCTAAAATCTTTCTACGCAAAAACAATGACCGAAGCGATGCAAATGGTGCGCGATACATTGGGCGAAGACGCCATTATAATCTCCACACGCGATGAGGAGCAAGGCGGCGTGTGCCTGACGGCCGCGATTGAACCGGGTTATGAATCACCCAATTTCGAAATTGCCGAAGATGCGAGCGATGGCTGGTTACAATATGATGACGAGGACGAAGAATACGCCGTCACCGAAGAAATCACCGAAGCCATGCTTAAACACAGCGTGCCGGAAGATGTACTGGACCATATTATATCCTGCGCAACCGTAATCGGCCTGGAGCACCCTTCCGTTGCCCTTGTTGCGGCCGTGGAACAGCTTTATTCCTTTACTCCGATTGCAACAAAAAAGACGGCTAAACCATATATATTGATGGGGCCGCCGGGTTCAGGGAAAACGCTGGCTTGTGCCAAGCTGGCCGCGCGTGGCGTGATGAATGATTTGAACGTGGCTGTCATCACAACCGATACAGTGCGCGCAGGCGGAATAGAACAACTCGAAGCCTTTACCAAACTTTTGAATATTGACCTGAAAAAGGCCAAATCCCCCAAACAGCTGGCCGCATTGCTGGATAACTTGCAAGGCTATGACCAGATTATAATCGATACTCAAGGCATAAACCCCTTTAGCCGCGAAGATATGAAACAGGCCGCCATATTGATGGGTGCTGCTGACATGACAGGTATTCTTGTGATGCCATCCGGCCTTGATGCGGAAGAATCCGGGGAAATCGCCCGCAGTTTCGCCGCGCTGGACATTGCAAGGCTTATGCCGACACGTATTGACATGGCACGCCGCCTTGGGGGATTATTAACAGCCGCCACATATGGCGAGATGAGCTTCACCGATGCGGGGAACACGCCGAAAGTGGCCGAAGGCTTTTTAAGGCTCGACCCGCAATCACTGGCACAGCTTTTAATGCCATCTTCTTATCGGCAAGATAGCGCCGCCAGCATTAAAGATCACACTTATGCCGCATCTTCTTCCAATAGGCGCGGTCCTTCCTCTAACCCGTCCGCAACGGACAAACGCAAGAGAGTAAAGCAATGAGCGATACAATAGTCAAAAACCCGGGCGCCCCGCAAAAGGCCGTGCCCAAATTCCGCCGCGGTACAAATATTATCGCAGTGGCCAGCGGTAAAGGCGGTGTCGGAAAAACATGGTTTTCCATTACGCTTGCAACGGCTTTAACCCGTATGGGCAAGCGCGTACTTCTCTTCGATGGCGATTTGGGACTGGCCAACGTGGATGTTCAACTTGGCCTGATGCCCAAGCGCGATTTAAATGATGTTATTCGCGGGCGCTTGAGCCTTGATAAAGTGGTTCAGCATTATGAGGATGGAAATTTCGACATTATTGCAGGACGCTCGGGCCAGGCTTCTTTGTCCGCCCTGCCCACGCAGCGTTTGGCCCTGTTGCGTGACCAGCTTCTGGATTTATCTGGTCAATATGATGTCGTGATTATCGATCTCGGCGCCGGCGTGGATAGAACGGTACGCATGCTCTCTTCTGCCGCGACGCGCACAGTTTTGATCACTACGGATGAACCCACATCTTTGACCGATGCCTATGCGTTTGTAAAACTCGGCAATGCGGCTGGCTTATCCAAAAATATTTCCATCGTGGTGAATATGGCCTCTTCTGTGGCCGAAGGGGAGCGGACTTATAAAACGCTTTTGAAAGCCTGCGAGAATTTCCTGCGCCTGCGCCCGCCTATGTCTGGCATGGTGCGCTCTGATCCAAAAGTCAAAGACAGTATTCGCCATCAAACTCCGATCCTTATCCGCTCGCCAAATTGCGAGGCCGCCGAGGATGCAGAGCATGTGGCGGAAAATGTCTGGTCGCTTTTAAAATCTTCCCAAAAAGCCATGGCCTCAGGCGGTTAATAACCGCAAAGAGAATAGTCAGGGCGCTGGCTCTTCCTGCTACCTTATGCAAAGTTGATCTTGTCCCGCCGTTTGCGGACAATTATCTTTACCACTCGCACACCAAAGACCGAGTGCAACCGCGCCAATTCCAATACCCATAATCGCGCTTTGTAATTTAAAGAGTGTATGCCATGGCCAAAGCATTGTAAAATGGAGATATGTCAGAAACCGGATCGACAAATTTTCCTGCCCGTGCGCGCTTTGATAAAAACGCGGATAGCGGGGCTGTCAAAACGCTATTTAATGCTTCTTTGATTGGCGTTCCCAATGTAGCAAAAGGCGCAGAACAAAAAGTCGTGCATATCAAAGGCGAAGTCATCCAGCACAATAAAAACGGTCAGGTGCGTATCCAGAGCGATAAGGGTATAGTGGAAATCCAGCTCCCCAAAGACAGCCCGCAAAACACGAGCCCATTGCCGCAAGGCCAGCGCGTCAGTATCGAGATTCCACCGAAAAAGGTACGCCAGCGCAATCCTGAAAGCGTAAAAGTGCAGATTGAGTCTGCGCCGCAAGCAAAGCCTGCGCCCAAATCTGCCGATCTTCCCGCACAAACAAATAGGGCGGCGCGACCTAACGCTTCGCAAAGTCGGGATGAGATAATAACACCCCCTGTCAAAACCGATCTTGCAAGCGCTCAAAGCGCCCAGAAAAATGCCAACACCGTTCAAAATACGGCACTGGACAGCAAGATTTTAAGCGCCTTGCCCAAGAATACAGCCATCCCCTTAAGCGCTGTTATTGGCGAAACCATTCGTATCGATCCTGTTGTTCATGCGGTATCAGTACCCAGCAGCAATCCCCCATTACAAGATATCACGCAATTTTTGCCTGTAAAAAGTTTTGAAAATCCGCCTGCGCTTTCCGCCTTATCAACGGCCATTAGCACGATAGGTTTACAAACCGTCGATCTTTTGCAAGCAGGTAAGCCCTCGCCCTTGCCGCCCATAAACGCTTTTTTTGCTAAAACCGATGCCCTTTCACCCCTTGATTTACCATCACTGCAAACGCCGCAAAGCGCGTTAATCCTTGAAAAAGCCCCACCCATAAAGATCATAGCGCCTGCCTCTGCTCAAGAAGCAAAAACGATACTGCCGTTTGTTCCTGAAACTCCCGCGCTGGCCTTCAAAACTATCGCCGCGCAATTCATTCAGCTACGCGATATACCGCCCGCCCTTCAGATGACAAAAGCGGTTGCGGAATTTCAGGCTCCGATATTAGCGCTTAAAACCGATAGCCTCAGCCCGATTATTGCCCGTATAGAAACTCTGCGCCCACCCGAGGTTTTTGTTCTTCCTTCTCTTGCAAATCAGGGCAGCATGGAAAAACCACCCCTTTTCCCACAGCTTTTTGAAAAAGTGCCGGAGCGTATTCTTTTGGATGGAGCTCCGTCCAACAATACGCTCAGCGCCGTAATCATTGGTAAAAGCGAGAAAAACCTCCCCATCATTGCTTTTCCGTCTTTAAGCGCGCCTGAAGAAAAAATCCCGCAAAATTTTATCCTGCAAGTGCCTGTTCAGGACAGTGTTATCGGCCAAAGACTCGATATCGCGCTACATTCCTCCTCGCCACCCTTAACGGTGAATATTGCAAGCCTGCAAAACGCTTTGCCCTCTCCCGCTTATTTCCTAACCCCTGGTCAATGGCCGTTGCTGGAAGATATTGCGCAAAGCCTGCAACAAAATGCGGGCGCCCTGTCCGGTGTCGCAAGCGCCGCGCAAAGTTTTACATCTGTTCTGCCCAATGCCGCCTCGCCTTCGCAAATACCGCCAGCCGCCCTGTTTTTTATTGCGGCCTTAAGAGCGGGAGATTTATCCGGCATTTTGGGAGAACGTGCGCAAAGCATCCTGAAAACACAAGGCAAAGGCAATTTAATCTCCCGCCTCACACAAGAAGGACAACTAATCGCCCGTACCGAACAAAGCGCAGGCGAATGGCGTTCACTTACTTTGCCTATGGCGTTTGATCAGGATATTCAGAAAATTGCCCTGCATTACAAATATGACCACCCCAAAGACGGTGATAGCGAAAAAGGCGCCAAACAAACGCGCTTTATTTTTGATCTGGCCCTGACCAGAATGGGCAAAGTGCAACTCGACGGACTTCACCGTGATAACCGCCTGAATATGATCATCCGCACCGAACAAAAAATATCGAGCGCTATGCAGGCCGTCATGAAACAAGGCTATCACACGGCGCTGGAAGGCACCAATCTAAGCGGTGATTTATCCTTTCAGGGAAATCTGGATGGATGGATGAAGATTAGCGCTCAAGAACGCGGAGAATTTGCATCGGATATTTAAGGAATCAAGCCCTCTAGCCCTTTTCCTCCTCCATTTTGCGGCGGTATCCATCCAAAGCAATTTCATCCATCAAATCGCTTTCTTTTTTCTTGAGCTCTTTTTCTTCTTCCGCCTTCCTGCGCTCTTGCGTGATTTCGATTTTCTTCAGCTCTTCAAAGGCGCGCGCCATTTCATCGCGGGCAATATCAATGCGGTGATTTAATTTCACCATAGCTTCGTCAATATCCTCGACGCGGTTTTTAACGGCTTGCGAATAATTGCCGAAATAGCCCAGCGCCTCCACGCCCATTTCATCCACGCGCTTGCGCTCCTCGGCCAGTGTATCAAGCATGGATCGCTTTTGCGCTTCCATCTCCTCGGCCTGGCGGTATAGTTCGGCCAGAAATTTCTGTTTTTGTTCGACGGCATGTTTGCGTACGCGAATGAGTGGGTCTAAATCAGCCATACTTCATTATGGCACAAATTAATCTAATGAAAAAACTATTCGAATGGGCCTTTTATATTCATTTCCGGATAGCGTTCGGCCAGTTCTGAAGCCATCTTTTTCCCTTCCGCCGAAGACATATCAATACTACGGCCAGAATTAGCCGCCCCAAAATTCTTTAGCAACCATTGTTTTCTCTTGCGCCCCTTATTGCCATAACCATGATTAGCAGTGGTCGCCACTATTTTATGCCCTCTTTCATTGAATAACATTACATATCCTCCAAAAATTTGGCATGCTATACAATATTTATTCTTGTTATGCAAATGAAAATTAGTTTTGAAGAGCGTTACTTCCGTAAGGAACACCCAGAATTTCAGCGAGCATGGCAAAACCGTCCTCAATCAACGTGCATTCATTCTTGTTCTGGCGCAGAAAATCCTCGATCTTCGGATAAAGGCGAATAGCTTCATCCACGGCGGGATCAGAGCCTTTACGATACGCGCCAAGGCGGATCAGCTCTTCCATATTCTCGTAATCGGTAATGACTTTCTTGGCTTTTCTTAAAAGTGCATTTTGCTCCTCGCTAATCGCCTCGGGCAAGGACCGCGATACCGATTTCAACACATCAATGGCGGGATAGCGCCCGCGATCGGCAATTTCACGGCGCATAACGATATGACCATCCAGAATACCGCGCGCGGCATCGGCTACAGGCTCGTTATGGTCATCCCCTTCCACCAGAATGGAAAACAGCCCCGTAATAGAGCCTTGCCCCGGTGCCCCCGGCCCCGCACGCTCCAGTAACCGCGCCAGTTCTGAAAAGGTGGTGGGGGGATACCCCTTTGTCGTTGGCGGCTCGCCCGTACTCAGGCCGATTTCCCGTTGTGCCATGGCAAAGCGGGTAACAGAATCCATCAAGCACAAAACCTGCCGCCCTTCATTGCGGAAATATTCAGCCACGGCCAGCGTCATATAAGCGGCCTGACGGCGCATCAAGGCCGGCTCATCACCCGTGGCCACAATCACAACCGAGCGTTTTAAACCTTCTTCGCCCAGATCATCTTCGATAAATTCCTGCACTTCGCGGCCACGTTCACCCACAAGACCAATCACGGAAATATCGGCCGCAGTATAGCGCGCCATCATGGACAGACACACAGATTTCCCGACACCTGAGCCTGCAAAAATGCCCATACGCTGGCCTTGCACGGTGGCGAGGAAAGTGTTGATCGCCCGGACGCCCAGATCAAGCTGGGAGCCTATGCGCTGGCGGTTATGCGGCGGCGGCGGTTTGTTGCGCAAAGGGATTGGATGGCCCCCATTATAAAGCGGGCCTTTTCCATCAATCGGCTCACCCAGCGCATTTATGACGCGCCCCAGCCATTGATCGGAGGGCATCACAACAGGCTCTGAATCCTGCAAAACTGCCTTACAGCCTAATCCCACGCCTTCCAACGTTCCAAAGGGCATCAAAAGCGCATGCCCGTCTTTAAAGCCTACAACTTCGCAAGGAATATTTTTATGATCTTCAGGACGCAGATATACGCGCGAGCCTATAGAAAGCCCCGTCCCAAAACCCGCAATCTCGACCAAAAGCCCTAGCACTTTGGTCACGCGCCCATACACTTCCTTATCGGGCAGCGTGGAAATTGCGGCTATGGCTTTGTCGGCGAGGCGGTCCATACAATCATTATACCGTGAAGGGCAAATAAACGATAGAATCTATTTGTTTGACATATTTCTTAAAATTGAGATATTGTGTTGTCCATATTAAAGGACAGGGACATGAAAAAAGAAACTCTTGCGCGTTTATTTGCTTACCCCGCATTGGCAGGAATGGTTTATTTTACCGCGCCCGAAATTGCCGCCGATATCGACTGGGAAAACCGGCCCGTTAATGCCGATGACCGCCTTATCGAAACCGTAAAGGCCTTGCGCAACGGCACAAAAGAAAGCCGCATCGGCGACCCGCTTCCTCAAGAAGAAGCCGAACACATGCTCTTATATTACGATATGGGATGACATTGTGATCAAGCGTGCTTTAAAACACTTCTTTAATAAACAAGCGCCTCCACCTTCCATGATCTGGGAACCGCTTGTTCTTCCTCCGCTCAGAGCCGAAGGTAATAATTTTATCACAGACATTCGCCGCGGCATGCAGTGCATCCCGGAAGAATTGCAGGAAAAATTTGCAGCGGCCGGTCATAAACTGATCATTGCGCGAAATTTGGCTGATGCCAGCGATCTTTTACCCGTGACCCGCGCTTATTTAAAAGAAACGCAAAATATTGATATTTGTGAGGGATTGAAAGCCTTTAACAAGAATAAAGGTGCCTTTTTCCAATATGACAATCATATTGTTATTCCCCAGAGTGCGTCTGGAACTGTCAGCGATCATATATGGGGCATCACCCCGCAATATATAGCCGCCCATGAAATCGGCCATCTTTTCGATTGCACATCTATTCCAGACTCTTTTCTCAGTGCCGAGCAGGATTTCATTCAAATTGCCGCGCCGGAATTACAAGCCGTCAAGAAAATGCGCCAATTACTCTTAACCCCGAATGGGGCCAATATTATAAATGCGATAGCTGATGAAAAACCATTTGTCGCCCTGCAAGAGGTTTTTGCGGATTTATTTGCCGATACTATGCTCGAGCAAAACACCATGCGCAGGTTTTTCCCCGAAAGTGCCGCCTGGATTGCCGATAAAATCGACGAACAAGCCGCCAATATTCGCGGCTCCCTTACGCCTGCTGAATCATCCCCATCGCCGATTGCGGCAGTTGCATAAATTATTAATTCCTTATTTGCTCTATTTTTAAAAATTTGTTAATATTAATTAATATTAATAAAAAATGAGGGTAGAATATCCCCCACCCCGCCACTATTGAAAACAAACTAAAGAAAACAATAAAAACGTAAAGGAATCAAATACATGCGTGTACTTCTTGTAGAAGACGATACTTCAACCGCAAAATCCATTGAATTAATGCTGAAATCCGAGGGCTATATTGTGGACACTACGGATTTAGGGGAAGACGGCCTGGAAATCGGCAAGATTTATGATTACGACATCATCATTCTGGATTTGATGCTCCCGGATATGGATGGCTATGACGTTCTAAAATCCTTGCGCGATTCGAAAGTAGAAACACCGATTTTGATTCTCTCCGGTTTGACGGAGCTGGATAATAAGATCAAAGGCCTTGGCTATGGTGCCGATGATTATTTGACAAAGCCTTTTGACAAACGGGAATTGATTGCCCGTATTCAAGCCATTGTCCGCCGCTCTCAAGGCCATTCACAAAGTATGATTGAAACAGGCCGCGTCAAGGTAAATCTTGATTCTCGCACCGTAGAAGTGGATGGCCGCACATTGCATTTAACCGGTAAAGAATACGGTATTATCGAGCTTTTATCCTTGCGCAAAGGCACGACGTTGACCAAGGAAATGTTCCTGAACCACCTTTATGGCGGCATGGATGAGCCGGAAGTCAAAATCATCGATGTGTTTATTTGCAAACTCCGCAAAAAACTGGCCGATGCCACTGATGGCTCGAATTACATTGAAACTGTCTGGGGGCGTGGTTACGTCTTGCGTGATCCTGAAGAAGAAAAGCGCAAGGCCGCGGCCAACAGCTAAAACCGCAATTTATACAAAATTTTGAAAAGACCTCCCTGACCGAGGTCTTTTTTTATGAAACAAAAAGCGCCTTACTTCGTTAATTATCTGTGCTAGAAATAAAATTATGACTGATACACAATCGAAAATTCTGACCATCCCTACTGTTTTGACGCTGATAAGGCTCGTTATCCTGCCGCTTATTATCTGCTGTATTTATGCCGATTATGTGATGGCCGGGTTTATATTGTATGTCTTTGCGGCGCTAACCGATTTTCTGGATGGATGGCTGGCGCGCAAACTCGATGCTGTTACGCCGTTCGGCACTTTTCTCGATCCTATCTCGGATAAAATCTTTGTCGGGCTTTTACTTCTCGTTTTTATTGATGTGGGGTATCTGGGCGGAATATTCATTATTTTCCCGATTGTTATTATCGCCCGTGAATTTTTGATCTCGGGCTTGCGGGAATTTCTGGGCGGCAAGAATATACAGGTTCCCGTGACCGCGATTGCCAAATGGAAAACCACCTTGCAAATGGTTGCGCTTGGCCTTTTGATCCTTGCGCCCTATCACATACTGGTCTTGTTCGGGGCGCTGTTCTGCATGGCCGGTGCGGCTCTGGCCACCTTTATCACGGGCTGGCTGTATATGCAGGCCGCATGGCCGCATTTGCGCGATGAGAATGTCTAAATTTGTGCCATTCAGTATTTTTAAGATATTCTATTTTAATGGATTTTTTAAAACGCCTTTTTGATAGTTTACAGGCTGGAGCCGAGCCTATCGCCATAGAAGATTTGCCCTGCGGCGAAGATAGTATGCATGCGCATATTATCATGGCTATCTATTCTCAAGCGCTGGAAAAGGGCTTGTTTGAACAGGGCAATGAAGAGCGATTAAAAACCACTTTTCGCAATTTGCGCTTACAATACGGCGAAGATGTTTTTTCCGAAGCCCGTATTGAGGCTACAATAGATTGTATTCGCGATGCCTGCGCCGATTTTGCGGACATACAAAGAAAAACAGAGCATCAGTCAAGCCGTCAGGCATTGCAAGCGCATCCTGAAATCTGGCGTTAATCTCAACTTTATAGACTTTTCCGAAAAAATGGCGTAGAAAATTACGCTATGTCGTGCCTGTATAAATTCATATCACCTGTCATCTTTAAAATTGACCCTGAAAAAGCCCATAATATGAGCCTGAAGGCCATGAAACACGGTTTGATACCGCCCGCGCCGCGCTTGAGTGATCCGGCGCTGGAAAGCATGGTTTGCGGCCTGAAATTCCCCAACCCTGTGGGCTTGTCGGCGGGGTTTGATAAAAATGCGGAAGTGATCGGCCCTGCCTTTAAATTCGGCTTTGGCTTTGTCGAGGCGGGAACAGTAACGCCAAAGCCGCAGGCCGGAAATCCGAAACCGCGCGTATTCCGCAATGCCAATCATAAAGCGGTCATAAACCGCATGGGGTTTCCCAATGCAGGGGCGCAAGTATTCAAAGACAATCTGGAAAAATTTTTAAGCGCACCCGAGCGGCCAAACGGCGTGGTCGGCATTAATATCGGCATGAATAAAACCCAGAAAGAACCGGCCAAGGATTATGCTTATCTTATCCGCATGCTGGCACCGATGGCCGATTATCTTACAATCAATATATCCTCGCCCAATACCCCGGGCTTGCGGGATTTACAAAAGCGAGCACCTTTAACGGAACTGCTCGGCGTTGTCATGGAAGAGCGCAAGAAAGCCTGCCGCACCCATCCGCCGCCTTTGCTGGTCAAACTCGCCCCTGATCTGGATGAAAGCCAGCAAGAAGAACTTGCGCAGACTTTATTGGATTGCAAGGTGGACGGCGTTATCCTCGGCAATACCACGCTGGAACGCCCCGAAACCTTGCCCGCAAAATTCCGCGCGGAACAAGGTGGTTTAAGCGGCCAGCCTTTGACAACCAAATCCACGCAAATTATCCGCAATTTTTATAGCCTGACCAAAGGCAAGCTTCCGATTATCGGCGTCGGCGGTATTGCCAGCGGTGAACAGGCTTACGAAAAAATCAAAGCGGGCGCCAGCCTTGTGCAATTATACACCGGACTGGTCTTTGAAGGGCCAAATGTGGCATACTCTATCAATAAAAGATTGCTTGAGCTTCTCAAGGCCGATGGGCTGGAAAGTGTTTCCGCCGCTGTTGGCCTTGATCACCGGGGATAAAAAAGAGTGATATTAAGGGCAGGAAAATCGCTGGCGGGACGTAAGCGTGCAAAACGCAGCTTTGCAGGCCTGCGTTTTTTTGCCTTTGTTTATATTTTCTGGGGCGCGCTCATCATCACAGGTGTTTCCTTTATTTCCTTAAGCGCGGGGGTGATTGCTTTTGCGCTGTTCGCCGCAGGATTATTTGCATTAAGCGAATTATACAACCGCCGCAGATGGGAGGCTTCCTCCAGTTTCAAATTGATGAGCATGGAAGATAAAATCGACGCGCTGGATCAGGATATTTCGCGCAATCGTCATAGCGTGGAACGCCTGAAACGTCAGGTCACAGATTTAAGCGCGCAGGAAATATCTATAGATCGCGGTGCCCCCAAGAGCGTGGGTAAAGAAAATATTGAAAAAGCGCCCGCGAGTTTTTCAGCACTCAGCATTGCCAATGACGACCCTTTTGCCGATCATAAGTCCTTAAGCGATATGGTGGTAAAAGAGCTGGTGCAAAGCGCGGTGGCCCAAAAACGCATTGATATTTTCGCCCAGCCTGTTGTCCGCCTGCCCCAACGCCAGCCAGCAGGATTTGAAATCTTCGCCCGCATCCGCGCCAAGGCAGGGCTGTATGTTCCGGCCGGCCGTTATATGAACATGGCCAAAAGCGCCAATTTGCAAGGCGATATTGATACGATTTTGTTAAAAGAATGTTTGAGCGTTATGCGCGAGCGCGCCCATCAGCTGGACCATCAGGTCTTTTTTATCAATATCCAGCCCGATACGCTGAAAAACAAAAAATATATGAGCGATCTTCTGGCCTTTGTGGCCAAGAACAGAACGCTGGCGAAAAAGCTGGTTTTCGAAATTCGCTACGCCGATTATCAGTCTTTACCAGCTCAGATATTCCAGATTATTGGCGGGCTGTCCAAATTAGGGTGCGCCTTTTCTCTGGATAACGTGGATGATTGCGAATTTCACCTGCAGGATTTAATCAAACACAATATCCGCTATATGAAGATCCGCGCCTCATGGATTGCCGCGCAAGGCAAAAGCGATATGGATTTCACCAATTTCTGGCGTTTGAAGAACAAGCTGGAAAGCAATGGCGTGCGCATCATCGCCGACCATATCGAGCAAGAGGGCGATTTACGGGCCTTACTGGATTTTGATCCGCATTACGGTCAGGGCTATCTTTTTGCCAAGCCGGATTTGATAGGCGCTTTCCCGCCATTTTCCTATGTTGCTTCGGCGGTAAAGCGCAAGGGATACGAGGAAAAATTTGGCTAGGTACATACAAAATATCGGCGCACTTTGCGATCAATATGATTACTTTATCATTGATATTTTCGGGGTCATCCATGATGGCATCAAACCTTTTCCCGAGACGCTCAAAACACTGCAAGCGCTGAAAATCTCGGGCAAGACGCTCTGCTTGCTCTCCAATTCGCCGCGCCGCGCCCATAATGCGGCGGCACAAATGCAAGAGATGGGCATTGCGCGCGATTTATATGATCATATCGTGACTTCAGGAGAGCATACACATGAATATTTACGCGAAATTTTCTCCACCCCTCCTCATTCCTCCCCCAGCCGGGGGCAGGATGGCTTTGAAAAAGTCAGGTGGGAGGGAAACCGCTGCTGGGTGATTGGTCATTACTATATCCGTGAGGTCATCGAAGGTCTTGATCTGGATTTAAAAGATTCCCCCCAGAACGCCGACTTTATTTTGAATGCTATCCCCGGAACCTCACCACCGGAAGTGGCCGCTTTCAAAGATAATTTAAAAATCGCGCTTGAAAAAAATTTACCCATGATCTGCGCCAATCCCGATCTAGTCGTGCATGTCGGCGATACCTTATATGAATGCGCGGGCACCTTTGCGGCGATGTATGAGGATATGGGCGGACGCGTTATTTACCACGGAAAACCCCATGCTCCTGTTTATGAGCGTTGTTATGAGCTGCTCGGTCAGCCGGACAAGAGCCGCATCTGCGCGATTGGCGATAGCCTGCACACCGATATTGCGGGGGCGAATAATTTCGGAATTGATAGTATTCTCAATCTGTCCGGAATCCACCGCGAAGAACTCACCCCCGAAGCTTTGGAGGGTTTAAACGACCAACCCCACCGGCCGACTTATGCGGTCAATGGGTTTGTGTGGTGATGAGTTTTTACTGAAATTAACACTTTGTTAACATTCTCATGATATTTTACATAAAATTAGAGGTGATCATGAGTTTTTTAGATAAAGTGAATGCAACTATAAATGACGTAGCAAATTACACTGCAAATTTAGCCGTAAATTCAGTTCGAAGTGTTACAGTAGGACATGAATATGTTATCGATGAAAAACATCTTCACGAGAATTTAGACGTCGAAACCGCGGAAGCTGCGGCTCTTTACTCAAATGAGTTATTGGAATTTTATGAAGAAACTCCTGTATCTA
This sequence comes from Alphaproteobacteria bacterium, assembly GCA_046541095.1. Taxonomy (GTDB): domain Bacteria; phylum Pseudomonadota; class Alphaproteobacteria; order Micavibrionales; family Micavibrionaceae; genus UBA2638. Next base: position 13,603 of record JBKHDZ010000028.1, read on the forward strand.
TTAATCCTAGTATAAAAGCGCGCATCGATTCCTTGTCTGATAGCACTGCTGTGGCTGGATCCGTTATAGGCGGCGGTGCCGTGGTAGTTGGAGGAACAATTCTTACAATTGGTGCTGCCTCTACATCTGGACCTATAGGGGCGGGTTTAGCCGCTGGTGCCTCAACTCTAGCAGTGCAGGGAGGTCTTATTGTCGGCGAATGCGCCGGCGCGAGTGCGGGTAGCACAATAGAGCATGTTATTAACCTAGGCTTTGAAAGTCCGAGAAAATTAATGCGTGATTTATTAGAGGCCGATATAAAAAAAGCTGCAGAATTGGGGATCAATCCGGAATTAATAATTGATGGTTTATATGAACAATTACAATCCCACAAAAATAGTTTTTCAAATGGTGAGCTTATTAATGATCGCTCATTTGACGCACGAAGTCTTATAAATAATATTTTTGTACAAGCTGGGTTTGATGTGCCTAAACATGAAGATACACCACTTGCAGAATACAGAGAAAACATCGGCTCAGAAAAGCAAATGTTAATAGTCCCGGTCGAATTTAAAGAGTCGTATAGTGCTCCATATGCTCAAGGTCCTATATGCGAGTTTTAATAGCACTCTTTGACATTTGTTCTGCAGGATAAAATAAAGCTTTGAAAAATCCCCCCTTTCCCCGCCAATAGGTTCACGCTACATTCATATTTTGAAACAAGAATCAAAATCTGGATAAAAAAGAATGTATTTGAATAAAAACATTATAGGGCTTTTAACAATTTTCGCGCTTGGGGTTTTTTCCTTCTCAGTGAACGCACAAGAAGAAGCAAACGAAGAGCAAAGCGTCCAGCCGCGCCACGCCGTCGCCATGCATGGCAGCGTTAAATATCCGCCCGATTTCACCCACCTTGATTTTGTAAACCCCGATGCGCCCAAAGGCGGCACATTGACACAGCATGTAATCGGCACGTTTGATTCTCTGAATCCCTTTATTGTGAAAGGTACGCCGACGGCGGGGATGAGCTTTATCCGCTCCTCTTTAGTCTATGAAAGCCTGATGCAAAATGCCTGGGACGAGCCGTTTTCGCTCTACGGAATTATAGCCGAAAGCATCGAATTGCCTGAAGACCGCTCTTACGTGGCTTTTAAATTGCGTGAGGAAGCCACATGGCATGATGGCAAGCCTGTTACAGCCGAAGATGTGAAATGGACATTCGAAACCTTACGCGAACATGGCTCGCCCTTTTTCAAAGCCTATTGGGGCGATGTTTCCCAAGTCACCATTCAAGGACCCAAGAGCATCCGCTTTGATTTCTCCAGTGTTGGCAATGCCGAATTGCCGCTGATTATTGCCGAAATGGCCGTTCTGCCCAAACATTTTTGGGAAGGCAAGGAGTTCAATAAATCCTCACTGGAAAAGCCATTAGGCTCCGGCCCTTATAAGGTCGGAAAGGTTGATCCTGGCCGCTCCATAGAATATGTCCGCGCCGATGAATGGTGGGGCAAGGATTTGCCGTTCTGGAGGGGGCAGTATAATTTTGATCGCCTTGTTTATGATTATTACCGCGATTCCAATATCGCGCTCGAAGCTTTCTTTGCGGGCGAATATGATGTGCGTGAGGAAAATACCGCCAAATTATGGGCCAGCGCCTATGATGCGCCGCCTGTTCAGCAAGGCAAAATCACCAAGGAAGAGATCGAAAATGGCCGCCCAGCAGGCATGCAGGCCTTTATCATGAATACGCGCCGCGCTGTTTTTGCAGATAAGGCCGTGCGCGAGGCTTTGGCCTTCGCTTTTGATTTTGAATGGTCGAACAAGCAATTTGCTTATGGCGCCTATACCCGCACCAACAGCTTTTTTGAAAATTCGGAGCTTGCTTCCAGCGGCCTTCCTTCCGAGGATGAATTACAAATTCTGGATAGATATCGTGGGCAAATCCCCGAAGAAGTCTTCACCGAAACCTATCAGGCTCCTGTGACAGACGGCTCGGGCAATGCACGCCAAAATCTGCGTCAGGCCCAGAAAATTCTGGAAGAAGCTGGCTGGACTTTGGGAGATGACGGCATTCGCTCAAAAGACGGGGTGCGCCTTGAATTCGAAATTATTGATACAAATCCTGTTTTCGAGCGCTGGGTCCTGCCCTTTATTCAAAATCTAAAGCGCATTGGCGTGGAAGCCAATTTCCGCATTATCGACACTGCGCAATATCAAAACCGCATGACCGAATATGATTTTGATATGACGCTTGGCGGGTTTGGTCAATCCTCCTCGCCTGGGAACGAGCAGCGTGATTTCTGGGGCAGCGCAAAAGCCGATATGCCCGGAAGCCGCAATTATATCGGCATCAAGGACCCTGTAATCGATGAAATGATTGAAGGCATTATCAAGGCCGAAAACCGTCAGGACCTTATTACAAAAGTCCGCGCGATGGACCGCGTTCTTTTGCACGGCCATTACGTTATACCCATGTGGCACTATCCGAAATGGCGCATTGCCTATTGGAACAAAATCGAGCGCCCTGAAAATCTGTCGCCGATTTCACCGCTGATTGCCAATACATGGTGGGCCGATCAGGATTGGGAAAATTAAATAACTTTAGATGTCATCCCGAGCGACTTGTTCGCCGTAGCTTTAGCGAAGGCGAAAGCCGAGGGATCCCGGCATAAAAAACGAGATTTCTTCGCTCCTTACAATCGGTCGAAATGACCATGAGGTAAAAAATGAAATGAAAACAGCCATTATTATCCCTGCCCGCTACGGCTCCACCCGTTTTCCGGGGAAACCTTTGGCCCAAATCGGCGGGCAAAGCATGATAAGCCGTGTGGTTGATCTGGCGCGCAAGGCTTCAGAAAAGTTTGTGGGTATTCAAATTTGTATTGCCACCGATGATGAGCGCATTGCGGGTCATGCAAGAGAAATCGGCACCGATTGCATTATGACTGATGCCTCGTGCCGCACAGGATCGGACAGGGTGATGGCCGCCGCCCTGCAAATGCGCGATAAACCGGACTTCGTTTTAAACCTGCAAGGTGATGCGCCCTTTACCCCGCCGCAAGCCATCCATGCCATGCTGGATTATATGCACAACACCCCTGATTGCGAGGTCGTTACGCCCGTGCATCAATTAAGCTGGGTTGATTTAACACGCCTGCGCACAGCCAAGGATGTAACGCCATTTAGCGGAACCACCGTGGCCTACGGCAAAGATGGCAAAGCCTTCTGGTTTTCCAAAAACATTATCCCCGCCATCCGCAATGAGCCGAAAATGCGTGATGAAAACGAACATTCACCTGTTTACCAGCATATGGGCCTTTATGGATACCGCATGGATATATTGGAGAAATTCTGCTCCCTTCCTGAAGGATATTATGAACGCCTTGAGGGTCTTGAACAGCTGCGCATGTTAGAGAACGGCATTTCCATCCACTGTGTTGAAATCGCGCTGGATGAAGGGCAAATGCAGTCGGGAATCGACACGCCTGAAGACCTCAAGCGTGCCGAAGATTATTTGAACCGTTAAATCCGAAAATTTAGGCGGCCTTGCGCGGTGTATCCCATTCCGGCGCAAAATCAGGATCAACCTTGCGGCCATCGGGGCGGGCAAGATTGGTAATATCCATCATTTCTTCCTGGCTAAGTTCAAAATCAAAGACATCGAAATTGCTTTCGATATGATCGGGGTTGGATGATTTGGGTATAACGGCGACGCGCTCATCATGCTGCAAAGCCCAACGCAGAGTCACCTGCCCCGGATTTTTGCCGTATTTCTCGCCAATATCCTGCAAGGTTTCATTGTCCATGACATCACCGCGGCAAAGCGGGCTATAGCCCGTCAAAAACATATCGTGATCATCCATCCAGCGCAGCAAAGGACGTTGATCTAGAAACGGATGAAACTCGACCTGATTGGTTGCAAGGGCGTTGCCCGTTAATTCGCGGGCTTTTTGTAACAGTTCAATGGTGTAATTACTCACGCCGACCATGCGCGCTTTGTCCATTTCCTTGGCTTTGACCAGAGTATGCAGGGTTGTATCCATATCGTGCTCTTCGGATGGCCAA
>JBKHDZ010000029.1:0-17574 GCA_046541095.1 Alphaproteobacteria bacterium
AACTTGCTAATCCATGAACAGGGTTAAGAAGAACAATAAAAATTGGTGGCGCGGCGCGGTCATCTATCAGATTTACCCGCGCTCCTTTAATGATACCAGCGGGAACGGCGTCGGTGATTTACAAGGTATCACCGAAAAACTTCCCTATATTGCCGATCTTGGTGTTGACGGCATCTGGATATCCCCGTTTTTAAAATCGCCGCAGGCCGATTACGGCTATGACATTGCGGATTATTATGCGGTTGATCCGCTCTTCGGTAACCTGGATGATTTCAAAACCTTGCTGGAAAAAGCCCATGATTTAGGTCTCAAACTCATCATGGATATGGTTTTAAGCCATACTTCAGATCGCCATGCCTGGTTCAATGAGAGCAAACAAGACCGCACCAACCCCAAAGCAGATTGGTATGTCTGGGCCGATCCGAAACCCGATGGATCACCGCCCAATAACTGGCAAAGCGTTTTTGGCGGTCCTGCCTGGCAATACTACCCTTTGCGCGGGCAATACTACCTTCATAATTTTCTAAAAGAACAGACGGATTTAAATTACCACAATCCCGATGTGATGGAGGCTATGCTGGCGGCATGCCGCCATTGGCTTGATTTCGGCGTGGATGGTTTTCGCCTTGATGCCGTCAATTTTTGCATGCACGACCCGCAGCTACGCGATAATCCCCCCAAAGACCCTGCCCATTCCTCAACCCAGCTGGAATTCCCCGATGCTTATAGCATGCAGGCGCATATTTACAGCAAATCCCAACCGGAAAATATCGAATTCATGCGTAAAATCCGCGCCCTTTTGAATGAATATGAAGGCCGCTTTGCGCTTGCGGAAATCGGCTGTGACCGACCAGTTGAAACAGCCGCGCTCTATACATGCGATGATACGCTTTTGCATACCGCCTATAGTTTTGATTTAATGGCCAATAAAGGCCCCATGCCGGGGGCGCAATTATTTAAAGATGTTCTGGGTGCGCAAAAGCAAGAACCGGGCGATAGCTGGCCAAGCTGGGCCTTTTCCAACCACGATGTTGTGCGCGCGGCCAGCCGCTGGTCAGGCGGGTATTATACGCATATTCCGGCGCTTTCAAAAATGTTGCCTGTTTTATTGGCATCCCTGCGCGGCACGGCTTTTTTGTATCAGGGGGACGAGCTGGGCTTGCCAGAAGCCGATATCCCTTTTGAACGGCTTTGCGATCCATGGGGGCAATATCTCTGGCCGAAATGGCAAGGCCGCGATGGGTGCCGCACGCCCATACCGTGGAGCGCTAAAGAACGTAATGCGGGTTTTAGCCGCGCTGAAAATACATGGTTGCCTATACCGGAAACGCATCTAGAACTCTGCGTGGCCAATCAGGAAGAAATGGAAAATTCGGCGCTGCAGAGCACACGCCGCTTTTTGAACTGGCGCAAAGACCAAAGCGCCCTTATTGACGGCGATCTTACTTTTATTGACGGTGATTTGCCAAGCCATATCCTAGCCTTTACCCGCGAAAATGAAGAACAGAAAATTTTGTGCGTTTTCAATTTATCAGGCGAAGATCAAACTATTCCGCTTGAATCCTTATTCCTTTCCAGCGCGCCACAAACCCTATTCAGCGCGACGGATACAAAAATAAGCGGGCAGAACATCTCCCTGCCCGCTTATGGATATGTTTTTGTAAAAGCTTAAGCCGCTTTGGCGATATTGCGTAGGACGTAGTGTAAAATTCCACCGTTTTTGTAGTAATCCATTTCATCGGCGGTATCGATACGGCACAACAGCGTGACATCTTTCGTATCGCCATTAGGGTAATGAATACTCATTGTAATATCCTGACGCGGGGTGATGTCGCCATCAATACCCAGAATATCGAATTTCTCATCCCCTTTCAGGCCGAGGCTTTCGCGGCTGTCATTTTTAAATTGTAGAGGAAGCACACCCATACCGATCAAATTGGAGCGGTGAATACGCTCGAAACTCTCGGCAATAACGGCCTTCACACCCAAAAGGCGTGTACCTTTCGCCGCCCAGTCACGGGAGGAGCCTGTGCCGTATTCCTTACCCGCAATGACAACCAGCGGCGTGCCATCTTCGCGGTATTTCATGGCCGCATCGTAAATGCTCATCTGCTCACCGCTAGGAACATATTTCGTATAGCCGCCCTCAATTCCATCCAGCATTTCATTTTTAATGCGGATATTGGCAAAGGTTCCACGCGTCATCACCCGGTCATTGCCTCGGCGAGAGCCATAGGAATTAAAGTCCACAGGGCGCACCTGACGTTCCATCAAATATTCACCTGCGGGGCTTTCTTTTTTAATCGCGCCGGCCGGGGAAATATGGTCGGTTGTGACAGAATCCGCAAGCAAGGCCAGTGCATAAGCGCCCTCAATATTCTCGGTCGGTGCAGGCTCGGCCTCCATCTCCTCGAAAAACGGGGGGTTTTGCACGTAAGTCGAGCTATCATTCCAATCATAAGTCTGGCCGGAAGCATTGCCGCCAATAGCCTGCCATTCCGGTGTTCCTTTGAACACATCGGCATAGCGATCACGGAACATTTCCGGGGTTAAACATTCTTTGACCGTATCGGCGATTTCCTGCGTGGAGGGCCAGACATCTTTCATAAAAACATCATGGCCGTTTTTATCTTTGCCAATCGGATCATTGAAGAGATCAATACGCATGGAACCTGCCAGCGCATAGACCACCACCAAAGGCGGAGATGCGAGATAATTGGCCTTCACATGCGGAGAGATACGGCCTTCGAAATTGCGGTTACCGGAGAGCACGCCGCAAACGGTCAGATCTTCTTTTTCAATAGCCTCGCGGATCGGATCGGGCAGAGGTCCGGAATTCCCGATACAGGTTGTACAGCCATAGCCCACAAGATCAAAACCCAGAGCATCCAGATCATCTTGCAAGCCGGCCTTTTCAAGATAGTCTGTCACCACTTGCGAGCCGGGAGCAAGCGATGTTTTTACCCATGGCTTTACGGTCAAGCCCAGCTCATGCGCCTTTCTGGCGACCAATCCTGCGGCCACCATAACAGATGGGTTTGATGTATTGGTGCAGGACGTAATCGCGGCGATTACGACATCGCCATGTCCAAGGCTGTAATCTTGAGAGGAACTCTCAACATTCACCTGATGATTGGTTGCTTCTTCAATTTCCTTCATCTTATGCGCAGGCATCTGGCCTGCCTCATCCAGCAACTTCCCTTCCGCGCCGATAGGGTGAATATCCAGCTTTGGCCCCATCATCGTATGAAATTCTGCCGCCGCCTTGGAGAGCAAAATTTTATCCTGCGGGCGCTTTGGGCCGGCTATTGTTGGCTCGACCGTGCCGATATTAAGCTCCAGCGTATCTGTAAAGACAGGATCGGCCATGCCTGTTTCCCGCCACATGCCTTGGGCTTTGGCATATTCTTCAACGCATTTAACGCGGTGTTCATCGCGGCCAGTAAAGCGCAGGTAATTCAGTGTTTCCTGATCAATCGGGAAAAACGCGCATGTCGAACCAAATTCAGGGGACATATTGCCCAATGTGGCGCGGTCAGCGAGCGTCATATGATCCAGCCCGTCGCCATAGAATTCCACAAATTTTCCAACAACGCCTTTTTCACGCAGCATATTGGTAACTGTCAAAACAAGGTCGGTGGCAGTCGTTCCTTCTTTCATTTTTCCCGTCAGTTTAAAGCCTATCACTTCGGGAATCAGCATGGAAATCGGCTGCCCCAACATGGCCGCTTCGGCCTCGATACCGCCAACACCCCATCCAAGTATGGCAAGGCCGTTAACCATTGTCGTGTGGGAATCCGTTCCAACCAGCGTGTCAGGATAAAGCACATTACGGCCTGCATTATTCTTGTCTTCGCTCATCCATACTGTCTGGCCCAGATATTCAAGATTAACCTGATGGCAAATCCCTGTTCCCGGCGGCACCACGCGGAAATTTTCAAATGCGCCCTGCCCCCATTTCAAAAATTCATAACGTTCGCCATTGCGCTCGAATTCTTTTTCAACATTCATCTGGAAAGCGCGCGGCGTGCCAAATTCATCGACCATCACAGAATGATCGATCACCAGATCAACGGGCACCAGCGGGTTAATTTTCTGCGCATCACCGCCAAGAGAAACCATCGCCTCACGCATAGCGGCCAAATCCACCACAGCCGGAACGCCTGTGAAATCCTGCATCAACACGCGGGCGGGGCGGTATGCGATTTCGGTATCCGAGCGCTTTTCCTTTTGCCAATCGGCCAGAGCCTGAATATCGCTTGTTTCCACACTGCGCCCATCTTCAAAACGCAAAAGATTTTCCATCAGCACTTTCAAGGTAAATGGAAGTCTTGAAATATCGCCGATTTTTTCCGCAGCGGCACTCAAAGAATAATAATCATACTCCTTGCCATCAACGGTTAAGGTTTTGCGGGTTTGAAAAGTATCTTGGCCAGTGAGAGTCATTCTTAGTTATCCTTTTGAAATTCAAACGAAAAAAATTGATTCGAGCATCAAGAGAATAACATGAGGCTGTAGGGCAAAAAAGCCATCATTTTTGCTTTATTTTCAAAAAAACCTCAAATAAGGCAAATTTTTGCCATAATTTGCGGACATAATAAAAGAATAGAGAATTCTTTTGGATCCTCGACTACCAAATAGCTCACTACCGTATTAAGCCGTTGCTCTCTCCGGGGCAACGGTTTTTACTTGGCCGGCTTTTCGCCCTGTGATAGCGTTTCAGGCATGAAACCCACGAAGAATATCAGCACGAAAATCGTTCAGTCCGGTATAGGCGAAGACAAGGAGCACGGAGCCGTAATCCCTCCTTTGCATTTATCTTCAACGCATAAAATGAACGGATTTAACGATTTTCCGGCCTATCAATACAGCCGTGTGCGTAACCCTACCCGCGATCATCTGGTCGAAGCGCTCACTGGCCTTGAAGGCGGATATAGTGCGAGCGTTACAGCTTCGGGCATGGCCGCAATTACGCTTGTGTTACAGCTTTTAAAGCCTGATGATCTTTTGATTGCGCCTTATGATTGTTATGGCCGCGCGTACCGCCTGATGTGCGCACTATCGGAAAAAGGACATTTTAAGCTCGAATTTGCCGATCAGTATCAGGAGAGTGCCGCGCAGGATATCGCCACCAGAAATCCACGCATGGTATTTATCGAAAGCCCTTCCAACCCCGTTATGCGGATTGCCGATATTGCCGCCATTACAACGGCTTGCAAGAAGAACAATAAAGACTGCCTTATAGTTTGCGATAACACGTTTTTATCGCCCATCTTACAGCGCCCTTTTGACTTGGGCGCGGATATTATCACCCATTCCACCACCAAATTTTTAAACGGCCATAGTGATGTGGTGGGCGGGGCGGTTATAGCCCGCGAAAAAAATATCTGGGAGGAGCTGGATTTCTGGGCGAATTCCTTGGGGCTTATCGGGGCCCCTTTTGATTCCTACATGACCCTGCGCGGCTTGCGAACACTCGATTTACGCGTCAAAAAAGCGCAAGACAATGCCATGAAAATCGCAAAGATGTTAAGCGCCCATAATCAAATCGGCAACGTTTACTATCCGGGATTAGATACTCATCCCCATCATGCGCTCGCCAAACACCAGCAAGATGGCTTCGGCGCCATGCTGAGCTTTACGCTCGATACTAACGAGCAAGGCTTTGGCCGGTTTATTGATGCGCTGGACATATTTACGCTTGCCCAATCTTTGGGCGGAACAGAAAGTCTGATTAATCATCCTGCCACCATGACACATGTTTCCATGGGCGCGGAAGCGCGCGAAAAAGCTGGGGTTACCGATAATCTCTTCCGCTTGTCCTGCGGGATTGAAGATGGCGATGACCTCTTGTTCGATCTTGAAAACGCACTAGAAAAGATATAAAATTAACCTATGGATGTTGCACAGGAAAAACCGAAATCTTTAAAGCCATTGATTGCCTTGAATCTGGTACTGGCTTCAGTGTTATTATACATTTTATTATTTTTATTCGGTCAGTATGAGCCTGTTCGCGAGCCCGTGAATAAAATACCGGCTTTTGGGATGGCAAGCGCCATGCATGAGGGGACATTCGACAATAGCGTTTTAACAGAGGATGTATTTATTTTGAACGTTTTTGCGAGCTGGTGCAAACCATGCGAAGCAGAGCATCCGTTTTTGAAACAGCTTGCCGAAACGCACAATATCCCCGTTTACGGGATTGCTCTGAAAGACCAGGAGGATGATTTGAGCGCTTTTTTAAATCGTCTTGGCAACCCTTACCGCGATATTGGTCTGGACAATGCCGGTTTGATGCTTCCGGGCTTGGGTATTGGCGGCATTCCAGCCACATTCGTTGCAGATTCAAATCATAATATTTATGCCATCGTCCAAGGGCCGTTATCACAAGGTTTTGTAGATGATACGATATTGCCTGCGGTCGATAATATTCGCAATAAAGCCCGGTAAATTAGCGCCGATAGCGTTTCAGGCCGTAAGCCTTCTTTTCTTCCTCCAGCATATCAGGTGTGACCTTAAAATCAGGGCATTGCGCGGCCACGCGCTCATATTCTTCTTTGGTATCGACCGCCATCTGCATATCCATGCGGTCTAATTCAAGACGCTTCATTTCCAGATCAATTATTTGTGATACTGTTTGCCGCATACGATCGGCCACCGCCTCTTTATTGGCGGCTGCAATCGGCCCTGCTATAAAACCGCGGTCTTTCAGACCATCATAGATTTTACGCCCGATAATATTGGCATATTTATTCACGATCACCTTATCCACGCGCACATGTTTTAACTCATGCTCTTTCACGGCCGCGCCCATGCAACGGTCTTCATAAACCTCGCGGGCGATATGAATATCGGGGCGAATGTGAAAATTCACCTCGATACTGTCATACCAGACACAAGACATTTGCGTGCGCGTATTGGTTTGATAGCCAAGTTTGACATTGGCCTCCATCCTGATTTCACCGGAGGCAAACCCTTGTGTTACTGAAACCCCGCTAAAGCTATGCGGGTTAATGGTATCAATTTCCTGCTTTTGTAATTCGGCCAGCGATTTATGCGTTACAAAGCGCACATCTTCGGTTTTGGGGGATACGTGAATTTCCGTAGGCTTTGGCATTTGGCAAAACTCCGGTCCCGATGCCAGAATTAGAAGGGATGATAATATAACCGGTTCAACAAGGGGCATGCTTACTCCTGATTTTTCTTCCCTTACAGGATACGCCAAAAATCTTAATATTTCGTCATGTACAAGCGAAAATAAAGAACGCTATTTTCTTTCTATATTCAATATGCTATGCAACATCAAACACTTGGGAAGGATTATTTTCATGTACGCTATTGCCTATATTTTGAGTTTAATGATCAATCTTTATATTCTGGTCATCATTATTCAAGTCGCCCTAAGCTGGCTTATCGCTTTTGAAGTAGTGAACGCCGGAAACCAGCAAGCCAAAAACCTTATTGCCTTATTAAAAAGGCTAACCGATCCGGTTTACGAGCCTATTCGCAAATATGTTCCCCCGATTGGCGGTATTGATTTAACACCTTTGATTGTTATTATCGGCCTTCAATTAATCGAACATTTCGTGATCTGGAATTTGTTTTATTAGGATCAGAACTTCAGGTTCAAAACTCTTTTGATTATAACGCTGTAAAGAAAACCTAAATACCATGCCCGCAACACTTATTGATGGAAAAACCATCGCCGCAGATCTTCGCGCCCGCATTACCAAAGAGATCGAAACGCTTGGCCCGCCGCCCGGACTTGCTGTAATTCTGGTGGGCGATGATCCGGCCTCGCATGTTTATGTCGGCAATAAAATCAAGGCTTGTGAAAAAGCGGGTATTAAAAGTTATGAAAGCCGCCTTCCTGAAAAAGCCACGCAAGCCGAAGTTATGGCAGAAATAGAAGCGTTCAATCATAACCCGCATGTGCATGGCATCTTATTGCAACTCCCAGTTCCTGCGCATCTTGATAGCGATGCTCTTATCCAGAGCATTGATCCGAATAAAGACGTGGATGGACTTTCCTTTATCAATCAGGGAAAGCTGGTTGCCGGTGACAAATCCGGTCTTGTACCCTGCACCCCGCAGGGTAGCTTGAAATTAATCAAATCCGTGCAAGAGGATTTGTCGGGCCTACATGCCGTTGTGATTGGTCGCTCGCTTTTATTCGGAAAGCCTATGGCCCAGCTTTTATTGCAGGAAAATTGCACGGTGACGCAAGCGCATTCCCGCACCCGCAATATCGAAGACATTTGCGCGCAGGCCGATATTTTGATCGCCGCTGTCGGACGTCCGAAAATGGTGAAAGACAGCTGGGTGAAAGATGGCGCCATTGTCATTGATGTCGGGATTAACCGTATGGAAAACGGGAAATTATGCGGTGATGTCGATTTTCATGAGGTGATCGAAAAAGCAAAGGCGATTACACCGGTTCCGGGCGGTGTCGGCCCCATGACTATTGCTTGCTTGCTGGAAAATACGCTTAAAGCCGCAAAAACAAAAATTTAGAATTTAAAAAATTTTCGCCCTAGTAAATCATGGCCCTGAAAGGCGTATATTTAATAATTTTTTTCAAGGCTTTCTGGCGCGTTTTATAAAGCTCTTTGACCTTTTCACGCTGACTTTGCACCGGCACTTGATAAAGCGGGTAATTGATATAAAAATCCCCTCTTATTTCATTCAAGTATTCTAAAAACTCAATATTACTATCCACCCATTCATAAGCTTCGGGTAAAAATGTATTCACAATGCGCTGGTTATAGCGGAAGGTTGTTTTAATACCGCTTGAAAACTCACCTTCATCAATCTCCTTTTGGATGGCTTTCATTTCCAGACTTAATTCTTTTTTCCAGTAATCCAGAATTATGCGAGCCGTTTTGGCATTGCGTATTTTTTCCGGCATCATCAACGGATCATGCAAATCATGCGGCGTTAAAATGCTTTTCATATGCCGTCTTATTTCATAGCCGTAATGATCATATTTGGGTGGAATATCAATATAAATTCCGTGAATCAAACGATCAATGCGCTCACTTAAAGTGCGCGGCGGAGGCTGTTTAAAAAACTTCACCTGCTTGAAATGAGGCTCAACAGGTAGAGAAAAGCTTTTATCCCGGTAGGAGGAAAAGTGGGCGTTTTCATGTTGTATATTGGGTAGAGGTAACGTTTCCGGGCTGTAGGGGTCAACCGAAAATTCCTGCGCATGTGCTAAAGTCGGCAGAAAGCTGCATAAAGCGCACAAAGTCACCAAAAATATAAAACGCATTCTCATCTGAAAATTATACCAAATTTTATTCGCCTTGCGCTACTGTAAAACCGGGCTGGCCATTAAAGGTATGCAACATTACGGCTTTGGTAAAATTCAGATCGTGTTTGTTCATATTATCCAGCAATTCAATAACGTGGCTTGTGGTAATCGGCGCATCATTGGGGCCTTTAAAGCGCAGCCGCCAGTTATCGGCGCAAAATGTCTGGTCTTTTTTAACGGGCCATACCAGCGTGCCACGGTTGGAAATCATCTGCAATTCCAAGCCGACAGGCACACATTTCATAACGGCATCAGCCAGTGCTTCCGCGCTATCCGTCCAGTTAATATTGACATCGACGCCAACACGCACTTTTTCCTCATCGGGATATTTCTTTAAAGGAGGCAACTTCATTCCGCCCGAAGGCACAGCGCTGTAATCGGCCAGCTTTAATTTTTCAGGTCTTTGCCCCAAGCGTTCAATAACAGCCTTGCAAAAATCATCCGTTCCCACTTGCGTTTTGCTGACACCGGGACGGAAAATCTCTCCGGTGTGGATGCCGTCTTCAATGGTTTTGAGCCATGCATTGTGGATTTTGGCCGCGCATTCCCCCTGCCCGACATGAACAAGCATCATCACCGCGCCCAATAGCAAGCCCGAAGGATTGGCCAGACCTTTGCCCGCAATATCAGGGGCGGAGCCGTGGACCGCCTCGAACATGGCAAAATTATCACCCACATTGGACGAGCCGCCCAAGCCCACAGAGCCTGTCACTTCGGCGGCCACATCGGAAATAATATCGCCATACAGATTTGGCGTGACAATCACATCGAACATATGCGGGGCATTGGCCACTTTGGCCGTACCGATATCGATAATCATATGGCCGTTTTCAATATCGGGATATTCGGCGGCAATTTCATCAAACACTCTATGAAACAGCCCATCCGAGAGTTTCATAATATTGTCTTTGGACATACAAGTGACTTTTTTGCGGCCATTGGCACGCGCGTATTCAAAGGCATAGCGGACAATGCGCTCCGTTCCCGGGCGTGAAATCAGCTTTAAGGCGGCCATCACCTCTTGCGATTGACGGTATTCGATACCCCCGTACAGATCTTCTTCGTTTTCGCGGATAATGACCAGATCCATATCGGGGTGGTTTGTTTCAACATAAGGTGCATAAGACACGCAAGGGCGCACATTGGCATACAAAGATAAAGATTTGCGAATGGTTACGTTCAACGATTTAAAGCCGCCGCCTTGCGGTGTAGTTATCGGCGCTTTCAAAAACACTTTTGTACGCTCTAAAGATTCCCAGGCGCTATCCTCGATACCGTTTTTGACGCCGCGCTCATAAACAGCCTTGCCAATCTCGATTTCCTCATAATCAAGCTGGGCGTCTGCCGCATCCAGAATTTTCAAGGTCGCATCCATAATTTCAGGCCCGATACCATCGCCGCGCGCTATTGTAATAGGAGTTTTTGAAGTCATATATATCCTTTAAAGCATTGTATAAACGTAAGGAGGGATGTGGCGGATTTAACGCCATAATTACAATGTGTAGAATACGGCATTTTTCAGGGTTTTTCCAGCGCTTCTTCAGGGTGAACGTTTTCACCGGGCTTTGGATCTTGCGGCAATGGGGCAAAATAGAGAATTAAGAAGCCCATAGTTGCGGAAATTATAGAGCCTACAAGAACGCCAAGGCGTATTGAGGCTTGATGTGCCAGATCTTCGAAAGCCAGACCGCCGATAAATAGCGACATGGTAAAGCCAATACCGCATAAGATAGAAACGCCATATAAATGCACCCAGGTCACCCCTTTGATCATCGGGGAGAAGCCAAGCTTGATGGTAATAAAGAGAAGCGTGAAAATACCGATCTGTTTACCTACGGTCAGGCCCAGAATAATGCCCAGCGTTGTCGGGTCCAAAAGCGAATGAAAGCCCATACCCGAAAACGGCACGCCTGCATTGGCAAAAGCAAAAATTGGCAAAATACCAAAGGCCACCCAGGGGTGCAGGGCGTGTTCAAGATATTTACAAGGGGAATATTCAGGCTGTTTTTTGGAATACATCGGAATAAACAGCGCCGTTATAACACCCGCCAGCGTGGCATGAACACCCGATTTCAGCACAGCCACCCATAAAATAATGCCGAGCAGGATATAAGGCGCGGTAAGCGTGACATTTTTGCGGTTCATAACCAGCATAATAGCCATGGCGGTCGCTCCAAAATAAAGCGGAAAAACAGCCACATTAGAGGTATAAAAGAAGGCAATAATAAGAATAGCGCCCAAATCGTCAATAACGGCTATGGCTGTGAGCAGGATTTTCAATCGCACCGGCGCACGGCTTCCCAAAAGCCCAAGCACGCCGAGCGCAAAAGCAATGTCGGTTGCCGCAGGAATGGCCCAGCCGCGCAGATTTTCAGGCGTGTCCATATTGATATAATAATAAATGGCGGCCGGAACAATCATCCCCCCCACGGCGGCAATGGCTGGCAATAAGGCGCGCGAGCGCGTGGAAAGCTCGCCACTGACAATTTCGCGTTTAATTTCCAAACCGATCAAAAAGAAAAAGATCGCCATAAAGCCGTCATTGATCCAGAGCAGTATGGATTTTTGCACATGAAAAGGCTTAAAGCTCTCATCCACTGCATCAAAGCCGATTTTGAATTTAATGCCATTCAAAATGTAATCGTAAAAAGGATATAAAGATGAGTTGGCAATCACCAGTGCCACGGCTGCGGCTATCACCAGCAAAATACCGCCTGATGCCTCCATCTTGAAGAATTTTCGAATAGGAGCAAACACATGCTCGTAAGGATTTTGGGCCATAGCTCTAATTATATCGACTGGATTCTGGATAAACATGATTACCGTTATTTGAACATTTATAATGCAATATATTTAAACCAGCGTCTATAAAAAGCGAAACTCAATTTCACATTTGCGTAACACAGTTTCATTTATTCCAGAATATGACATCTTTTTGACCGGCAATTTTCTTATCCTCGCTGCGTTTATAAACGTAAATTCCAAGCACGGATAATCCCACCGCCCAAATCGCACTCAGCGAGGCCATAGCGCTCATAATGATACCTGCACTTTTGGTATCGAATACAATGACATAGGCAATCGCCAGCATTTGCGCCGCCCATGTAATCGCCATTAAATAGCCAAATGTCGGACGCATGCGCCGCACATATTTATCCTCGCTGGCAATTTCGGCGCGCAAAGATTGGTTCACTTCGGCCAGTGCGGCTCTGTATTCATCTGATTTCTGTGCGGCCATCACTTCGGCATGGCGATTGGCTTCTGCCAGTTGGTCTGCGCTAATGCCGCCTGTTTTAATTTCGGCTTCAACTTTTTTTAATACGTCCGATGCCGTTTTTGTGGCCGGATGATCGACCCCGCCCAGCGCATCGGATAAAATCGTAACCAACAGGGGAACGCCTAGTTTTGCTATCAGTGTTTCTAACATCTTGAATGTCTTTCTATTTTTAATATTGACCGCGTAGCGCGTTTACGCGCCTGAGCGTTTTTTACATGCGTAGCGCGTTTACGCGCCTGAGCGGATTGAAGAGCGTAGCGGGCTTGCCCGCCTGAGCGGATTGAAGAGCGTAGCGGGCTTGCCCGCCTGAGCGGATTGAAGAGCGTAGCGCGTTTACGCGCCTGAGCGCTTTAAAGAATCCTGTAAAAAATGTGATTGCCGATAACCGCGCAAGGCTTTTCACGTTTCGCCCAATACGGCTCAATCCCGGCCGCATGATAATGCGTGGCGCCTTTTGTAATATCCTCCAGCTTTCCCAAAATCGCGCGCCGCGCAAGCCGCAGGGCCGTTGCAAAATATAAATTGCTTTCATCCACCGCCTGCAACTTCCTGAAATTCGGATCCGAGCGGTTCCAGCAGGAAAACTGGTATGGCTTCTGGCAAACCTGAATAATATTGCCGCCCCACCAGTATTTGCCCTTATCTTGCGCAATTTGAACGCGGTTTAAGACAACATTGGCCACAGCCTGCATGCCTGCCGTGCCCTCACCGCGCGCCTCCCCCCATAGGGTGCGGGCCAGCACATCAATTTCCAGATCGCGGTAATAATCATGCATTTTTCTATCAGCAGGCATGTCGCTCCCGCCGACAGGAATAAGTGTCGGTTTTTTCATGGATTTTTCCTTTTTATTTGATGGCTTATTCTGATTTTGCGTGTAAAGCTTCTGCCTTGAGCGCTGTAACATCCAGCTTGGATTCGATGCGGAGCAAATGCTCCACTAAACGCGATTCCAGATCCCGTAAATCCCGCTGGGAAGCATAGGTTTTGGCCGCTTCCAGCTTGAAAGCGAACAGCGCCTCGCGGAGCTGTTCAGAGCGCACATCCAGAATATTATGAACATGGTCAATCGCCGCTTCGCTATCCTGACGCGTCCGCCAGATAAACCAGAAAAGGCCGGCCATGGCGGGCAAATCAATAACAGTGATCCACCACACCAGATCTTGTGAAAATAATGTTGTCATTGTAATTAAACCTTAATATTCAAACATTGAAATCCGTTTTGGCTTTTTGGGATTTGCTGCCCCGATACCAGTTAAAGGCGCCCTTGCCGTAGATACGCTCGACACGTACAGGCTCCAGCGATAATGCCCCCGCTACCGCATCCAGCCCGTCATCATGCCCCTTGGATACCTCCGGTCGCCATTCGCGCATTTCGCTTATAAAGGGTGTTTTTAGTACCGAGCGATGAATATGCAACCGCTCTGCCGCCAGCAGAGCGTCGAAGGCTTCAATAATGCGGATATCTTTGGGCCGCGAATTGGAAAACTCCTGCACGCGGGTTGGAACGTGCGCCTTGGCCAGCTCGTTACGCAAGATTCCGGGCAAAAACCGCCCGATGCCGTTAATTTCGATCGTAAGCGAGGGGAGCATGAATTGTTTACACAGCCCTGCCACAATGCGGCATTGCGCGGTGGCCTCATCTGCATTTCCCTGCTCTGGAAGCGTGATATATTCCAGATGATGCAAAAATTTATCGCCCGCCTCATCACTATAAATAACGGCCAGAACAGAGCAATCCCCTTTGGCACTGGCAAAAGAGGGGTCCCACCACGCGCTAGCGGACCTGATCTTGCGCCGGCCCAGAAAAAGCGTATTAATCTCTTTCGTGTAATCCAGACCATCTTCATAGAGTTTCAGCTTATCGGGGTTTAACCGCCCTTCGGCAATATTGACGGGCTGAAGCATCATCTGGCTGGTAAAGCGGTTTGGGCCCGCTCTTAATCTCATCTTCTCGATTTCCCGCTCGCTATAGCGCTCCGGCCACGCGCTTTGACGGTTTTCATCCAGAACAGGCATTTTAAGAGCATGAAAGCCATGTAAAAACGGCGCTTCTTCGCCCAGATCCTTGCGCGGGATATCAGCATAGATTGTGTAAAATGTATGCGGCGTTCCGACATAAAGCTGGGTTCCGTCCGGCACCAGCACAAAGGAAATTTCCGAAAGTCTTGCGCGCAAATTCTCGCGCTTTTCAGCCGTATCGCAGGTATTTGGAACTTCCACATCATCGCAAATCACAATATCGGCGCGGCTACCTGTAATGTTCGAGGTTATCCCTTTGGCCAGCATGGACGGATCGCGCAGCTCCATATTGCGCCGAACAGTAAAGCGCTCGCTTGCCCATTGGTCGGCATTATCCGGCTTCATATGCGCCGTCAAAGGATGGCGCTCTATAATGCGTTTCACATTGCGCACCATTTTTCCGGCCAATACTTCATCAGCCGCCAGAACAAGAATGCGCAGATCACTGGCGCGGTATAAAAGCCACGCCGCAAACAGCCCGACAATCGTGCTTTTTCCCGCTGAACGAAAGGCTTGCAGCAAAAGCTGTCTTTGCCCTGTTTTCCAGGCGCGCTCCAGCCAGTTGGCCATCTTTAAATGTAATACAGGTGTGCTTTGCCCCTGCATCTGGTTCCAGAGCACCATAAAAAGCTTGAAATCCGCCTCTGTAATATTGTGCTTAAAACTCTCGGCCATAAGGCAAATCCTTTCTATTGGTGATCGGGCATTAAAAAACCGCCCTTGTAAGGGCGGCTTTCCATCTAATTGCGTATTTTGATTATTCCGGGCATTTTTCCTTAATTTCATTATCCGCAACAGATAACAACGATAAGAGATGTTTATGCTTTTTTTCATCGGCCAGCCTGGCATCGGGCAAATCCGCCCATTTGGCCAGATCAATCAGCAATTTGATATGGGCAATCGCAACCTTGCAGGCATCGTGATGTTTTTTGAATTTTTCTGTTACTTCAACATCTTCTGAAGAAACAGGGCTTGTTGCCTGCTCTTGCGCGAAGCTTCGGTAAGACTCAAGCGCCGTTTCAATGGCTTCAGGCAAAAAAGCCGCGATATCGCGGCGGGTTTGTTCTTCTAATTGTGGCATTGTTTTCCTTGCTTTTAGGGATTTCGACTCAGCACATACCATTCCGCGCCATTGGCAATCACAGTGATCGCATCATAACGGCTGGACAGGGTCTGGCTCGATTGATCGGGCCCATTGCCCCCCTGCTCGGTCACGCTCACAGCATTGGCCGAGGGATCGGTTTTCTTGATGGTCACAATACGCCCTATCGCCTCTACCGCGTTGGCGGGGGGAAGGCGGGCCGTAACAGCCCCGCCCCAGCTGGATATCAGATAGACATCCACCGCCATATCAATATCATACGTCCCCGAAGCCTCGGCATAGCGGGTATTGCCGCTCATGCGATTGGAGGATTTGATATACCAGTTTGCCCCATTGGAAATCAGCGTGGCATAATCATTTGGCCCGCCAAGTTGCAAAGTTTTACCATCCGGCCCGTTGCCGCCATCTTCGGTAATGGTCACAAGATTGCCCGTTCCATCCACTTTTTTGACCGTAATTTCGGCGGCTTCTGCCGCACTGGCCGCGGGCAATTCTATTTCGATTGCCCCGTTGGTGGCATTCACAAGATGCACAGAATGGGAAAGATCAATGCTATGCGTGCCGGCCGTCTGGATAAATTCGGTATCATAGCGCATCAGCGTGGCCTTCAGATCGGTAATGACCGAGCGCCGCATACGGTTTTTTTCAGGATATCCTGCATTAATCGCATCATAATTGCCGCCCGATAAATCATAGATCGCCTGCCCGTCACTTTGCGCGGAAAGATTAATAATCGCTGTTTCGCTAGAGCCGCTGTCCAGCTGGATATTGGGCACGGAATTGCTGGATTCTGCCAGAAAATTCAAAACCATGGTTTTATTACTGCCCGCCCCTGCGCGAAAACAACTCTGCGCGCTGGCGCCATTCACATTGGCCTCGCAATCAATAAAAGAATTATTAAGCGCGCCATGCTCGATATAAAACCCGCTCCCGCTTGTGCTGGCGCCTTTTGAATAAACGCGCACTTTATGAAAGCGGTTGGCATTGGGCGTATCCCCCGCCCCTGATTTGGTAAGATGAACACCTTGCACGATCGGGCGCTCAACCAAAATATCGCTAAAGCTGTTCCAATAGCATGGCTTGGTCATATCATTATAACCATCCAGCTGGATGCCCGTATTGGCATCTCTAATTTGCACAGCCATAACAATATTTTGCGTGCATTCGCTATCCTTGCCATGCAATTTGATCGCTATATCTCCGCTCTCAATGCCAAGGTTCTGGATATTGACCCCTTTACCATTCACTTCAATCGCGTTAAAAGCATTGCTCTGACATTTGATAAGCGAGCCTTGCCCCGCCCCGATTAAAGTTTTATCTGAAGTTAGTTCCAGCGCGGAAGTTATTAAATACGATCCGCATGGTATATATACGCTATCACTTGCAGATAAAGCGTTTTGAATGGCAATAGTGTCATCATTTAAGCCATCCCCTATAGCGCCAAAATCTTTCACCGATACAAAATCGGCGAACTTATCCGAGGCGGTTCTGGTCACAGCGCCCGTTCCTTGAGCGGTATAATCTGGTGCGGCCATAGAACCTTCAAGCGATACAGCAATAGGCTCGCCTTGTGCATTGAAACCTAATGCTTTTCCAGCCCTTTGGGCCTTGGAGGGTAAATCAGAAGAAGATGGGGTTTCATGATCGCTGTATTTCAAGGTCAAATCCCCTTGCCTTGCCACTTGCTGAATGGCGGCAATCAGAAAATCCAGCTCCGTATTGATGGAAGAAGCCGAAAAATCCCCGCCTTCCAGATAATCGGTTAAACGCTCCAAAGGCATTTTACGCTCCAGCGTCACAATAACCTCATTTGCAGGAGCGCTGTCAAAACTAACACTACCGCCAGAGGTATTGCCCGCTCC
>JBKHDZ010000030.1:0-17372 GCA_046541095.1 Alphaproteobacteria bacterium
GGGGTAACCTCCGTGGCGGTCTTTCAGAATAATGCTCTTGTTTTCGCCGATGCCATTCCCATTGGCGGCAATCATGTTACCAATGATATTGCGCAAATTCTAACGACCTCCATTACCGATGCCGAGCGCATGAAAATCTTGTATGGCAGTGCGATGGCTTCCAGCACCGATGAATCGGAAATGATTGATGTGCCGAGGTTGGGCGAGGATGAACGCTCTGGCCCTAATCATGTGCCGCGCTCTTTGTTGATAGGTGTAATCCAGCCGCGTTTGGAGGAATTGTTTGAGATGATCCGCGGGCGGTTGAATGATGCCGGGATTGGCCAGACTTTGGGGCGCCGCATTGTTTTAACAGGCGGCGCGTCACAACTGCCCGGTATGCGCGATCTGGCCCAGCTGGTTCTGGATAAACAGGTGCGCCTTGGAAAACCTATTCGCTTATCAGGCTTGCCCGATGCGGTATCGGGGCCAGCCTTTGCCACCACGGCAGGCTTGCTGACCTATATCTCCGAGCGCTCGGATGAAATGCCCGCCGACATTATGGCGCAGGTGGACCCTGGCACTGTGTGGGAACGGGTGAAATTCTGGCTCAAAGAGAATTGGTGATTATTTGACATAGCTTTGCAAAAATGATATGTCAAACAAATGTCGCAAGTAGAAAGAATTCCTGATTTAACGCCCTTTACTGCCGCATCAATGGGTATGCAAGGGCCAAAAGACCGTCCATATAGCGGTAGCTTGAATCCGATTTGGTGTGAGCGTGAATATGCCATTGAACATGATTTGACAGCAGGAGAGTATATAAAGAAACATATTCGTAACTGGAATTTTAGTTATGGTTTTGATCATTTATATGATTACCGTTTCCAGCATGAATTTTGCCATGTTTTACTGGGATTAGCATTTTTGAAAATGGGCCGAAATCCAACTCAGTTTGATTTTGGCTATGATGGCAATTATCAGGCTGAAGCGCTTGTAATTGCAATGGAAAGACCTTTTAATAATATGTTTGGGGGGCATTTTAGGGAGGCGAGTTTTAAGAAATTTTCTGAAGATGAATATGTAGATGATGTTTTAAAAATTTTAAAACTAGATTTGGGCGAAGCTAATAAATTGGAACTTAGAGCCTACGAGAATGCAAAAAAAATATCAAAAACAAAAAGTTTGGTTAGCCGTTTTGAAGCAAGAAGACATTACTCGTTTGATGAAACAAATTTGGATAAGGGAAATTTGTTTATTCAGTTCTTAAATATAAGCCAATTACATATGGTGGGAAAGAGGCACAACAATAATGAAAAGATCAGACCTGTTCGATTGCTGGCACCGGCAAATGTACGGGAAATTTATCAAACCATTGCTCCCGTTATTCGGTTTATATCCAAAGTTTTTGAAGAGGATAAAGCCATACAAAATCAAACCGAAGAATATTACAGGGAGCAGGAAATTATGATTGCCTTGAAGTCTTTACATGTTTCTGACTTGTGGTGTGCGATAAATAATCCTAAAGGTGAAATAGAGCTAAGAATGACTGAAAGAAATTCTTATGTAAATGCTCTTCAGGAGTTAAAATTCTGAGAGGTTGTTGAGCCGATTTAACACTTTAGAGTTTTGATGGGTGGTTTATCTTAATTGTTCGGCATAAATATTAGCGCCTCGAAATTCATTTGACATAAATCTTATATCCATGATATTCTCCAACAAATTTTGAAGGGAATAGATATTTATGAAACCGTCACTTACAGAATTATTGAACTTTAATCCCGAAGAGCTGGCTGAAAATCTTGATAATCTCGCGTGCCAAGATTTAAGCGCGGCATTTGATCTTGCGGTGATATTATCCAAAAATCTGCATCCTGACGGAAAGCGCATGCCGCTTGTACTCGATTTTATTGTGGCGCAATTTGATCGCATGGAAAAATGCCATAGCGCGCATGGTATTGAATTTAACGCTTTGGCCGCTGTGGGTAATATTAAAAGTGCCGCGCCCACACACCAAAAAAGAGCGGCAGAACTATTTGCTTCCAAAATACAAGGAATAGCAAGCCTCGATAAGGATAAGGCCAAGGGAATTGCTTTGAATATCAAGGCTTCCGCGCGAGAAGAAAATCCTGTGCGCAAGGAAGCTCTCAAATATTTAATTGAAGAAGCCAGCTATGAGGAATTGGAAGATCTGGCGCGCCATGCCCATCATTTTAGTGAAGAGGAGCAATTAATGTTTCTGGGCAAGGTGGAAAGCCAAGCCCAAGACAGGCCCAATGCGGTAAAACGTTTGATAGATGGATACATCAACCGCGTGGGGTATTCCATGAGTGCGGCAGGAAAGAAAGCCGAAGCAATTTTTGATGCTTGCGAGAAAACAGCCACGCCAGCTTTTGCCATCATTGGTGCAAATGCGGATGCGGTGACTTATCTGGGCGAAAAGGATGAAGCCGCTATAAGTGTTCCTTTCGATCGTACGCTGAATTAGGTCCTGACTCTAAGGCTTCAATGGCAATGCCAAGTTACTCCATACTTATCCACAACTTGCCGCGAATAAAAAGTTTTAAATTTTTTGAGTCTCACACTGGATTTTAAAAGATTCAAATTATCCAATTACTTGAGTCGGTTAATATGATTCTTTGCATTTTTTTCTCAGAATGCGCTATGATGATTTTACAAGCTATCCACAGCAAA
Organism: Alphaproteobacteria bacterium; assembly: GCA_046541095.1. Classification (GTDB taxonomy): domain Bacteria; phylum Pseudomonadota; class Alphaproteobacteria; order Micavibrionales; family Micavibrionaceae; genus UBA2638. The sequence continues at coordinate 2,674 of JBKHDZ010000030.1, forward strand.
ACCTTGGATTTAGGCGTTTTTATCCTTTTCTGCGTATAAAATCTTGCATACACTCATCACCAAGGATTCATTCCAAAGAATTCTTTCCAAATCACCCCAATTCAGGGAAATTTACGAGGTTACACATGATCAATATCACAATGCAGCCATCAGAAGTGCAAAAGTTATCCCCAAAGATCACAGTCATCGGTGTGGGCGGCGCCGGAGGAAATGCTGTCAATAATATGATCTCTTCCAATCTGGAGGGATGTGAATTTTTGGTCTGTAACACGGACGCGCAAGCGCTGGATCATTCTTTATGCGATAATAAATTACAACTTGGCGCGAATGTGACAGGCGGCCTTGGTGCGGGGTCGAAACCCGAAATCGGAAAGGCAGCCGCCGAAGAATCGATCGAAGATGTATTGAAATATCTGGAAGGCGCCAATATGGCCTTCGTGACAGCCGGAATGGGCGGTGGTACCGGAACAGGTGCGGCTCCCGTGATTGCCAAAGCCTGCCGCGAAAAGGGCATTTTGACCGTAGGCGTTGTAACAAAGCCGTTTCATTTTGAAGGCTCGCATCGCATGAAGATGGCCGAGCAGGGTTTGGAGGAAATGCAGGATTATGTGGATACGCTTATTGTAATTCCGAACCAGAATTTGTTTCGCATTGCCAATGAGAAGACAACCTTTGCCGAAGCCTTCCAAATGGCTGATAGTGTTCTTCAGGCCGGCGTGCGCGGCGTAACCGATTTGATGGTGCGTCCCGGTCTTGTCAATCTGGATTTTGCCGATATCCGCACCGCGATGCTGGAAATGGGCAAGGCCATGATGGGAACTGGCGAAGCCGAAGGTGATAAGCGTGCTATCGAGGCCGCCGAAGCCGCTATCAATAATCCATTGTTGGATGATGTTTCTATGAAAGGGGCGCATGGCGTTATTATTAATGTTACAGGCGGCTATGACATGACGCTCTTTGAAGCCGATGAAGCCTGTAACCGTATCCGTGATGAAGTTGACCCTGATGCCAATATCATTTTCGGCGCAACATTTGATGAGAGTCTGGAAGGACATATGCGCGTTTCTATCGTGGCAACTGGTATCGAGCGCGAGGCCGAGCAAAACAGAAAAGATGGCTCCGGCGGTCTGAATATTTCAGGAACAAATGCCAAGACATTGCTCGAGCGTGCTACACCGAAAACACAAAGTGACAAACAGCCGGAAATAAGTGCCGTTTCCGCTTATGCCCAAAGTGCGCCGGCGCAACCTGTGGCACCGTCTATGCCGACAACGTCTTTTTCTGCTCTGCAATCTGCTGTGAATAGTTCGGTTGGCGGGGAGAGTGAAAGCGGCGCGGATATGTACGAGCAAGCCCGTTTTTCTGCTGAAAATGGACAAGATGTGCAAAATACGGCCATGCGCGGCACGCGCTACAAGGAAGCATTTATTCCGCCAAAGCCGGCGCAGCCCGAGTTTTTCGATGAGGTGGCTACGCAGACCAAAGCAAGTATTACCCAGCCTCCTGCCCATATGACAAGCGTGGCTACTGCTCCTGCGCCGACATCCGCGCAACATACGATGGCTCCGTCCTTGCAGTTAAATCCACCGAAAATGCCCACCGGCGAGCGCAAGAGAGCACCATCCTTGTTCGAGCGCATTACCGGAAGTGTGCAGCACACTCTTGATGCCGCTATGGGCCGTGAAGAGCAATCTTCGCCCACGCGCCGCAGCGCTCCTTCTTTCCATGAGCAGGAGAGCCAGCGCAGGCCGTTGACTGAAAATGCTCCCGCGCAAGGCTCTTTGAACATAGATTCACCAGCTGCTCCGCCAAAAAGCAAGTCCGGTGATGAGGAGCTTGATATCCCGGCTTTCCTACGCAGACAAGCCAATTAATAAGGTAAAAAGTTTACTCCCTGAAAAGTCCCGCTATCCTGTGGCGGGACTTTTTTATTGGGATGTTTTTGCTTGTAACAAAGTGCAACAAAGTGTTATTTGCGGCGGTGCGCGAAGTTTTCGTATAGTAGAAAGTAGAGTAATTTATGTTTATAAATTGCCGTAAAGCGAACACACGTTAAAAAATTATGATGCAAAAAACTTTAAAGAATACAATTACATGTCAGGGCGTTGGCCTGCATTCCGGTCAGCAAATTACAATGCGCTTATGCCCCGCCGATATTGACAGCGGCATTGTATTTATCCGCAACGATATGAAAGAGGGCGAAAATGAAATTCCCGCGCTGTATGATTATGTCGCCGATACGCGGCTTTGTACGGTCATCGCCAATGAATTCGGCGCTAGCGTTGGAACGATTGAACATGTGATGTCGGCTTTGAGGGCGATGGAGATTAATAATCTGCGCATTGAAATTGACGGCGGTGAAGTGCCTATTATGGATGGAAGCGCCAAGCCTTTTGTTGATCTTGTTCAAAAAGCAGGTATTCACATTCAAAACAGCATGCAATGCGTGATTCGCGTCTTAAAAGAAGTGCGCTACGAAGAAGATGGAAAATGGGTATCTTTAAAACCTTCTGATATTGCAAGCTTTGGCGGCGTGATTGATTTTGAGGCTCCTGTAATTGGTGAACAGCAATATGAAGTAACATTGTTGAACGGTAATTTTGTCCATGATATTGCCGATGCGCGGACTTTTGGTTTCCAGCATGAGGTCGAAGCCATGCGTGCGGCCGGTCTGGCACGCGGCGGTTCGTTGGATAATGCGATTGTTCTGACCGATACATCCGTATTGAACAAAGGCGGGCTTCGGTATAAGGATGAATTTATCCGCCATAAATTGCTGGATGCGATTGGCGATCTTTACCTGGCAGGCGCTCCTATCCAGGGCGCTTATGATAGCTATAAAGCCGGGCATTATATGAACAATATGCTTTTGAAAACCTTGTTTGCGGATAAAAGCAATTATGAAATTGTTGATTGCCCGTCTTTATCTGTGAAATCATACAAGATGGCCGAATATCAGGCGCTCTCGCAGTAATTTTTCTTAAAATAAAGGGGATGGTACCTGCTTTCCCCCTTTTCATCAGGCCTTGAACTGTCTATTTTAGTAGCCATACAAAAGAGTTCAGGAGTCGTATATGTTGTTCTTTAGGAAGTCCCTGTTTCTGGTCATGCCATGCGCCTTAATACTGGCGGCATGCTCGACCACCGAGCGTGAAATTCAGCAAGAAGAAAGCGTGGATGTTTTATATTCAAGGGCAAGTCAGGCTCTGGAAGATGGTAGCTATGTCGAGGCCACGAAATATTTTGAAGAAGTAGAGCGACAGCATCCTTATTCCGAATGGGCCACGCGTGCGCAATTAATGGCGGCTTATTCCTCTTATGAAGGACAAAACTACGATGAAGCTATTGTGGCGCTCGACAGGTTTATCGAGCTGCATCCCGGCCATAAAGATGTTGATTATGCGCATTATTTGAAGGCTCTGTCCTATTACGAGCAAATTGCCGATGTGAGGCGCGATCAGGATATTACCATGCAGGCTCTAAGGGCGCTGGACACATTGGTCAAAAGATTCCCTGAAAGCAAATATTCGCGTGATGCCGTATTGAAAATGGATTTGGCCAAAGATCATTTGGCGGGCAAGGAAATGGAAGTCGGGCGGTATTATTTGACACGCGGTCATGTGAATGCCGCCATAAACCGCTTTAGAACCGTAGTGCAGAATTTCCAGACAACAACCCATGTGCCAGAAGCTCTGCACCGTTTGGTTGAATCCTATCTTATTCTCGGTCTTGAGCGCGAAGCCATGCGCGTGGCCGCCGTTTTGGGATATAACTACCCGGGTAGCGAGTGGTATGAGCGCAGTTATGCCCTGCTGGATGAAGGCCAGCGTGAACAGATTATGAGCGATCGCGGCATTATGGACCGCACGATTGAATCGATCTTTACGCCGAATTAAAGATATGGAGCGCCTGCGTACATACCCATGCTCGAAGCCTTGAATATTCAAAATGTTGTAATCATCGAGAAACTGAACATCGAGTTTCGCAAAGGGCTTTGCACGCTAACCGGGGAAACGGGTGCAGGAAAATCAATTTTGCTGGATTCGCTGAGCTTGGCTCTCGGCATGCGCGCCGAAAGCTCGCTGGTACGCAAAGGGGCCGATAAAGCCGTTGTAAGCGCTTCTTTTTCCCTTTTACCCGAGCACAGCCTTTATACTATTTTGCACGAGGCCGATATTCTCGTAGAGAAAGGCGAAACCATTGTTTTAAAACGCTCGCTCAGCGCTGACGGCCGCTCGAAAGCCTATATCAATGATTCGCCTGTAAGTGTCGGTTTTTTGCGCCAGGCCGGACAACATCTGATTGAAATTCATGGCCAGTTCGATACTCAAGGTTTGCTGGATGCGTCCACGCACCGTGCTTTGCTCGATGAATATGCGGGGCTGGATCATCCTTTGGGAAGAGAGTGGAACCAATATCAAGACGCCAGGCAAAGCTATGAAACGCTTCAGAGCGAAACGCAGAAATCGCGCGCCGATGAAGAATATTTAAGAACCAGTCTTGAAGATATTGATGCGCTGGAACCGCAAGAAGGTGAAGAACAAAGCCTTGCCGCTTTGCGCGAGCGGTTGATGCACCGCGAACAGGTCATGGAGGCATTGAATACAGCCTATCATTTATTGCAGGGAGAAAACGATCCGGTCAGTAAAGCCAGCGGCGTGTTGGACCGTGTGTGCGATAAGATGGGCGAGGATGGCCAAAATATAATGGGCGCGCTGGATAGAGCCGGTGCTGAAATTCAGGAAGCTGTGAGCGCCATTCAATCACTATGCGCGGATATGGACCATGAAGAGCATGATTTGCAAAGCATTGATGACCGTTTGTTTTCTTTACGCGGGCTGGCACGCAAGCACGGGTGCGCTGTAAATGAACTGGCGGCCAAGCGCGCAGAGATTGCCGCTAAACTTAACGCTATAGATCATGCCGATGATTTGCTGGCCGAAGCCGGACGTAAAGTTGAGCGGACACGCGAAGAGTTCATCACAAAAGCCAGGGAAGTGAGCGATATACGCAAAAAAGCTGCCCAAAAACTGGATACGCTGGTGATGAAAGAATTAGCGCCGCTTAAATTGGAGCGCGCACGATTTGAAACCAGCCTTATCGCGCTGGAGGAGAGCGATTGGGGTGCGCAGGGTATAGATCGTGTGCGCTTTCAAGTGGCGACCAATCCAGGTGCGGAGCCGGGTCCGCTTAATAAGATTGCATCAGGGGGGGAAATGTCCCGCTTTATGCTGGCTTTGAAAGTCGTTATGGCTGAAACGGGCGTGGCCGAAAGCCTGATCTTTGATGAGGTGGATGCAGGCATTGGTGGAGCAACGGCTGATGCCGTTGGCGAGCGTCTGGCGCGCTTGTCCAAAGATAAACAAATTCTGGTGGTTACCCATTCTCCACAAGTGGCGGCAAGAGCCGACCATCACTGGATTGTGCGCAAAGATGGCGGAGATATTGTCACTACCAGCGTTGTTCCTCTGCCCTCACGCCCTGAGCGTTCGGAAGAAATAGCGCGGATGTTATCGGGCGCAACCATTACCCAGGAAGCCCGAGCGGCAGCCGATAAACTGTTGGAGGCAAGCGCGGCATGAATACGCTCGATTTAAAGCTGGATGCCTTGGATGCCAAAATTCGTCATGGTGAATTGATGCGCGAAATTCGCCGCCATAATGATCTTTATCATAAGGAAGATGCGCCCGAAATTTCCGATGAAACCTATGACAAGCTGTTTCAGGAATTGCTGGCTCTGGAAGATACATATCCCGAATTGCGAACAAAAGACAGCCCAAGTCAGAATGTCGGCGCGGCACCCTCCAAGGGGTTTAAAAAAGTGCGGCATGCGGTGCCGATGCTCTCCCTATCCAATGTGTTCAGCCGCGAGGAGCTGGAGGATTTTTTGGCGCGAATTCGTCGCTTTTTGGGGCTTTCGAATAGCGCGCCGCTTGAAATACTGGCTGAACCCAAGATAGACGGGCTGTCCTGCTCTCTGCGCTATGAAGGCGGAATTCTTGTTCAGGCCGCTACGCGCGGGGATGGCTATGAAGGCGAAGATATTACCGCCAATGTCAAAACGATTGAGAACGTTCCTCATGAACTCAAGGGCAATCCGCCAGAAATTTTGGAAGTGCGCGGCGAGATTTATATGGGACGCGCCGATTTTCTGTCTTTAAATGCGCGATTGGAAGAGCAGGGGAAGAAAATTTTTGCCAATCCGCGTAATGCTGCGGCGGGTTCTGTTCGGCAATTAAATGCGCAGATTACCAAAGAGCGCCCGCTTAAATTTTTCGGATATGCGCATGGAGAGGTCAGCGAAAATATTGCCGATACGCATTTGGGAGTGCGTGAAAAACTGAAAAACTGGGGTATTCCCGAAACACCCCATCATGTCGCTGAAAGCGCGGATGGTTTGATGAAATTTTATACGCGTATTCTGGAAGAGCGCCCTAATCTGGATTACGAAATTGACGGCATTGTTTATAAAGTAAACAATCTGGAATATCAGCAGCGCTTGGGCTTTGTATCCCGCGCGCCGCGTTGGGCGACCGCGCATAAATTCCCGGCTGAAAAGGCCGTCACAAAATTGCACATAATCGATATTCAGGTGGGGCGTACAGGCGCACTCACCCCCGTTGCGCGGCTAGAGCCGATAACGGTGGGCGGCGTGGTTGTATCCAATGCCACTTTGCACAATGAAGATGAAATCGGCCGCAAAGACGTGCGCGCAGGAGATACAGTTGTTATCCAGCGTGCGGGCGATGTTATTCCGCAAGTGGTTGAAGTTTTAAAGGATAAGCGCCCTGATAATCTGCCCCCCTATCAATTTCCCGATCATTGCCCGGTTTGCGGCTCTCTGGCCATACGTGAAGAAGGGGAAGCCGTGCGCCGCTGTACAGGTGGTCTTATTTGCGATGCGCAGGCTGTTGAGCGCCTGAAACATTTTGTATCGCGCCTTGCCTTTGATATTGAAGGGTTGGGGAGCAAGATTATCGAATTGTTTTGGGAAAAAGATATTTTGCAAACACCCGCCGATATTTTTCGTCTGCGCGCTAAAAACGAAGCAGGCGAGATAAAACCTCCTTTGCAGGAATGGGAAGGCTGGGGCGAAAAATCGGCATCCAACTTGTTTGCCAGTATTAATAAGCGCCGGAACATTGCGCTGAACCGTTTTATCTATGCGCTTGGTATTCGCCAGATCGGTGAAGCCACGGCCAAAAGGCTGGCCTCCAATTACGGCAGTATAGAAAATTTGCGCAAAGCCATGGAGCGCGCCCAAGATCGCAATAGCGAGGCTTTTTCCGATCTGATTAATATTGATGATATTGGCCCGAGCGTGGCTGATGATCTGCTCGGTTTTTTTGCCGAACAGCACAATCTGGATGTTCTGGATGATTTACAAAGCCTGATAACGATTGAGGATTACACGCAGATTTCAGCCTCAGATTCCCCTGTGAGCGGAAAGACGGTTGTATTTACCGGCACGCTAACCACGATGACCCGCGCGGAAGCCAAAGCCAAGGCTGAAACCTTGGGCGCGAAAGTGGCGGGCGCCGTTTCCAAAAAAACAGATTATGTTGTTGCGGGCGAAGATGCGGGTTCTAAATTGAAAAAAGCCGCGGATCTCGGCGTGCAAATCTTAAGTGAAGAAGATTGGAACAAGCTGATCGGATAAGGCTATTATTTTAGCCGGTTTTTTCCAGTTTTTTCAGGGCGTTTAATTTATCCATGGCCGCTTCGATCTCGGGCGGATAATCGCGCCTTTCAATAAATTCACCGCCGCCCGAATTCCGTGTCATGGATAATTCCAGCGCATTTTTCAGCAAACCTCCGATTTGCGTATCCTGCTGTTCAAGCGCCAGTTCCAATGCCGATAAAATTCTGTCGCTTAGCCTGATTTTTGAGCGTTCATCAAGATTCATATGCGTTTCTACCCTTCTTTTATTTTTTATTATAGGTTCTAAACTAAGCTACAACACTAACATTAAAATGGTTTTAACGTTTCGGGTTTTGCAAGAATATTGTCTTGTATTTGTTGATAAAAGCTATTTAGAAATTCCCTGCGGATATCATCGGTTTCCATCAGGATTTCGTGCTTGGCGTTTTGGAATTCCAGCAATTTGGAATTGGGGAGGCTGGCGTGTAATGAACGGATGGCGTCATTATCCACTATTGTATCCTGTTCGGCCAAGCCCAGTATGACATGTTTTTGAATAGCGGGGGCCGCTTTATGTAATTTTTGACAGGATGCCACTGCATCACGCACCCAGCCAAAAGTTACGCCGCCTATTTGTAAATCGGGGTTGGCATCAACCCATTGACGATGCAGGCTATCGCGCGCCGCATCGTTGGAATAGATACCTTTTCCCGGTTCATGCAAGGGATTAACACCCCAATCATATTGGTGAAAGGCATATTTATCGCCTGCTATACGCGCAAAAACTTCGGCCAAAGGTCTTACCACGGGTTTGGGTATCTGGTTCAGCATGGCTATTCCGGCCATGGGGGCAGAAATGCTGGCACATTCCACCACATCCGGGTTTTCAGCCATAAAGCGCAGGCCGATATTTCCGCCCATCGAATGGGCCAGCATAGCCAGAGGCAGGCGGCCTTTATCGGGAACAACGCTGGAATGCTTGATATATTCGCTGTAAAAATAGGCGAGGTCTTTAACGTCTTCTTCAAAGCCTGCGCTGTGGCGTTTATGCGGATTATCGGTATAGCGGTCAGAGCCGCCCTGACCCATCCAGTCCATAATATACACAGCCAGATTTTTATCCAGCAGATCGCGGGCAGTTTCGAAATATTTTTCAATGCATTCGCTTAAACCGGGCAGGCATAACACAACCGCATCGGGATAAGAATCTTTGGGAAAAACAGAGCCAAAACGTATTCTTCGGCCCTGCTCACGTTCAAAAGAATGAAAGCGAAACCCTGCGGGCTGCGTAAATCTCTCTTCCAGCCCTTCGGGCGTGTTAATTTTAATCATCAAATGCCTTAATAATATCTTCTGTCATTTTCTTGGCATCATCCAGCAACATCATGGTGTTGTCTTCAAAGAAGAGTGGATTATCAATGCCAGCATAGCCTGATCCTAAAGATCTTTTGACAAAAAGTACAGTTTTTGCATTTTCAACGTCCAAAACGGGCATGCCGTAAATGGGGGAAGAAGAATCGTTTTTGGCGGCGGGGTTGGTAATATCATTGGCGCCAATAACATAGGCCACGTCAGCCTGTGCGAATTCGCGGTTAATATCTTCCATTTCAAAAACTTCATCATACGGCACGTTTGCCTCGGCCAGAAGCACATTCATATGGCCCGGCATACGGCCCGCAACAGGATGAATGGCGTATTTTACCTCAACCCCTTCGCGTTTGAGCATATCGGCCATTTCGCGCAAGGCGTGCTGGGCTTGGGCAACGGCCATACCGTACCCCGGAACGATTATAACTTTGGAGGCGCTTTTCATGATATAGGCCGCATCTTCCGCCGCGCCGATTTTGGCATTGCGATCACCATGATCGCCGGCGACACCCGCACTTTGCTCGCCGCCAAAACCGCCCAGAAGAACGGAGATAAAGGAGCGGTTCATGCCTTTGCACATGATGTAAGACAAAATAGCCCCGGAGGCTCCGACCAGCGCGCCTGTGATAATAAGCAAATTGTTGTGGAGTGTGAACCCGATTCCTGCCGCGGCCCAGCCGGAATAAGAATTCAGCATGGATACGATAACGGGCATATCGGCGCCGCCAATCGGGATAATCATCAAAACGCCCAGAGCCAGCGCGATGAAAACAACGCACCATAAATAAAAGGCGGCATTGGTCACGCAGAGCATGATAATCATAAAGACAAGCAGCAAGCCCAAAAAGGCGTTCAGGGCATGTTGGCCGTTAAAGATGATTGGCTTGCCGGAAATAGAGCCTTGCAGTTTTCCCCAAGCCACAACAGAGCCTGTAAAGGTAAGCGCCCCGATGGCCGCGCCCAAAGACATTTCTACCAGCGAAGCCAGATGAATCTCGCCGGGCTGGCCTATATTATAGGCAGCCGGATTATAAAATGCCGCCGCCGCAACAAAAACGGCGGACAAACCGACCAGAGAGTGAAACCCGGCCATCAGTTCGGGCAGAGCCGTCATTTCGATTTTCTTGGCAATATAGGTACCGATACCGCCACCGATAGCTATTCCGAGAAGAATAAGAATGCCGGTGTCAACCTTGCTGGATAAAAGCGTGGTCAAGATCGCCAGCGCCATCCCGACCATACCGTATGTTAAACCGCGGCGTGCCGTTTCGGGATGTGAAAGGCCGCGCAAAGCCAGAATGAACAAAACGGCGGCAACCAGATAAGATAAGTGAACTAAAGTATCCATGTCGTTTTATGCTTTCTTCTTAAACATGTGGAGCATGCGGCGCGTAATAATAAAGCCGCCGAAAATATTAACAGAAGCCAGAACAATGGCCAGAAATCCCAAAACCTGTGAAAATCCGCTTCCCCCATTATCCACGCCCTCGGGCAGGGCGACATCTACCACGGCCGGGCTGGCCGCCATCAAAGCACCGACGATAATCACCGAAGATATGGCATTGGTAATACCCATTAAAGGCGAGTGCAAAGCAGGGGTTACGCGCCAGACAACGTGATAACCGACAAAGCAGGCCAGCACAAAAACGGTCAGCCCCGTAATTAAAAACGGCGTTGCATATATATCTTGCTGGGCAATGACTTGCGAAGTTTCAACGGCCAGATTGGCGGCATTATCGGATAATTGTTTTAACTGATTGGCCAGTTCGGCCGCGCTTTCGGTTAAAGTTCTTTTGTTCTCATCCATGATTGATCATCCCTGTTTTTTGGCTGGGGCTTTTTTGGAAGCAGTTTTGGTTTTAGGTTTTGAAGCGCTTTTTTCTGCACTTTGCGGCGCAACTTTTTTAGCAGTATCGGCCTTTTTAGCGGCTGTTTTGCTTTGGGTTTGCGGCTTTTTAGGTGTAGAAGCCTTGCGCACAGGCTGTTTGGTTTTGGCCGCTTTTTTCTCGGCCTGAACACTGCCCTTAAAATGGGGGTGAATAATGCGCCCGTCTTTGGTCAGGGCAATGCCTTTTACAATGTCATCTTCCCAATTAACGCTAAGCTTGCCACTTTCCTTATCAACCAGAGTATTAATGAGATTTAGCAAGTTGCGCGCATAAAGGCTGGACGCATCGGCGGCCAGACGGCCCGGCACATTTTTATGGCCGATAATTTTAACGCCGTCTTTTTCAATGATCTCCCCGGCTTTGGATAAAGCGCAGTTCCCACCGTTTTCAACGGCCAGATCAACAATCACACTGCCCGTTTTCATGGATTTAACCATGGCTTCGGTAATCAGTTTCGGCGCAGGGCGGCCCGGAATAAGGGCGGTTGTAATAACAATATCCTGTTTGGCGATATGCTCTTCCACCAGCTTGGCTTGCTTGGCCTGATAATCCTTGGACATTTCCTTGGCATAGCCACCAGCTGTTTCGGCCTCCTTAAATTCATCATCTTCAACGGCCACAAAACTGCCGCCCAATGATTCGACCTGTTCCTTGGCGGCGGGGCGGACATCGGTTGCTGTGACGATAGCGCCCAGCCTTTTGGCCGTTGCAATAGCTTGCAGACCTGCAACCCCGGCGCCCATCACAAAAACTTTAGCCGGAGGAATTGTTCCCGCAGCCGTCATCATCATTGGCAAAGCGCGTCCGTAATGCTCGCACGCATCCAATACCGATTTATATCCGGCCAAATTGGATTGCGAGGATAAAACATCCATGGATTGTGCGCGGGTAATACGCGGAACAAGCTCCATGGAAAAGGCAATTAACTTATGATCGGCAAGCGCTTTCAGGTAATCATCATTGTTAAAGGGGGCGTGAAGACCGATTAAAATGGCGCCTGAAGGGTAATTTTTTAACGCGCTTTTATCGGGCGCACTGACATGAAGGATGATTTGCGCGGCTTTTAAAGTATCCTGAAGGCTTGTTTCCAGCTTTGCGCCCGCACCTTTGTAAGCATCATCGGAAAATCCGGCCTTCTCGCCCGCGCCTTTTTGCATTTTGACAGAGCAACCAAGGGCAGTCAGTTTTTTTATTGTTTCAGGTGTGGCCGCAACGCGCGGTTCGTTTGTATTTGATTCTTTTAAAATACTGACATTGATGGCCACTGATTGAACTCCCGCTTAAAACACTGAACTTAAAAACTTTTGGTATAAAAATGCCTGAAATCAAAAACTTTGTGAAGTTCTTTTATTAAAGGCTTTTTGTAATATAAATATTTTCCCGTCTTGTGTAAGGACTTTTTTTTCTTTAAATTAAGTATTTAATAGATAAGTTCATATCATCATGCCTTTTGTTACTCAGTTTAAATTTTATTGTTCTTCATGTGCTTTGATTTTAGCGCTATTTGCAACTCCCATGCAGGTTCAAGCCGAAACACTGCAAGAGGCTGTGCAATCCGCGCTGGTAACTCATCCCAGCGTTGAATCTGCCCAGCAAGCCTTAAAAATTGCCAAAGCGCAAAAAAGTGAGGAATTTTCAGGCTATTTTCCTGAAGTTTTCGTAAGCGCGGCTGCGGGTCGTATGTATGGCGATAATGCCACCAGCCGCGGCCTGTCCGTAACACGCGGTAGCGGGTATTCAAATCTGGGGGAAGGTTCTATCACCGTAAGCCAGTTAATATTTGATGGTTTGGAAACGCCAAACCGTGTCGAAGCCGCCGAAGTGCGTAAAATGTCGGCCGGTATGAATGTTGTTAATGTCAAAGAGAGCCTGGCCTTCGGCGCTGTGAATGCCTATGTGAATGTATTGCGCTCCCGTAAAGCCTTGGGACTGATTGCCGAACACGCCGCTTTGGTGAATGATTATCTGGGGCGCATCAAGGTAATGGTGGAGGAAGGGGCGTCCGATGAAACCGAATTGCAACAAGCGCGCGATATTCAGGTTATATTAAACGGTATCAAGGCCGATTTTGAAGGGCAGGTTTTATCCGCCGAGGCGACTTTCGCCGAAGTGGTGGGGTATATACCGCCGCCAAATTTAAGCGTGCCGCCGGGGATGCAAAATCTTTTGGATGAAGATGTATCTCAGGCTGTGAATAATGCCTTGAATTCCCATCCTTCCATATTGGCGGCACAGCTACAGACAAAAGCAGCCTCACACGATGTCGATGCCCAGCAAGGCACGCTTTACCCCGATTTTAATGGCGAGCTTTCCTACCTAAAAAGCGATAAGGAAGATATTCTGGGCGGAGAAATTGTGGATGCCCGAGCACTTGTGCGCATGAGCTGGAATTTTTCCACGGGCGGTGAACAGCTTGCCGCCATTCGCCGTACCAAGCATAGCCATAAAGAATCACTGGCGCGTTTAAACGAGCTAGAGCGCCGTATCGAGCGCGATGTGCGTTTGGCTTACAGCGAACTGATGACCTCCAGCAGGCAAGTCGATCTTTTCCAGCAACGCCGCGCCTTGAATGAAAAATTATTTGCGGCCTATCAATCGCAGTTTGAAGGAGCGCGCATTAATCTGCTACAATTAATGCAGGCGCATAATCAGCTATTTAACACCAATCTCGAACTCTTGAACGGCCAGTATCGCTATCTCGCCGCGCAATATGGTGTTCTGGCCAGTATGGGCCGCTTGCAAGAAGTTATGGGCACGGTACAGACCCCGTAATACTTCTCCATGATGAGGGGCTTTATTGATGTCGGATAAATCACAAAAAAATGCCGCAAAAGGCGAATCTGGTGCTCCTGCTTCCGCATATTCAGGGCACAACGACCCCTTACTGGAATGCCTTGTTTATTTAACAAAACATTATGGGCGCGCCAAATCGGGCGAGGCTTTGGTTGCGGGACTACCCTATGAAGATAAGAATATGGGGCCTGAGTTATTTTGCGATGCGGCGCAAAATACAGGATTAAAAGCCCGCATTGTGCATCAGCCCTCTTTAAATAAAATATCCAACGCCAGCTTACCCGTTGTTATGATTTTAAAGAACAATCAAGCCTGCCTTTTATTAGAGAGCAGTAAAAACGGCAAAAAATGCAAAATTTTTCTGCCCGAAACGCGGGCGGTTAAGGACCTTCCATCCCATCAGATCGCCAATGATTACGCAGGCTATGCTATTTATGTGCATCCGGATGCGGAGTTTTTAAATCCGGAAAGCGTTGACCCGGAGGATAATGCGCGGCACTGGTTCTGGAGTATTATTCACGAGGCGCGCGGTATCTATGTTTCCGTCATGCTGGCATCTGTCTTTATCAATTTATTTGTTCTGGTCAGCCCGCTTTTTATCATGAATGTTTACGACCGCGTTATTCCCAATAATGCGATTGAAACAGGCTGGGCTTTGGGAATTGGCGCTTTGACGGTTTTTGTGTTCGATTTTGTTTTGAAAACAATCCGCGCTTATTTGATCGACCTTTCGGGGCGGCGCATTGATGTGATCGCCGGGCGCCGTATCTATGATCAGGTTTTGAATATGAAGCTGGCCGGACGTCCGAAATCAAGCGGCGTTTTTGCCAATATGCTAAAAGACTTTGATTCCGTGCGCGAATTTTTTACTTCGGCCAGTATTACGGTGTTGGTGGATCTACCTTTTACGGCGCTGTTTTTATTCGTGATTTATAAGCTGGCCGGCCCTCTGGCTTTTGTGCTGGTGGGCTTGATCAGTCTGCCGCTGCTCGCCCATCAACTGAACC
>JBKHDZ010000031.1:0-17255 GCA_046541095.1 Alphaproteobacteria bacterium
ATTTACAGATATTTTTATTGCCAAAGGAAAAGAAAACAGTGTCACTAAAACAGATTGGGCTGGTTTATTTGCCGAAGATGAAATTTTTTGGCAGGCTCCTGCATTCGGTAAGGCAGAGCCAATAAGGCTCGCCTTTAATGCTTTTTCTATGAATGATGCTTGGACGGGGGGCAATCCTTTAAAGCTTGAAATTGTTATTAACCAGGGCGGCGGCCGCGGCCCAGCAGATGTGAATGTATATAGCCCGCGCATACACGAATATAATTGCGGCGCTCCTACTTTTGCTGCTGACGGAACAAGTGTTTTTTATGTATCGACCTGTGACACAGCGATTATGAGCGCACACATGGCTGACGGCTCATGCACAGGTGGGCCTCCTTGTACCAGTAGTGCGGATACGTTTGAACAGCTTATAGTTCATCCCCTTATGCTTATGGCAGAGCAATTATCTGCGGTTATGATGCAGCAAATGCTTGCTTTGGGCAGTATGATTGATGCCAAGGATCAAAATGAGGCCCAGCGCGATTTCCGTCATCTGGTTGCTCAAGCGCACAAGGATTATCATCCCAGTGAGCAAATGTGCCGGTTCGGAAGCTATGTCAGAAGTATTTCCCACGCTGAAGAAAGCGCAGAAGCCACCGCGCAAGCCTTTAATCAAAAATTGTCCACTTATGCGCGTATGACCGAAAATATGAGTTCGGCAGAAGGATATGCGCTGGATATGGAATCCAGAATTGAGCAATTCAAAGATCATTATTGTAACCCCAATGACAATAACGGCGCTCTTTGGATTATGTGCCGGGGAGAGGCAATTACCATGCCCGCCCCTGCAAGCGCCGGTAACGAAGCCGTACGCGAGCGTTTTAATAAGGATATTGATTATTTTAACACGCTTGGAAACCCACTGACATTGAATGTAGATACAACAGCAAGTCTTGCTACAAACGATGAAGAAGATCTAATGGCGCTGGCCAAGAATTTATATTGGCCGCAAATCTACAGCCTGGCGAATGAGGAGCAATATGATGAGGGCTTTCTTGAAAACTACCCGCTTTTGATGAATACACGAAATATTGTCGGAAAATTGAGTATAGCGCATAACAGCTTTGCGAATATTGTGGGTATGAAAAGTCAATCTCAAAACCCGCTCGCCGCCACTTCCGGCTCAGCGCATTTAAAAGCTCTTTTGCGAGAATTCGGCCTGACCGATCCGGATATAGAATTATTGGTTGGCAATAATCCAAGCTATTACGCGCAGATGGAGATTCTGGCCAAGAAAATTTATCAAAACCCGACCTTTTATACCAATCTTTATGATAAGCCGGCTAATATTGACCGTATTAATGCGTCAATGGAAGCATTCCAGAATATGCATATGCGTGATCGTTTTGAATCGCAATTAAGACAGGAAATGCTTATTTCCATGCTGACCGAAGAGGCAATTATGGAGCGTGTGCGTGAAATCAATTCCCGATTGCCGGTCGTTTCCGCCAACAGACCCAAAACCCGTCAAGGAACAGGTTTTTAAGAAAAAATATCCCGTTTTCCTCACTCTCGTTATATTTTGGCATCCTGCTTGCAAAGCTTTATTTGAAAGAATGAATAAAGTGCGAACAACAGGATATAATAATTATGGGACTTTCCAGTCTTGATGCGGCCTTAACGGGATTACGTGCCTCACAAAAGCAGATATCTGTTATTTCCAATAATGTGGCCAATGTGAATACGCCGGGCTACAGCCGGAAAATATTGCCGCAATCCGCGCAATCTTTAAATGGCGAAACCGTTGGCGTTGCAACAGGCATTATCACACGCAATGTGGATTTAAATCTTGAACGTGATTTATGGACGCAAATTAGCGCTGTTGGCGGCTTGGAAGTGCGTCAGAGCTATTTGCAGCGCATAGAAAAATTCCATGGGCCGCCGGATGCCGAATTATCCGTTGCGGCCGAGATTTCCAGACTGCATGATGCTTTTGCGGCGCTTTCGGACACGCCTGAGGATTCGTTTTTATTGTCCCAGACAGTTCTGCAGGCCGAAGATACCGCCCAGAAGATCAACGAATTGGGCAATCTGATTTTGCAATCCCGCAATGATGTGCAAGATGATATGGATACAACCATAACGCGGGCAAACCAGCTTTTATCGCAGATTGCGGAATTGAACGATACCATTCAGGACAACCAGAATATATCCCGTTCAACAGCACTGGCGGAAGACCAGCGCGATGAAGCCATTAAAGAACTTGCCGATTTGATTGATATCAGCTTTTTCAAGCGCGGCGATGGCGTATTGGTGGTGCAAACTACCCAAGGCGTTGAATTGGCGAATACTACGGCAAAAGAATTATATTTTTCCCCCTCCCCTTTGAGCGCTTCGGCGTATTACCCCGAAGGGGCGGCGCCTGTTTATGTCGTTGATCAGGGATTTGCAGGCGATCCGGAAACGAGCGTATCCGCTATTAATATAACCGAAAGCGATTTGGGCGGACGTTTGGGCGGTTTAATAGAATTGCGTGATGCCGACTTCCCCCGGCAAATGGCCCAGATTGACGAGCTGGCCCATAAAATGGCAACGCGTTTTGAAGCGCAGGGTTTAATGCTGTTTACAGATCCATCGGGCAATGTGCCGGCTGATACACCGCCTGACCCTAATGCAGGTCCGCCCCCCACGCCTGTCGAGTATGTCGGGTTTTCAACCCAAATTCGGGTGAATTCAGCCATTCAAGCCGATAACAGCCTGATCCAGCAGGGCACTTATAGTGCGACGAACATTCAGGAAGGCTCAAGCGAGGTTATACGCCGCGTTCTGGAATTTACATTTGGAGCAACAGACTATCAGCAGGCCTTTAATGGTGATCCGGCCACACAAGTCGATATTGCGCTGACTGGCACAAATGATTTGCAGACATGGCTTGGTCTTGATTCCAGCACTATTATAACGGGCGCGAATGATTTGAGCGCATATCCAAATGTGGGAGCCTTGGTCACGACGGCTGGCGGGGATCTCGATCCGGGTAACGATACTTTCCGCCTGACTTTCGAAGAGCCGAGAATTCCGTTAGGCCCTGTCAGTATTGATATATCACTGGCCAATGCCGCATTGCAACCTGGCGCAACGGCTGTCGATCAGATAGCGGCCGAAATAGATGCGCAGATTGCTCTGGCAGCTTTGCCCGCGGGTTTAACCGCTGATGCTTCGGTCGGCACAAACGGCGAGCTTATTTTAACATCAAATGGTAGTGTTACTTTGGATGCAAGTGCTCCTCCCAATGCTATGGGGGCGACCGGTATCAGCTATTTGGGATTATCTGAAAATACATTCGCCCCGCAAGACCCTTATTTTGATGTACAAGTAGGGCAAGCTGATCCTGTACGTATTACAATAGAGCCGGGCGATTTCACGGCCGATCTTTTAACAAAATTGCAAGCCGTTCCCAATCTGGCTGCGCGTGTTGATGCAAATGGCAATTTGCAATTGCGTCCCGGTGATGATGATACCTTTACCGATCAAAGTTTTGGGGGCGATTTGAAAATTATTGGCGGGCCGTTTACTACAAATGGTGCGGCCTATTCCGATACAGCAGCGCCCGGCACCAGGATCAATATTGATGATGATATCAATATCGCTTCGGCATTATTTGGAACCTATTCCATTTCGGGCGGCGTGGTGCAAAATGATTCCCCGGTTACCACAATTTCCTACCAATCACAGATATCGGCGAGCACTACAAACACAGTAGCATTTCGTCAGGATTTTCTTGGGCCGGGAGCCAATATATCGACAGGAGTGATCGGATCATCCCGCCTGATTGATTATGCGCAAAAAATGGTGAACCAGCACGCTTCGGAACTGGTGACTACGGAAAACAGAATTGCCGATGAAGAATCTTTGCGCGATTTGCTGCAAACCCAGCTTTATAACGATTCAGGGGTTAATCTGGATGAGGAGCTGTCCAATCTGGTTTTGTATCAGACGGCTTTTTCTGCTTCGGCGCGCGTGGTAACGGCGGTGGACGAGATGTTTCAGGAATTGCTGAGCGCATTTTAAAAATGAATAAGAAGGATATGAAGGAGTATATAAGATGACAGGAGTTTCGACATTAGGACAGGCTATGGCGCAAATCGATCGCCTGAAGGTTTCGCAAAACAGTTTCGATCTGCTAAGCCGCCAGCTTTCCTCGGGAAAGAAAACGCAAAAGTTTTCCGGTCTCGGGATTGATATTTTAACATCCAAACGCGCGCGCGCGAATTTTAAAACGCTTGAAACTTATCAAAACAATATGAATATGGCTGATAAGCGTATTCAGACCATGCTGACATCTTTGCGTGAATTTAAAGCGCAAACCCAGAATTTCAGGGATTTTTTGGTGAATTTTTCCAAACAATCTGCTCATCAGCAGGGCGATTTTATTCGTCAGGATGATCCTTTAACACCGGGTATCGTAGAAACAACGCCGATTGGTTTGTCTTCAGGTGAAATGGATATTGATTTTCGCACCATGCAGAATTTTGCCGATAGTATTTCGGAATTCATGACGGAATTAATAAATCGCCAGGATGGAGAACGCTATGTTTTTGGTGGAGCAAACGCTCTGGAGCAGCCTTTGGGGAATTCGAGCGCATTGGATACGGCAATTTCCACAGCAATTAATAATTGGAAAAATGAAAGCAGCCCCAATAATATTTCAACAACCCAATTTATTGCCGATTTAACGGATCAAGTGGCCAGTGCGGGCAATCCGGATGCGATTACCGATACGATTGTCGGCTTTAACGCTACGCTTACAGCGGGAAATGCCGGGAATGTGTCTGCCCGCATTAATGAATATAATCAGGTTGATTATACATCTCTTGCTAATAATCAGGGTTTTCGCGATGTTATGGTTGCGATTTCCGTTATTCGTAACGAAAGCCTGCCGCCTATAGCCGATGTTTATGCGGAGCCTTACACATTTGGCGATCCCGCGCTTGAGGAAGGAGCGCCCGGGGCTACGCTGGAAGAGCAGGAAGATAATTTCTTTGAATTATTCGGTGCGGTGACAAGTATGGTTATCGGGGCACTGGATAAAATAGATGATGAAATTGTCAAACTGGAAAGCGCGCGCGTTCGCATTGATGAAGCGAAAAAAGTTAACCGCGAGCAAGTCAAGATTGCCAAGGATCTGATTTCCGGTGCAGAAGATGTTGATTTAAATGAAGTAGCCGTGCAATTAACGTCTGTTCAAACAAGTCTGGATGCATCTTACCGCATTACAGCGCGCATGCAGGAACTGAGTCTTGTGAATTTCATTTAAATACTGCCGTAAATACTGTGGCAATAGCAGGCATCTTAAAAAAATTCTTAGCCCTCCGGATTAATCTGATCGGCAGAATTTTCTTTCATGGCTTGTTCGCTATCTTGCACGATAATCATCGCTATATCGCCGGGTGCGGTGGAGTTTTCAATAAAACGTGCAGTTAAGTTGGCTTCCATGTCCGAGCCGGATTGGAGTATATATTCAAAGGCCTGTTTGGTGCCTCCCATAAATTCAAAATCTTTATCCAGCCTGTAATCATGGGATGCTTCCCAGATAATTTGGATATTATCTGTTTTGCGGCTCCATGAATATAACGTGTCTTTTAGGCTCGCCCCTTTTTGTGCGGACCATAAAGGCTTTGCGGTATTTGCATCGGGATAAAGATCGGAACTGTTATTTTGATCACTTGTTAGGGCGCTGGAAATATTGGTTTGCGCTTGTTCGCCCGGGTCTTGAATGTTTGTACGCTTTATCGGAAGTGTATTTTCTTTTAAAAGTGAAGTAGCGCTATTTTCTAAAGGGCTTTCAACACCAGCGGCTGGCTCTACGCCGGCTACATTTTGGGCGGAAAGAGGCTGATTAAAAGATGTTTTCTCGGAAACAGGCGCTTGCGCGTTATGGATGGTTACTTTTTTGTTTTGGTAATACATATCCAGATTAAGGGGAGCCAGCGCTTCTTTTAAAACTAGATCCCAGCTTTTCCCGCCATTCCAGGATACAAGCTGGCCGGGATTGACACCTGCACTAAAAGCATAAGCATAGTTATCAGGGAGAATTTGCTTTAACGCCAAAGCCAGCGGCATATTTTTACCAAAGCCCAAAGCGATTTCTTTATCACTTTGCAGTGGCTCTTGTGATTGCATAGGAGCGGCTTGAACGGCAGGAGCCTGTGTCTTCATTGGTTCCGTAGGCACAAAAGCCTGTTGTGGCTGGTCTTTTTTCAAAATTGGAAATGGTTTGATCATTGTACGGCCTGAAGTGGCAGGCGCATCTGTATCATGGGTTACAGGATCGGCGCTTTGCGTGTTTTGTGGCACCAGGGCAAGAGGGGCATTTTGAGGCACGGTAATAGCTTGATTGGTGTTTTGTACTTTGCCGTCATCCGTAATCTCGACAGTTTTTTCTGAACTTTCCAGCTCTTGCACTGTAATGGCCTTGGCTTCTTGTCCTTCCTGTTTGCTCACAGGGGGCGGCAACATAATTTCTGCAGAAGTATTGGACTGTGTAAGGTCAAGAGTTTTAATTTGTGCAGGCTTGTTGACGGGCACATCTATGCCTGAATTGGACGCCGGAACCATGCTGGCAGGGGCGTTCAGAGGCTCATCAATGACAGGTTCCACGGGCGCCTGTTCTATAACAATCGCGGATGATGAATTCTGGGGCGGTACCCATTCAAAACCTGCATGACTGACAGAAGATAAAGATAAAATAGCCAGCGCAGAGCAGGCAAAAACCAAAGAAGAATTGATGTTTTTTGTTAAAGGCTTCATGTCATATCCCTTTTAAAAGCGCGTTTTTTTGTAAACATAGTCAGCTTAATCACAAAATACAAGAATTAACCCGTGTATTTACGCCTTTGTACCAAGATTGATAAAGGAAAAGAAAGTCTAGCCGTGATCAATAAATTTTTTATGATGAACGGAATTCAGCCCCGGCCTGTCTGTTCCAACAAACCACATCCGCAAATTGCGTAAAGCGGCGGGAAAGGTCATCCCTTTTTTTTCCAGCCAGTAAAAAATCATCGTTACAATAAAAGTCAGGATAATTGTCGAAGTCCGTGCATAGACCAAAAGAACCATGAAACACAAAGAGGCTCTGGCATCCAGAGCAAAAAAGCGCACAGTGCGCATATTGTTGCGCCAATGCCAGTTAAGTTGCTCTTGCATATTCTGGACTTCTTTTGCCATGAGGCGACTCCTAATAAAAAATGGGGGTTACAGATAAAAGCATTATTTATAATAGTATCATGCAAGACTATTTAAGGAAAAGTGAATATTGGCAAAAGCCCTTATGCGCCTGTGCTTGATGCAAGATAGAGATAGTGCAGGCGGTCGATTTTACCCTCTTCATAAACTTTTTCGGCAGAGCGTTCCATGGTCTGGCCATATTGGTTAATCATGCGCTGGATTTCATTAGGCCATTTGGTGAAATTCATATCCATCAGTTTTTCCCGCACTTCATCGGGAAATTTCATCCACTCGCGCACGCCAATACGTCCTCCGCCTTCACGCGGTACAAGCGCCTGGGTGACAATCATCCGTAAACTTTCCATCAGGGCAATCGCGCGCTCTTCGCGCTCTTCCATGTCATAAACGGAAATCATACGCTGAACCGTACTGGCCACGCCCATTGTGTGCGTGGTGGTATAAACCGCGTGACCTGTCTGTGCGGCTTCAATGGCCGCATTGATTGTTTCCCTATCCCGTGATTCACCCACCAGAATAATTTCCGGTTTACGGCGCAGGGCATTGCGCACGCCAGCGGCAAAATCCGGTAAATGGCGCGGAATTTCACTTTGAGAAACCAAAGAACGCGGGCTGTTAATCGTATCATAGGTATATTCGATGGGCGCTTCGTAGGTCAGCATTTTTCCGCAGCCGCGCGGTCTTTCAAGCAACATGCGGTTGCCTGCGGCCAATAATGTTGATTTACCCGAACCCGTCGGGCCTGTAACGATAACAATGCCCTGCCGCGGCGCCCAGTTATCGGTAATGGCCTCTTCAATATTCAAATCTTGCATAGTGGGTGGTTCGCTGGGTAATACCCGCATGGTGATCTGCGCGGCGTCACGGCCCTTGGAGAGAATGGCTGTAATATTGACGCGAAAACGAATACGCGAATAACGATCAGGACGGATTTCATAGGAAACGTCCAGATCGCGCCCTGAAGCCAGACGGGCTTGCGCTTCTGGCCCGTAAATTCTTTGCAGAAACACCGCCATATCGGCCGCATCCAACTTTCTGAAAGTACCCGGATATAAAACGCCGTGGATTTCGTTATAAACAGGCCGATCAGACTGGATGCTGATATCCGACGATCCTTGTTTAACGCACCATAGAATGAAGGGGTCAATAAAGTCTTCGGTAAAACGGCTTGGTTCGTCAGGCCATGTTGCGGCCTGTGCATCCTCGGCTTTTACAAGACTTATCGGCTTGCGGGTTGCCATTGTTCCGATCCTGTAATGAGTTGGGGAACACCAGTGATTTCAATGGCGCGGTCACCAATTCGCATTTCATTGGGGCCGCCTGTAATTCCGCGATCAACCTGAAGAGCGTAGGGTGCAGAAATCATGCCTTGAGATAAAAGCATACGGTAGCGCACCATGCCTTTATAATCTGCAACCAGCCTGTTTAAGTCGGATTCAAAAATATCATTTGCCTGCTGAATTCCATATTCCCAGCCTTCATTTACAAGACGGACCCATTCCTGACGCTCTTCTTCGTTTTCAGGCAAAAGTAAATCATGGGGTCTTTCAACCTCTCCCCAGGCACGTTCCAGATAAAAGCGCCATGTGCGCGGGCTGGAAACAATGCGCGCATTGCTCATAATGTTATAGATACGATCAGAGACGGCTGCCTGCTGGCCACTTGCATTGATAATCATCGCATTGTCTGCCTCTGTAATAACGGGCGGCTCAATCATGAGGCCGGAAGGGGCAGGAATAAGAAGCTGGGAAAAATCAAAGACTTTGTCAAGATAGCGGCCACGATATTCAAGTTCCTGACGAATTTGATAAATGCGGCGGGACAAACCGGCTCTGGCCCCATAAGACAGGGCGGCTTCGCGAATGGCTTCTTTGCGAATGTCAAAAGGCAGACCATCTTGCTCGACAAAATTTTCTGAACGCTGGATGTTTTCAATATCCCGCAAGCTCGGCGGCGCTGGAATTGCTTCCGCTTCGCTATCTTGAGCAAGTGCAGGAGAAGTAATGCCAATTAAAATGGCACCGCATAAAATAAGAACAAATTTTGCAGATTTCAAAATCACAATTTTTAAATCCCGGAATTAGGTGCGTAATGAATTTCAACAGCCTTGCGCGCCGCGTCAACTTTAACATCGGCCCGTAAGCCTAATTGCAAACCGATATCGCGCATAACATCGATTATCGGGCGATTTTCAACATCCAGAGAAACCACCAGCGGCACAGGCGGGGCATTACCAATCGCCAAAAAGTTATATCCGGCGCGATCAGCAAGAGTTTTCGTTATTGGCTCTACGGGGCCGACCCAGTTCACTGTTATGGCGCGGCGTAATTCTGCGGGGGCGTCACCAATGGTAGAAACCGCAACACCGGGCGAGCGTGAATATTCAACAGCTGCGAGAGTTTCCAGCGCTGTCGATGCGCGATCTGCCGCATCGGCCAACATGGCGGAAACGCTGTCGGGGGCGGCTACCAATTGCGGCGAATCTCCGCTAAAGGCTTGCTGGGCCGTTTCGCAGCCGCCAAGAAGAATGATAGAGGCCAGTAAAACTGTGAATGATTTCGATTTGTGCATGCGTATAAAAACCTTAGATGAGTAACTTGCCCATTACTACTGAAAACAGTGTACCGAATCAAGAGTAATGGCACTTTTGATTAAGGGCAATAGAGGAGCGAAAAATTTAAAAAGCTATCATCAATAAAGATGGCTTTTTTGACAAAATCGAGCATTTATCGGTGCGATCTGACCAGACCGTTATCTTTCATGATATCAATGACGCGTTTTTTATAACGTGTCCCGATACGCGGTGTTCGTGAATTGTAATAGGAAATTGCCTTGGACAGGCTTTGTGTTTCATCCAGATGCTGGCGCAAAATCCATGCCGAAACCCCGACATTGGTGCAGGCATCATCTCTAACCCATTTGCGCGCCGTACTTTCGCTTACACCCCATTTTTTAGCCAGTTCCGGGAGCCAGATCGTGTTGATTTGCATAGGTCCCAGATCATAAGAATCATTGGTATTGCGAACTTCCTGCCCGACTTCACCGCCTTCGGCCTTGTAAATACCAACCAGAACGGCAGGGGGTATGGAATATGTCTGGGAGGCAAGCATCAAACATGCGGCAAGAACTTTACTAGCGGCCATAATAGATCACTTATTTATTGTTATTATTCAAAGTTTAAAACGGATAGAAAGCAATCTTCAAGGATTTTATTGCTCGTCTTCCCCTTCATTCGGTTTTTTGAAAAAAGACATAGGACCGCCGCCCGAGGATTGTTGCTGGTTACTGCTACCTTGATTTTCTTGTGGGGGCTGTGTGAAGGGCGCTGCAGGCGACTGCCGATCAGGCTGCGCTTGTTGCTGGGGCGGTGAGGCAGGAGGTGCATTTTGGCCCAGCGTTGTTGGCGGTGCAGAGGGTGCTTCTTCTTGTGTTTTTGGTTTGGCAAACATGGCCATAGGACTTCCGCCTGATTGTTGTCCTCCTTCATTATTGGCCTGTTCTGGTGGCGGGGGTGGCGCCGGCGGAGTAGCAGGTGGTGGTTGCTGGGGCGGCTGCGCTGGGGTTTGCGGCGGTTCGGCAGGCGGTGCGTTTTGCGCAGGTGGCACCACGTTGGCGGCGGCGTTATTATCCGGCGGTGTTATTGGTTTTTCAGCATTATTAGAGCTTGGAGCCACCGATTGAGGACTTTTGGGCACAAGATTTTCGGCCAAAGTGGCGAGTGTATCAGCGCGAAGATCAAAATTATCCCATAAAGATTTCAAAGCGGCACTCTGGGCATTGGCATCAGGCTCTTGCAGGCTTAGTAATTTATCCATTTCCGCGATATGGCATTTGGTATAAAGTTCGGTAAGCGCCTTCAGAATCCCGAGCTCGTAGAGTTTTTGGGTATCTTTGTCCGTAAGATCACCAAACACATCACTGCGTATTACTTTAGCTTTGGCCGTAATTTTATCGGCCGCGTCCTGTACCATTTTCTTTTCGGCCTGACCAAAAGAAAAGCGGGCAATGCTATCGGCGACCGGAACGAAGGCCTGAATATACTGGATTTGCGCTTGATGCGTATCTACATTATCTCCGGCAGCCTGAATATTTTTAAGGCGCGCGGCATTTTCCGGAGAAGGTGAAAAATTATCGGAGAATGTCATGACCGCTTCCAGCGCGTTTCCAAGTTTTTGCATATCATCATCGCTAGGGGGTTTGCCCAGATTTTTGTATTGCTCGCCTACAATCGGGGCGGCCAATCCGGCCATGGCCAATCTAAGGGAATCGCTTAATTCCGGCTCGGTTTTTTCAATCTCGATCATTTTCCCCAGAGAAATACTGAGCTGAACTGTTTTGGAAAGCAATACGGCCAACTGCTCGGCCTGGTCTTTGGAAACCGATTGATCGGTATTTTTGCCGCCACCCGAAGTGACGGCTCCTAATAACGGGCCGCCAATTTTTTCAATAATTTGAATAAGGTAGGTTGTACGCGGGTTCATGAAATCCTTAAAGGCACTAGGAAAAATCTATTCTCAATTACAAGTATAAAGGCTTTACCCCCAAACTCACAAGTCCCGAGATATAATTATGCTTGTAAATTAGCCTTTAAGCCTAAACGCGGCTTCCCAGATCACTGATTAAAGCCGGCACGTCTTGCGGGCGGCCACGGACAATTTTGACGGTTCCATCCTTGGCCCTGTACACAACCAATGGTGTTACATCGAATTTCCATGACTGCATAATGGCAAGGTTGCGCTGAACCCCTTGCTGGTTGATTTCTGCGCGGGCAGGCAGGGCATCTGTATCGCCTTCCAGAAAATTATAAAAACGCCTTTGCGGGTCGGGAGCAGCAAGTAAAAAGGCAGATTGAGCGCGTGTTTCCTCGCGAAAGCCTATGGGGACGATGCGAAGCTGGGCACGGCCTGTATCAAGATATGAGGTTTTCATATCTTCAATCATGGAATGACAATGTGGGCATTGCGGATCAATAAAAGCATACATAATGGGAGCGCCTGCCTCACCTAGCGGTACCCAGTTGCTACTTTCAATATCGGCATATAGTTGTTCGGATGGAGATTTGAATTGGGTTTGCTGGGAAGCCTGCTCATCGATTTTTTCTTCAATCATGCTCATGCTCTCATCGGCGAGCATATCCAGCATATCATCCCCTTTTTTCTGAAGGCGCTGAACTTGATCGACAGTGACAACCTGCCCTGTATTATCAAACATGACACCCATCAAAAAAGCTTTTTGATCGGGCAGGACGTAGAAATATTGTTCTTGGCCGTTTTTAACGGTCAGCCAGCCATCAACACCGTAATCACGCCCTAAATACCGGATTTGCGCGCCTTCATTCACCAGATTTTGAATAGGTTCGGGTAGTTCAGGTAAATTTGTATTGCTCTCGTTTTGCGCTGAGGCCGGAGAGGCGAGGCCAATAAGAGCTAAAATGGATACGGTTAGTAAAGGTAATCTGAAACTGGGCATGAATGTGCAATCCTTTTTTAAAGTTATAAAAATTAAAATAGTGCTTATGGACTGGCTTCGCAATAGCGGGGTTTAAAGTTTCATTTTTCACAAAAATAAAATCAATATACCCGTATAGCTGTATAATCTTGCGGCATTGATTTCGCCGCTGGCATAAAATCCTGTTAAGGGGATATCTCCTATAATATCACGCACAAGCGCCATCTCACCGCCCGGGCCTTTCCCCTTGAAATCAGTGAATGCGCGTGCAACACAGGAAATATAAAGCCCACCTTTGGGCGCAAAACTGCCATGGGTTTTTATAACGCGGTTGCGCAAAGCCAAAAGTTTTTTGCTCAAATCCGATGAAGCGGTTTCATCATTGCGGTTAACGAAAAGAATGTGGGCGCCGTCCTGAACAGGATAAGCGATTTCCAGAGATTTATCGCCTTCATCAATATCGATAATATTGCGCACCAGATACTGTCCTTGATCTGATCCGCTTATCGGAATGGCGGCGTGTATTTCACCATCTGTAAGCTGTTCGAAATTTTCAAGACTTTGAGATTTATCGATTGCAACGCCACATGAAAATTCGCCGGCTGTTTCCAGAGCGAGTTGTTTCAAATCGCCTGCCAGTACATCGATGGCGGGTTTGCCGTCGATCTCATAAATTTTATTATTATGGCAGCGCGTTATTGTATAAACAGGGCTGATTTTTTTGCATCCTTGCGACAATGTCGTTGCGACAGGTAGATCAGAGGAAAAAACAAGGCAACTGATCGGTTCTTTTTCATCTTCGTTACTTACTATGGCATGGTCGGTTCTGGAGGAGGCGAGTCCGCCAATAGTAAATCCGCCGATTTCTTCATCAATATAATCCAGCAAATCAACGGGGTTATCCTGCATGAGAGGGTTGGCATGGGTTACAGCCAGCAAAGGTTCATACCGGGAAATCCATTTCTCGAAATTTTGTTCGCCGGATTGATTTTGCGGGCTGGCTTTAAAAAACTGAAAACTGTTCTTTTCAAATTGGCCGACCATAACCGATATCGCAACTTTATCGATTTCCTCCTGGCCGTTGCCGCACACCCCCATCCCGACACAGCCAACCCAGTTTTCAATTTCAAGAACGGATTTAAAAAGATTGGTAATGCTGGTCAAATCATCGGCGAGGTGATCGCTGACATATAAAAACCCCAAATTGAATTGATTGTCTTGCGTTTTAATCGCTTCCAGCTGTTCCAGAATTTTTTTGGAGGTATCGCGCCAATCCGTGCCTGTTTCGATTACAGAAGCAAATTGAGAGGAGGTGGTGATTGGCATGATTAAGTTTGCAGTGTGTTATTAATGTATAAAGTTTAAAGGCTAAAGTATCGCACTTTCCTTATTATAATCAATCCCTCCTCATGCGGGGGCAAAGAAATGTTTTCTCTTCTCATTTTTATTTTGGTAAAATCTTTTTCGTATTTTTAAAACATAAGGGACTTTGGTTATGGAACTCTGGATTATACTTGGTGTTATTGTTGTTCTCGGTTTAATTGTTGTATTTATCTACAACCGTCTTGTGGCTTTGCGCCAAACACGCGAGCAGGCTTTTGCCGATATTGATGTGCAGCTCAAACAGCGTTTCGATTTGATTCCTAATTTGCTGGAAACGGTCAAAGGCTATGCCAGCCATGAAAAAGAAGTGCTGGAAAATGTGACTGAAGCCAGAGCGCAGGTGGGTCGCGCGCAGGGCGGTGATTTAGGGGAACGCGTTGGCGCCGAAAATATGCTCTCCCAAGCCATGATGAACCTTTTTGCGGTTGCCGAAAATTATCCGGATTTGAAAGCCGATACGAATTATCGCCAGTTTATGAGCGAATTATCGGATATTGAAAACAAAATTGCCGCCGCGCGTAGATTCTTTAATAATGCGACATCCGAGTTGAATACCGCCGTCGAGCAATTCCCGGCTGTTTTGTTTGCCGCCAAATTCGGTTTTACGAAAGAAGAATTTTTCGAAATCGAGGATGCCGACCGCGAAACGCTGGAAAAAGCGCCGAAAGTAAAGTTTTAAAAGCCTTCTAATTTGAAGGCTTTAATAGATTATTCGCAGGTGGCTGCGGGCTTCGCGTCAACAATATTAGGATAATTACTCATTAATCCAATACGCCAGCCATACACTGTCGCGTTGTAAGATTCACCTTCCTGCAATGAACCTTGCAAATCAGAAGATCTGAATTTCATGCGTAGCAATGTATCTGTATTTTCAAACGTACCGACGTCTGTAAAAACCAGATATTTGCTGGACGTATTGCCATCAGTATCTGTTTCTACAATGCGTTCTTTATCAGAAACTGTAAAACAGACTTGTCTTTCGGTTCCATAATTATAGGCCGCGCCAGAGCCAATAAAGGCCGCCACAAGACCGCCGCCAATAAGACCATAAGTCGCTTTATTCATTTTTTTCTCCTTGAATAAGTAGTATAATTACAAGATTACTTAGCAAATATGAAAATTACTTGTCAAGGAATATAAAAATATGGCTCTCGCCTCTGCCGGATTAAAAACACATATCTGGAACAACAATTTTAAATCGGTTGTTCTGTTATGCCTCTATCCCGTTATTTTGCTGGGATTATTCTGGGCTATTGCTTTTTTTATCGGCTTTTTGGGCCCCATTCCGGCTGGTGTGGATGCTACCGCAGTATCCAGCAGTTTTGCCGTGCGCGCACTGGCAGATTTCTGGCCGCTTATTATAACGGCCGTTGGTATCTGGTTTATGATCGCCTGGTTTTTTCATTCCTCGATGATCCGCAAGCTCTCTCATTCCCATCCGGTGACGCGCAAGGAAGAGCCTGAACTCTACAATATGCTGGAAAATTTGAGCATTACAGCCGGTATTCCAACGCCAAGACTGGAAATTATTGAAACCCATGCGCGCAACGCTTTTGCCAGCGGCATTGACCAGAAAAGCTTTACAGTAACCGTGACGCGCGGCCTGATGAATTCCCTCAGCAAAGATGAGCTGGAGGCTGTGCTCGCCCATGAGCTTGCCCATATTCTAAACCGCGATGTAAGGCTTTTAATTATTACGGTTATCTTTACCGGCATGATTGGTTTTCTGGCACAAATGGCGTGGAGCTCTATTCGTTACGGATTTATTTTTTCCGGCAACAGCCGTAATAAAGGCGGCGGAATTCTGGTTATATTGGGAATTGCCGTTATTTTGGGGATTGGCTATCTGGCAACGCTTTTGATGCGTTTTGCCATTTCGCGGCGCCGCGAATATATGGCCGATGCGGGCGCGGTGGAGCTGACCAAAAATCCATCGGCGATGATGCGCGCCTTGATGCGGATTTCGGGGCGCGCCAAAATCCCTGAAACCACAGATGATATCGCTATGATGTGTATTGAAAATGCCAAGCCGTTTTTGGGTATGTTTGCCACGCACCCGCCCATTGAAAAACGCATTCAGGCTCTGGCGGCAACAACCGGGGAAAGTATTCCCGATAGCGCGTCTTTACCGCCCGTCCAAAAAAGCGAACAATTCGGCCAGAGATCTTCCGATAATTCCAATCCCTGGCTTACGCGTACCCGCGGTAAGCGCAGGAATATGCCTTGGGGCTCACAATAAAAGCTTAAGGTTGGCCTATATCAGGAGTATTCACTGTATTTTCAGCATCCAGTATCGGCTCGCATAGTTCTTCCAGCTGGTTAATCATGCCTTCAATCATATCAAGCCCTTTATTCCAGAAGGCCGGATCGGCAATATCCAGTCCAAAATCTTCTTTCAGGTCTTCTGCGGTATAAGTGCCGCCAGCGGCCAACATATCCGTATATTTTTCAACGAATTCTTCTTTGGGGATCGTGCCTTCTTCATAGACTTGATACAAAGCATTGACCAGAGAATCGCCGAAAGCATAGGCATATACGTAAAACGGTGTATGGATCAAGTGAGGAACATATCCAAAAATCACCCCATAATCCTCATCCAACGGGATGGCTTCTCCGTAGCTATCTTGAAGCGCGCCTACCCAATGCCGCCCAAAATCTTCGGTCGTAAGAGGCTTGCCCTCTTCCTTGAATTGCCTGTGCGTGCGTTTTTCGAAATCATAAAACGAGATTTGGCGCATGGTTGTATTGATCATGTCATTTACTTTTTCAAACATGATTTTGCGTTTTTGCTCCTCGTTCTCTGCGCGCTCGAGCAATAATTTGAAAGTCAGCATTTCCCCGAAAACACTAGCCGTTTCGGCAAATGTAAGGGGGGCGTGCATCACTGCTTTATTTTCGGCTTCCAGATATTGGTGCACGCCATGGCCCAATTCATGCGCCAATGTCATCACATCGCGCGCGGTCCCTCTGTAATTAATCATGACAAAAGGATTATCTGTCTGGGCCATGCCGGGATGCGCAAAAGCGCCGCCCCGTTTATTCGGACCGAGCGCGGCATCTATCCAGCCCTTATCGAAGAACATTTCTGCTATATTCTTGGTTTCTTTGGAAAAACCTGAAAAAGCCTCCAGAACGATTTCCTTGGCCTCCTCCCAACTGATTTTTGGCTCGCCCTGTCCTGCAAAAGGATTTGTATTGCG
>JBKHDZ010000032.1:0-17232 GCA_046541095.1 Alphaproteobacteria bacterium
CCCTGGCTTTTTATTGTGTCTATGTGGTCGGGGTTGTGGTTTTTGCGGTTCAGCCCGCCTTGCAAAGCGGCGAGTGGGTGACGGCGCTTTCTTACGGCGCGCTATTGGGGCTGGTTGCCTATGGCACCTATGATTTTACCAATCTTTCGACCCTTAAAGACTGGCCTTGGCAAGTCAGCGCCGTGGATATTGTCTGGGGGACGAGTTTGACAGCGCTGAGTGCCGTACTCGGATTCTTTGCATCGCGCGCAATTTTGCCGTAAAACCTGACACTATGATTAAGATAGGCAATATCACCATCAATGATCCGGTATTTCTGGCCCCGTTATCGGGGATTTCGGATTTGCCGTTTCGCCGTATTGTCAAGGAATACGGCGCGGGGCTTGTATTCTCCGAGATGATTGCCAGCCGCTCTATGATACAAAATTCCGGTGAATCCTTGAAAATGTCCAGCTCTTGCGAGGCCGAAAAGCCCATGGCTGTGCAGCTGGCGGGTTGTGAGCCTGACGTTATGGCCAAGGCGGCGCAAATGAATGTGGAGCGGGGCGCCGATATTATTGATATCAATTTTGGATGCCCCGTTAAAAAGATAGTCAATAAAATGGGCGGCTCTGCCCTGATGCGCGAGGTTGATCTGGCGACCGAGATTATGGCGGCAACGGTGAAGGCCGTGAACGTTCCTGTTACGGTCAAAATGCGGCTGGGCTGGGATGAGCAGAGCATCAATGCACCCGAGCTGGCTCGTCGTGCCGAAAATGTGGGCGTGCAAATGGTCACGGTTCATGGCCGCACCCGTATGCAGATGTATAAGGGAAACGCGGATTGGCGCGCTATTGCAAGCGTTAAAGAGGCGGTGAACATTCCCGTTATTGCCAATGGCGATATTGAAACGCCCCAAGATGCGAAAAAAGCGCTTGAGATTTCAGGCGCGGACGGTGTGATGATCGGGCGCGGATGCCAGGGCAAGCCCTGGATTATTCGCGATACGATTGCCTATCTGAAAGGGGATCCAATCCCGCCTCCGCCTGAACTGGAAGATATGCGCCTCCTCATGCATCGTCATTACAATGATATTCTGGATTATTACGGCGAGCGTACGGGCGTACCTTTAGCGCGAAAACACATGGCCTGGTATGTATCTGGCTTGCGCGGTGCCAATCAATTCAGGGAAGACATTAATAAACTGGCAGCGCCAGCGGATGTACGCGCGCGCATTGATCGTTTGTTTGAAGAACAATACACTCTGGCCGCCTAGAAATTGTTTTAGGGAGAGAAATTAATGAGCAATGAATTTATGGTCTATGTAACTTGTAAAGACAAGGAGGAAGCAAAAGCGATCGCTTCTGCGGTTATCGAAAAACGCCTTGCGGCGTGTGCCAATATTTTTTCGCCCCATGAGAGCCTGTATTGGTGGGAAGGTTCTGTCCAAAACGAGCAGGAAGTGGCAATGGTCCTGAAAACTCCTAAAGAGCGGTATCACGAGTTAGAAGCCGCCATCAAAGATTTTCATTCTTATGAGGTGCCTTGCATTGTGGCGATCCCGTTGGAAAACGGGTACAACCCGTTTTTGCAATGGATTAATGATCAAACCAATTCAGGGGCTTAAAGCAAGGGTATTTAAGTACCGTAAATTTAAGATGCTGTTTTTATTGCGTAATTATTGCTGCTTTTTTGTTGACAGGGGGGCGTCAAATCGTGCATAACAGCGTTCATCTTTTGAAATAAGGACGAAGAAAACAATGAAAACATATTCGATTAAACCAAACGAGATCGAAAAGAAATGGCTGATTGTTGACGCGCAAGACGTCATTCTGGGCCGTTTGGCATCTCAAATTGCGCTGCGTTTACGCGGCAAGCACAAGCCGTCTTTTACACCGCACATGGATTGCGGTGATAATGTGATCGTGATTAACGCCGATAAGGTTAAACTGACCGGTAATAAGCGTGAGCAGGACATTTTTTACTGGCACACAGGCTATCCGGGCGGAATTAAACAGCGCACAAAAGGCCAGATTCTGGATGGAAAATTCCCGGAGCGCGTTGTTGAAAAAGCCGTGCAACGTATGATGCCCAAAGGTCCTCTTGGTCGCCAGCAGATGAAAAATCTGCGCGTTTATGCCGGCACAGAGCACCCCCACGAAGCCCAGAAGCCTGAAGTGCTGGATGTGGCTGGAATGAACCCCAAGAATAAGAGAGCTTAAGACATGGCTGAGAAAACAGAAACAGTAAAAGATCTGAAAGATATCAAGGACGTAGTGAAGGCGGATGCAAAGGCTGGCCAAGCTGTTGCGCCAACTGCTGTTGCAACATCTTCAACGACAGAAGAAGCGCCCAAGCGCGAGAAAAAAGTGGACGATCTGGGCCGTGCTTATGCGACAGGTCGCCGTAAAGATGCGGTTGCCCGTGTATGGCTCAAGCCCGGTTCAGGCAAAATTGTTGTGAACGGCAAAGACCAGACGTCTTACTTCCCGCGTAAAACGCACCAGCTTATCATGAACCAGCCATTTCTGGCTGTGAATGCTGTGGGTCATTACGATGTTATGTGTACGGTAAAGGGCGGCGGTTTGTCCGGTCAGGCCGGCGCAGTACGTCACGGGATTTCACGCGCGCTGGAAAACTTTGATCCGGAAATGCGTCCGCCGCTGAAAAAGGCCGGAATGCTGACCCGTGACAGCCGTGTTGTCGAGCGTAAGAAAGTCGGTAAACACAAGGCACGTCGAACCAAACAGTGGGCGAAGCGTTAGAACCCTTACAATTTCAAGAATTGCGTTTATTCCTCCTCCTCTACCAAATGCAATTCTTGCTCACTACGAAAGAGCCTTCCCTTTGCGGAGGGCTTTTTCATATTTGACAGATGGGCAAAACTTCATTACGGTGCTTTTTATATAATATAAGAAAGCAGGGAATTATGAGTATATCAAAAACATTATTAGGGGCAGGCGCAGCCGTGTTCATGGCTACAGCCACTCAGGCGCAGGATCTGGAACCGAAGGCTACAGAAGTTGACCTCCGTCAGGCTAGTTTGGATTTTTTAACAGACGCGATATGTGTAACTGAAGAGTTTAATAATCTGGCTATAGAGCCTTTAGTACAAATGACAGTGCGCGAGGCCCGCGAAAGTATTGAAGGAGCGGCTTTGACAAGCTTTGGTTCACTGGCCTTTGCAACGCAGCTCGATTTGATCCAGATTTCAAATATTTATAATCAAAATACAGGGCCTTTAACGCAGGAAGAACACGAGCTTAGCGCATTGCCTGTTTTCAAATGGCATATGTTTGTTGACAGCGCCGAAAAAATGGCGCCGCATTTGGGCACCACGATCGAAGATGTTTTTGATGGCTGCGGGTTGGAATACGAGCCTTCTTAGGGCTTCTCTTACTCTCGGCACTCCTTTTATTATTAAAAAGGTATGAAAGAAAGCGCCGGAGCAGGGGCATAATGCACAATATTGTCTTTATCCAGTTTTCGCCCGGTGACGTCTTCAAATGCTTTTTGCAGATTCCCCTCTGCATGCATCAGGGTGATAATGCTGGTATTTTCCGGCACGACAAGGCCAATATTATAAACATCACGGGTAAATAAAGAAGCATCAAAGGCCACTTGTAAATCCGAACGGCAGGCGCGCATTTTGTTTCGAATGATATGCAAGTCATGCCTGTCAATTTTGCTTTTGTAATCACCCTCATTTTCATGAAACAGGCTGGTAAAAATATCTGTAATAGTTGAAAGTTTCATGATTGAGCCTCCTGTTATTTACTGCGTTTTTTCACGTAAGAGCCGGGTGCATCTTCCAAAGATTTGCCGATTTTACGTGCTTTGATTTTATCACCGGATTTCTTGCGCAGCCATTTTTCCCAATGTGGCCACCATGAGCCTTCATGTTCCTTGGCCTTTGCAAGCCAGTCGGAAGGCTGAGCGGCCAGTTTGTTATTTGTCCAATAGCAATATTTATTTTTGGCCGGATGATTAACCACACCCGCCGTATGCCCTGAAGCCGCCAGTGTAAAGGTAACATCCCCGCCCAATAAAGTGGAGCCGCTATATGTGGCTACCCATGGCGCGATGTGATCTTCTTTGGTGGACAGGAAATAGGCGGGCGTTTTGATTTTCGAGATATCTATTTTCGTCTTATACATGCTCACGCCGCCCGGTTCACGCAAAAGATTATCGCGGTACATTTTACGCATATAAAAGCTGTGCATGGCCGCGGGCATATTGGTGGCATCATCATTCCAATATAAAAGATCAAAGGGAAATGGCTCCTTACCCATCAGGTAATTGTTGATGACAAAAGACCAGATCATATCGTTGGAGCGCAAAAGGCTGAAAGTTTTTTGGAGCTGTTTTGATTCCAGAACGCCGGATTCGGCCATGGCCCTATCCATTAATTCCAGTTGGGCATCATCCATGAACAGTTTCAAATCGCCAGCGTGCTCAAAATCAATCAAAGTGGTGAAAAATGTGGCCGAGGCAATATTGTCCGCTTTCTTTTTGGTCGCAAGATAAGCCAGCGTAATGGAAAGTAATGTACCGCCCAGACAATAGCCGATTGTATTGACCTTGCTTACGCCCGTCACTTCTTCAATTTGTTTGATCGCGCTTAGAACGCCTTCATCCATATAATCTTCAAAGCGTTTTTGCGCGAGCTTTTTATCGGGGTTCACCCATGAAATGGTAAAGACCGTGTAGCCCTGATCCACCAGCCATTTAATGAAAGAGTTTTCTTCCTTCAAATCAAGGATGTAGAATTTATTGATCCAGGGCGGAATAATCAAGACAGGGATCTTGTGAACATCCTTTGTTGTGGCTTCATATTGAATGAGCTGCATAAGATCATTTTGATAAATAACCTTACCGGGTGTGGTGGCAATATTCTCACCCAGCTTAAAAACTTCGGTATTGGTGGTGGAAATATCAAGCTCCCCATGGCCGCGCTTGAAGTCCTCCAGCAGATTATGCATACCTTTTATCAGGTTTTCACCGCCGCTATGAATGGTTTCCTTCAAGACTTCGGGATTGGTCAGAACAAAATTCGTGGGCGAGAGTGCGTTGGCATAAAGCTCTGTATAAAATTCCAGCTTGCGCTTTTCATCAAGGCTAAGGCCGTCAGTTTCCTCGATTGTTTTGTGCATCCATTGACAGGTCAGCAGATAGGATTGCTTGATAAAATCGAAAACGGCATTTTCCTGCCATTCCTTATCGCGGAAACGTCTATCTTTGGGGTCGGCCTTGATCACTTCTTTGGATGGCTCGCCCAGAAATTTCAACATGCTTTCCTGCCAGATCTGCATCCAGTTTTGCCAGTATTCGCTTTGTAACTGCATATAATGGCCCGGGTTTTCGGCAATTTTTTCCAGAAATTCGGCGTAAGTATCGCGGATATTAAAAGGGTCGAATGGCTTGTTGGAAAAATCCTGAAAGTTCTTTTCATAGAACTCGCGCATCAAAGGCAGGCTTTTTTCATACACCTCGGCCATGGCTTTAGAGAATTTCACCGGATCGGGAATGCCGATATCCTCTTCGCTCTGGTTTTTCTCGGGCTCTTTTTTTGTGCGCATAACCGTATATCTCCTTGAAAAGCACAGGTAAACAGGACTACCATAGAGCAATTTTAAAAGGGAGAGAAGCCTTGAGACAAAAATCTGGATTATTATTGATAGGGCTATGTTTGTTAACACTTGCCGGATGTTCCTCTAATGAAGAAGCTGTTGAGGTGACAAAGCCACAAGCCGGGAAAACCAGAATAGATTTGACAACCGGCCAGCCGGTTAGGGTGATGGATGGGGATTTTGGACAGCCATCACCAATCCGTACGGTCAGTAACGGCAGTGTCCAGATTTTCTCTTTAGATGACCCTGCCCCTGATTTAAGAGGCGCGAGCCTGCCAGCGCCGCGATATGAGAATACAAGTGTAATCGGGAATCAAAGTGTTCAGATCACACCGATCGGCCAGCCACGATTGATGACAAGAGCGCAAAATTCCTATAGCGCGCCTGTAAAAAAAAACGCTAGGCCCGCCGCTCCTTTAACGCCGCTTCAGCAGGCCGGTAATACCGAAAGCATATATTTCGGCCATAACTCGGTCGCCTTAAGCGCTGAGGATATGCAAAAAATCCAGGCCTTTGCGCGTGAGTTTAGAAATCTGCAAGGCGCAGTTGTCAGCGTAGAAGGGCATGCGAGCCTGCAAGCCGATGCATCCGATCCGATAGACCGCAAACAGATTAATCTGGATATTTCTTTGGAACGTGCGGAAGCTGTTTCTGATGCGCTATTGGCATTGGGTGTGCCGGGGCATGCTATTCGCACCGTCGGATGGGGCGAGGAAATGGCGCAGCAAAATAATGTGGCTCAAGGCAATGCGCGTACGGCCCGCCGCGTGGATTTGATTGTTTTGCGGGAAAATTAATAAGCAATATCAAGAGTATAAAAAGGTAAGCATATAAATGGCTGAGAGCTTGAAAATCGGTATTGCGGGGCTGGGTACGGTTGGTATCGGCGTTGTGAAAATGCTGGAGCAAAACCGCGACCTGCTGACGAGCCGTGCAGGTCGTTCACTAGATCTGGTGGCCGTGAATGCGCGGGAAAAAAATAAAAACCGAGGGCACGATCTTGGCGCTTATCAATGGGCGGATACGCCGCAAGATTTGGCGGGCATGGATCATCTGGATGTGATTGTTGAATTGATTGGCGGGGAAGATGGCGCAGCACTCGAACTCTGTGAGGCGGCGCTTAAAAACAGCAAGCATGTTGTCACGGCCAATAAGGCTTTGATGGCGCATCATGGTGCAAAACTGGCCGTTTTAGCCGAAGCGAATAACGTATCGCTGGCTTATGAAGCGGCTGTAGCGGGCGGTATTCCCATTATCAAGGCCATGCGCGAAGGTTTTGCAGGCAATAATATCCACGCCGTGTACGGCATTTTGAATGGAACATGTAATTATATCCTAAGCGAAATGCGCAATAGCGGGCGCGATTTCGAAGAGGTTTTAAAAGAAGCACAAGAGCTTGGCTATGCCGAGGCGGACCCCAGCTTTGATGTGGACGGGGTGGATGCCGGGCATAAATTGTGTCTTCTTACCGCGCTGGCTTTTGGCACAAAGCCTGAATTTGATTCACTGGAAATGACGGGTATCCGCCATATTAATGCCACCGATATCGCGTACGCCTCCGAGCTTGGGTACAAAATCAAATTGCTTGGGATAGCGCGCCGCTATGATGAAGGCATCATGCAGGTTTTAGAGCCTTGTCTGGTGCCGTGTGATAGCTCGCTTGGCTCTGTTGAGGGGGTTTTCAATGCTGTCCATGTTGAAGGTGATTTTGTCGATACAGGCTATCTTGTCGGGCGTGGTGCCGGCGAAGGGCCGACCGCTTCTGCGGTGTTATCGGATATTGTCGATATCGCCCGCGGGTATAACGCGCCGACCTTTGGCGTACCTGCCAAAGATTTAACGCCTCCGCAATGGGTGGATATGGGCGCAACGATGAATTGTTATTACATTCGTTTGAATGTGATTGACCAGCCGGGCGTCTTGGCCGATGTATCCTCGATTTTGCGTGATAATGATGTATCCATCGAAGCGTTCTTGCAGCGTGGCCGTGATCCGGGGCAGGCAGTCCCGTTGATTATGACGACACATGAAACCCGGCATGAGAATATGACCCGCGCCTGCGCTGCAATGGAGAAATTGGGCTCGATACTGGATAAGCCTTGCCTCATCCCGATTGAAAACATAGAGTAGGGCAGATTTCATCTATGAAAGAAGGATTTGATAGTAATGACAATGCAAGCACCCGTTCCTCCGATGGCTGATCAGGAGATATTTATGGACCGCAATCTGGCGCTGGAAGTTGTGCGTGTGACCGAAGCGGCCGCGCTCGCGGCATCTAAGCTGGTTGGTCGCGGGGATAAGGAGGCCGCCGATCAGGTGGCTGTGGATGCTATGCGCGATGCTTTGAATTCGCTGAATATTCAAGGGCGCATTGTTATCGGGGAAGGTGAACGCGATGAAGCGCCAATGCTGTATATCGGTGAAAAGGTTGGAACGGGCCATGGCCCCAAAATCGATATTGCCCTTGACCCCTTGGAAGGCACGGATATTACCGCGGCTGGCGGGCCGAATGCCTTGGCCGTCGTTGCCATGACAGATGAGGGCGGATTTTTGAATGCCCCTGATACCTATATGGAAAAAATTGCGGTTGGCCCCGGTATTGATGCGAATATTCTGGATCTGGATGCTCCCATACAGGATATCTTGCAAAAGCTGGCGCGCGAAAAAGGCGGAAATGTCAATGATTTGAATGTTTGCATTCTGGAGCGCCCGCGCCACGCCAGTTTGATTAAAGGCGTACGCGAAGCGGGCGCGCGTATTACGTTGATCGGTGATGGCGATGTTTCAGCCGTTATTGCCACGGCAGAACCCGATACCGGCATTGATATGTATGTCGGAACAGGCGGAGCACCGGAAGGCGTATTGGGAGCGGCGGCTTTGCAGTGCATTGGCGGGGCAATGCTTGGGCGTTTGGTGTTCCGCAATGATACCGAGCGCGAGCGCGCTGAAAAATGGGGCATTACTGATTTTAATGCGATTTATAAAACTGATGATCTGGCCAAGGGCGATAATGTCATGTTCGCCGCAACGGGGGTTACAGATGGAACTATGTTGCGCGGTGTGCGCCGCTATGGCGGAGGTGCTAAAACATCCTCTATCGTGATGCGATCCAAGTCCGGTACTGTGCGCCGCGTTGAAGCCACCCATAATTTTAAACGTAAAGACTGGGTGGATGGTATTTAAGATTTATGAGCGTATTATTCGAGGTTGAAAAATCCTTTCAAAAATCCCGCTGGGTGATGAATGATGCCCCTTTGGAGGTCATAGAGCGGGTCAGTAAAAATTATGATTTGCCCGAAGCAGCCGCGCGGCTTTTGATTTCCCGCAATATTGCTGCTGATGACATTCCGGCCTTTCTCAATCCGACTTTAAAAGATCATTTACCCTCGCCATTTTTCATGAAAGATATGGAAGATATGGCGGGCTTTATTGCAGATCAAATTATTGAAGGTAAAAATTTCGCCATATTCGGGGATTTCGATGTTGATGGTGCAACATCATCGGCCATTTTATACCGCTTTTTAAAAGAACTCGGCAAAAGCAATACACCTATTTATATCCCCGATCGCTTGAGTGAAGGATATGGGCCGAATATTGAGGCGCTTCAAAAATTAAAAGATGGCGGCGCGGATACGCTTTTTGTGCTGGATTGCGGCTCGACAGCCTTTGATATCATTGGTCAAGGGCGCAA
Organism: Alphaproteobacteria bacterium; assembly: GCA_046541095.1. GTDB lineage: Bacteria > Pseudomonadota > Alphaproteobacteria > Micavibrionales > Micavibrionaceae > UBA2638. The sequence goes on from JBKHDZ010000032.1 coordinate 9,301, forward strand.
AATCGGGCTGGATATTGTTATCTTCGATCATCACCAGACAGAAGAACGCCTGACCGATGCGAATTTCACGATAAATCCCAAACGCCCGGATGATAGCTCCGGCCTTGATATGCTGGCCGCCTGTGGCGTTACCTTTATGGGGTGCATTGCCATCAATAACAAATTGCGTGAAAAGGGTTTTTATCAAGACAAGGCCGAGCCGAAATTGATGGACTTGCTCGACCTTGTTGCGCTGGGAACGGTGTGCGATATGGTGCCATTGACCCATGTGAACCGTTTATTGGTGCGTAGCGGGTTCAAGGTGATGCAAAATAGCGCCAATGTCGGCTTGAATGCCCTTATGGAAGTATCGCGGATTTCCAGCGAAGTAAATACACAGCATGCCGGTTTTATGTTGGGACCGCGCATTAACGCCGGAAGCCGTATTCATAAAGCGGATTTGGGGGCGCGGCTTTTATCCACGGATGACCATGAAGAAGCGATCAATATTGCCTGGACATTGAATGATTGCAATGAAGAGCGTAAAGCCATTCAGGCACAAATGGAGAAAGAGGCGCTTCACAAGGTCGAGGCGCAAGGGCTAGATCAGAATCCGGTTATACTGGTCGGAGAAGAAAGCTGGCATCCGGGATTAAGTGGCTTGGTGGCGGGTCGTATCAAGGATAAATTCGGCAAGCCTGCCTGCGTTGTTACTTACGCTTCAAACTTATCCGGTATGAAGGAGGGGCGCGGTTCGGGCCGATCCATACCTGGTATTAATATCGGTAAGGCTTTTATGGATGCTATGGAGGAGGGCTTACTTCTAAAAGGCGGCGGTCATGCTATGGCGGGCGGTTTTACAGTTGCTCCCGAAAAGCTGGATGATTTTCAAGCCTATCTTAACACTCATATTGCGCGGCAAGCCGAAAATAATGAGGCTAATTCTGAAACCGCTATTGACGGGGTTTTGACCGCCCATGGAGTGCGTGTAGAGCTTATTGAATTGCTGGAACAGCATATTGGCCCTTTTGGGCAGGATTTCCCCGAACCGCTTTTTGCGTTTCGTAATGTCCGTCTGCACAATACCGATATTCGCGGCGGCTCGCATATCAGCGTATTACTAAGTGATTGGGAAGGTGGCACGCGCGTTAAAGCCATGGCTTTTGGTGCGGTCGGCACGGATATGGGGGAGGCATTTTTGAAAAATAATCGCCGCGCCTTTGATATAGTTGGAAAACTGAAAATCAATGACTGGCAGGGGCGCAAATCGGCAGAGATTCATATTCAGGATGCCTGTTATTCCAGCAATTACGAACAGCTTGAAACGGCGTGCGAATAAAGGGCGCGCACTTAATCGCTATATTTCTGGATAGCTTGCGAAACCGTTTTTATCAGCTCTTTGGCTTCCGGCGTATCGGCTGATTTTAAATTTTGCTGGAAAGCGACCAACATCACATCAATATGCGCCTGCACAATTATGAGGTGGTTTTTATCATCAACGCGCAGATTGTCATTGAAATCACGCAAGGATTTGCCGAAATAGGCCATAAGGTCAAAGCCGAATGTACCCGCCACATCGGCAATGTGATTGGCCAGCCTGTGAAAATCTTTTTTACTGGATATTATTTCGGGATCGTCCTTATCCAGATTTTTAATATTTGTCCAGCATATTACAAGGTTTTGAAGATTGTCCTTTAATTCCTGCTTGTATGAATCCTGCCCGTCATCAATGACTTTCTGCGCGCGCTTGATTGCTTCTTTATCCAGCGTGCCTTTTGCGCTCATAGACGCATTGGCCGTATCCTTGACAACCTTTTCTTTCAGGCGGTTTTTTCTATTGATTATAACGACTTCTTGTTTATTACTCATTTATCACCTTAATGTTATCCTCATTTTTGCGCCTTTCTGCAAAGTCAATAAAGGTCGTTTTGCGGCGCCGATCCGGGCCAAAATAATGCGGCGCTTTTACATAGGGGCGCGGATTATCAATAATGTGCAAAATTCTATGCGCCAGTTTTTCGGCCGATACGGGTTTGACCATAATTTCATTGGTACCCAAATCACGGCCCGATTCCACTACGCGCCTGGTTGTATGCGCGGTACAAAACAATATCGGGATATAACAAATGGTTTCTTCTTCATGGCTGCGTATCCATCGTAGCAATTCCAGACCCTCATCACGCGGCGGAAATAAATCGGTAATAACCATATCAATATAATTCATGATATCACCTTTGAGATTATATTGCTCGATTAACTGGCGGGCCTCGCGTATCTCGCAGGTTGAAATGATATGACCGACATTGAATTCCTTCAGCATCGAAGACATGAGCTGGGCCATGAAGGGAAAATCCTCGACGACCAGAACGCGTACGCCTTTCAGATTATAGGGCTGATTGGTATTGGCTGCTTGCATGACTAAGGTATAACTGGTTGAATCACTCCTTATATAATACTAAAGGTTATGCTTATATATACAACCTCCATTTGCGCTGCCGGCCTCAATTTTCTTGCAATTTGCACTAATGTTATTTTATAACAGTATGATAGCAAGCAAGGATTGTTCAAAATGGTGCGTTCGAAAAAATTCATATTCTGGACGGTTTTAATCTCGGAAACAGGGCATATTTTGTGTTGCGCGCTTCCAACTGTTTTGAGTATTCTCAGCTTGTTTGCGGCCTTTGGCGTTATGGGTTTGGTGCCGCCCGTTATTTGGGATTTGCACCATATCATGCATGATTGGGAGGCCCCGATCATCATCGGCTCCGGCGCTTTACTGGTATTGGGGTGGCTAATTTATGGCTATTCCAAAAAGCTGGATTGCCACAGCGTGTGCGAACATCCGCCCTGTAAACCAAAAAAAGACAAAACAAGGCTGGTTTTATTCGCGGCCAGTATTCTTTTTGCGGCGAATTTGTCGCTCTATATTTTTGTGCATCAGGGGAATTCTGGGGTATCATTGCAGAACCAGGCTTCAGAGCAAGCGCATCATCACAATCACGCGCATTAATCCTGAGATTTTGTAAGCTGCATTTCACCGTCCTTCCAGATAATATCCCGGTAAAAACAGCTTTTGCGCCCTGTATGACAGGCGGCAATTTCGCCATTTTGTTGTGGCATGTTAACGTGCATAAGAATGCAGTCCTGATCACAATCAATTTGCAGGCGCACGACGCTCTGTACATTGCCGCTGGTGGCGCCTTTATGCCACAATTCCTGGCGCGATCTTGACCAATAATGCGCTTCTCGTGTTTCCAGTGTTTTTTGCAGGCTTTCTTTGTTCATATAGGCCAGCATAAGCACATCGCCGCTTTTATCATCAATCGCTATACATGGTATAAGGCCGTTTTGATCAAAGCGCGGCGAACAAATCAGGGTTTCATCTATTTGTTGGTTATTCATGAAAACTCGTGTAGGTTACTTGAAAATCATATGCAAACTTGATTTGTTGCGGTGTTTTTGTTTATAAACCGTTATTTGTTGCCTTGCAAGCAAGGCAGATCATTGAAGTGAAGGTATTAGTTATAAATGACATTTAAAGATTTAGGATTGAATTCCGAAATTCTAAAAGCGCTGGATGAATGTGGCTATCAAGAGCCAACGCCCATTCAGGCGCAGGCTATACCTTCTATTTTAATGATGCGGGATGTTGTGGGCCTTGCACAAACCGGAACCGGTAAAACCGCCGGGTTCACCTTGCCGATGATTGAAATTCTGGCCGGTGGCCGTGCCAAGGCCCGTATGCCGCGCTCTCTTATCCTCAGCCCGACGCGCGAACTTGCGGCCCAGATCGCCGATAATTTTGATCAATACGGCAAATATTGTGATCTTTCCAAAGCCTTGCTTGTGGGCGGAACCTCTATGGGCGATCAGATTAAAATTCTTGAGCGCGGTGTAGATGTCCTGATTGCAACGCCCGGGCGCTTGCTCGATTTATTCGAGCGCGGGAATATCTTGCTGACTGACATCAAGATTTTCGTGATTGATGAAGCCGATAAAATGATGGATATGGGATTCATTCCCGATATCACAAAAATTGCAGGCCTGTTGCCACCTTTAAGGCAAACGCTGCTGTTTTCCGCAACCATGCCGCCGGAAATCGAAAAGCTGGCGGCAAAATTCCTGAGTAATCCGAAAGAAATATCCGTTAGTGCAAAATCGGAAACCGCGAAAACGGTGAAACAATTCATAGTTCATGTAGATGGCCGTAAAAAGAAAGAAGCGTTGCACAAGATTATCCAGCGTGAAGATGTTGATAACGCCTTTGTGTTTTGTAACCGCAAAAAGGATATTGACGGGCTGGCTTCTTGGCTCAAAAGCAAGAATTATAAAGTGGCGGCCCTCCATGGCGATATGAAGCAAAGCGAGCGCACAGCCACTTTGGAAAAATTCAAAAGCGGCGAGATTAAACTTCTGATTTGCAGTGATGTGGCCGCACGCGGCATTGATGTGCAAAATGTCGGACATGTGTTTAATTTTGATGTGCCTATGAATTCAGATGATTACGTCCACCGCATTGGCCGTACAGGGCGCGCGGGAAAAGAAGGACGCACATGGATGATTGCCACCTCGCGTGATGAAAAATTCGTTGATGCTATTTTCAAGCAGGATAAAAATCACAGCATTGAGAAAATTGATCTTTACGCCAAATCGGCTGAAGAAAAACAGCCGCCTTCCAATAAATCCACGGAAAACGTGCAGTCCAGCGAGAAAATTCAAAAGCCGCAATCTTCCAAAGGGCGCAATGATAACCAAAAGAATTCCCGCCGCTCCAGGCAGGATGACGATGATTCGATCACTGGCTTTGGCGATGATATGCCTGCTTTCTTTTCGAACTCCTCGAATTAATAGAAATTCGCCCTTCGCAAAGTGTTTTTAGCCGTGTAAGCTAGCGGCTTGAATCATAATTATAATCTGTAATGTGATGGGTTTGCGGGCAATTACACATTTTCTGTTTTTTTTAACGGCGCTGACAGGGTTATGCGCGAATGCCTACGCGCAGATGCTGACCGGCTTTCCGGATAAACAACCTGAAAAGGAAAATCCTGCCGAAGCCTATGATAACAATTTGTATTTTCAAGATGATTTGCAAGGGCGAGATATCACGCCACAACCCTTGCGTGCTGATGAAACCCATATTATGCAACCACAAAATAGAGGCGGCGGCTTATTGACGGGCTTTGCGGGCGCGGGCAATACAAAAGCTCCACGTACAAGCCCTCAAAATAATGCTGATTCCGCCCCAGTTGATTTGCAGGCCGATGAATTGATTAATGATGAAGATTCGCAGATCGTAACCGCGCGCGGCAATGTCATGCTGGTTCAGGCGGGGCGTATATTACGCGCAGATGAAATCAGATATGATGTGGCCAATGACCGCGTTATTGCCGAAGGTTATGTGGTTCTCAACGAGCCCAGCGGCGATATTCACACCGCAAGCCGCGTGGAATTATTCGATGAAATGAAATCCGGCTTCGTGGATGAATTGAAAACTTATTTAAGTGATGGCTCGCGCTTTACTGCACAAGAGGGTGAGCGCAAGAACGCCACCAAGACAATTATGCGCTCGGCCAGCTATACCCCTTGCGAGCCGTGTAAGGAAAACCCCGATAAGCCGCTTGTCTGGCAAATCAAGGCTTCTGAACTGACCCATCACGAGGATGAACATCGTATTTCTTATAACAATGCGCGTTTTGAACTCTTGGGTGTGCCAGTGGCCTATACGCCGTATTTCTCTCATCCCGACGGCACGGTTGAGCGCAAAAGCGGGTTTTTAACCCCCGTTTTTGGTTTGGACAGCGAACTAGGATTTAGTGCGGGCACCAGCTATTACTGGGATATAGCGCCTGAGAAAGACGCAACATTCGGCCTGCGCGCTTTTACAGAGCAGCTTCCTCTGGCCACCGCCCAATGGCGTCAACGCTGGGACAAGGCCTCTTTAAAGATGGAAGGCGGTATTACTTATTCGCAGCGCGATGACAGAATAGGCGGCCAGACGGTTACTACCGATGAAGAACTGCGCGGCCATATCTTTGGAGAGGGGCTTTGGGATTTAAATGAAAAATGGCGTACCGGTTTTGATATTGAATATGCCTCGGATGACCAATATCTACGCCAATATGATTTTTCCAGCAAAGATGTACTTGAAAACGAGCTTTATGCGGAGCGTTTTTCAGGGCGCAATTATACGGCCCTGCGTGCATTGGCATTTCAGGATGTGCGGGTCGGGGATTTACAAAATGAAGATCAGCCGCAGGTTCTACCGGAAATTATTTCGAACTGGGTTGGTGAGCCGGGAAGTATGCCCTTGATTGGCGGACGCTGGGATTTGGAAGGCTCCCTTCTTGGCCTGCACCGCGAAGGCGAAAAGCAGGATATGATGCGCGTTAGCCTGGAAGCCGGATGGTATCGTCGCCTGATTTCCGATTACGGGCTGGTGACAATGGTGGATGCGGATGTGCGCGGTGATTTCTATCATGTGCGCGAAATTGATTTTGCAACGCCGACGGCAGATCCCAATGATGATATCACCGATAAACGAATTTTTCCGCAAATGCATATTGAAAGCAGCTATCCCCTTGCGCGCGGCTTTGAAACATCGCAGTTGGTTATAGAGCCGATTGCGGCCCTGACTTTGGCGCCCAATGTCGATACCGATGATAATATCCCCAATGAAGATAGTCAGGATATTCAGCTGGATGCCAGTAATTTATTCGAACCCAACCGCTTTCCGGGGCTGGACAGGGTTGAGGATCAATCACGTGTTACCTATGGCCTGAAAACAGGTCTCTATAGCGACAGCGGCAGTTACGGAAGTTTCTTTTTTGGGCAAAGCCGTCGTTTTGATGACGATGATAATCCCTTTCCGAGAGGTTCTGGCCTGGATGAACAGGCATCTGATTTTGTCGGCGAATTCAATATGGATTACCAAAATAAATACCGCGTTAATTACCGCTTTCAACTGGCCAGCGACAATCTGGCTTCTGAGCGTCATGAATTTGATTCCTACACCACGCTGGGCGGTTTTGATCTGAATATGCGCTACCTCTATGCGAATGCACTTGAAGGAACCGAGCTGGATGCAAGCCGTGAGCAAATTGCAGGCGATCTGGGGTATTTCTGGAATGATCGTTGGCGCAGTGTTGCCGGAGCTGTGCAGGATTTGGGACAATCTTCGGGCTTGCGTCAGGGCTATATCGGCCTTGAATATTTTGGCCAGTGCTTGTCATGGTCAGCGCGCGCGGTGCGTAATTTGACCGATGATGCCTCGGGCGACAGCTCAACAGAGCTTGTCTTGCGTATCGGGCTTAAAAACCTGGGGGAATTTCAAGCCTCGGGCATAGAATTGGCGCGTACAGAATCCGATACTCCTGATGCGCCTGTACCAAACCAGCAAACAAGGGCGCCATAGAACATGAGCTTCATCATTGATAGTGAATTTCATATGTGGTTTGTCTTGCTGGTTACTGTTCTGGCGGTTATTTCCTTTGTACGGGAAAAGGTATCGCTGGAGATTACCAGTATGGCGATCTTGACGGTTTTGATGCTCTTGGGCCAATTCTTTCCGCTTCTGGATGCCAGCGGCACAAACACACTAAACCCAACCAAATTGCTGGCCGGATTTGCCAACCCCTCGCTGATTGCGGTACTGGCTTTGCTGGTGATGGGACAAGCCATTATTCATACCGATGCCTTGCGCATCGTGACAGGAATGTTTGAGGCGCAAAGCAAGATGATGGCGCTAGTTTCTATCGGCGGTATCATGATTTTTGTTCTGGTGGTCAGTGCTTTTATGAACAATACACCGCTTGTGATTATTGCCATTCCGATTTTGCAGGTACTTGCCTATAATATCGGCCTATCGCAAAGCCGTATTATGCTACCGCTTAGCTATATGGCGATTTTGGGCGGTATGACTACATTGATCGGCTCTTCTACCAACCTTCTGGTTTC
>JBKHDZ010000033.1:0-16992 GCA_046541095.1 Alphaproteobacteria bacterium
GCTGGCAATTTGTAAACACCTGATCCAGAATATGGGTAGCAGCATTCAGGTTAAAAGTGAAGAAGGTCAGGGCAGTACATTTTTCTTTTCCCTGCTTATGGAAGAAGGAAACAAAGACATTGTCGAGCAATCACAAAACCAAAGAAATGCAGGCTCTATTCCATCCCAGAAAATTCTGGTTATAGAAGATAATCAGGTTAACAGGCGGGTTATTGCGGGATTGCTGGAAAAACTGGATCATCGGCCGCATACCGTGGCCAGCGGTGAAGAAGCCTTAAACAAAATTACCCAAGAGCAATTCGATCTTGTTATTACCGATGTGAATCTGGAGGGGATGAGCGGCATTGAAACCACAAAAACCATACGCTCTCTGCCCGATAAAAAAAAGGCCAGCATTCCTATTGTTGCCTTGTCGGGTAATGTGCAAAAGAGCGATATTGATAGCTATTATGCCGCCGGGATGAACGACTTTTTGGCCAAGCCGATTGATCATAAAAAACTGGAAAATGTTATTTTAGAACTCTGCGGGCAGGGAAGCAAAGCAACGCCAAGCACGCCTTTGAATACGCAGGCTTCAAAAGACCAGCCGGCGCAACAAAACGAAAAAGCCGCTAATATAACGCACGCGTCCGCGCCGAAAGATAATGATTATCCCACTCCAGCGGAACCTATTACAGCGCCAGAGCCAGAGCAAAAACGAGAACCAAGGCCGCCCTTACCTACGTCAGAAAATGCGTCCCGCCCTGAAAAAAGAGCACCTCAACCTCAGGACAAAAATTTGAGCGAACCTGCATCTACCCCTCAAAAACAAGCGGCACAAAACGCCATACCACAAATCATGGCTGACAATCACAAGCCGCCCCAGCAAAACCCTCTCAAACAAAACGAACTGACAGATTTGCAAAAATTCCTGATGGAAGAAGATGACAAGCCCCCCGCCGAAAAAGCAGCGAGCGGGCCACCTCCCTCTTCTCCTCCGCCTGCCGGGCTTTCTCCTATTGCCGAGGCTGAAACTTTTGAAGAAGAGGGCATACCCAAAGATCTTGCACCAAATGATCAAAATACGGCAGATAGCGGCATTGATGGCGAATTGCTGGAGAGTTTATATGACACGCTGGGCAAAGACCAATTACAACCCTTGCTCGATGATTATTACACATTTGCCAATCAAATCATTGAAACCCTGCAAGGCCAAAAAGATGCGCCAGATGCCTCTATCATCCGCGATAAAGCGCATGAGTTAAAAGGCATGGCCGCCAATTTCGGCTTTTCAGGGATAAGCAAGATCGGCGGAGAAATAGAAGCTCTTGCAAAAAAAGGAAGCATTGAACAAACGCTTCCCCTTATTGCGCAGCTTGATGCGATCAATCAAAAATCACAAAATGCCGCACGGCAATGGCTTGGCGGCAAATCGTAATGCAGGATCAAAGCCCTAAAGCTTGATCCTAGCCAACAATTTCTTCAGGTTTGAAGAAATACTCGATTTCGATCTTGGCATTTTCCAGACTATCCGAACCATGCACGGAATTTTCGCCGATGCTCAAGGCATACTCTTTGCGAATTGTGCCTGCTTGCGCCTCTTCGGGATTGGTTGCGCCCATAACCTCGCGGTTTTTGGCCACGGCATTCTCGCCTTCCAAAACCTGCACCACAACAGGGGCGGAGGACATGAATTCGGTCAGTTCACCAAAGAAAGGGCGCTCTTTATGAACAGCATAAAACCCTTCGGCCTGCTCTTTGCTCATGTGAATGCGTTTTTGCGCGACGATGCGCAATCCCGCATCTTCCAGCTTTTTATTAATCGCGCCTGTTAAGTTACGTTTGGTCGCATCGGGCTTGATGATTGAAAATGTACGTTCAGTGGCCATTGGATAGTCCTTTTTCTTAATTTTTTAAACTTTCAAGCTTTATAACGTTTGAAAAAAATTCTTTCAACTCATAATAATTTTAAAAAAAGATTATATTTTGATTTTTTATTAGTAATTTACGCTATAAAATGAAGCTTATGTCGAAACGTAAAAACAGCTTTATAGATGCGGCCAAAGGAAAAGGGCCCTCTCCTCAGCAGATCATTAAGGATTCTGAACAGCTTAGAACGCCGGCCTATAAATATGCCCGCGCTATTTGCGAGCGCGTTTTCAAGCTGGATGATTTAAGTGAAATTGAAGACCGCATTTATATGGCCGAGCCGAAATCATATGAATCCATATCCCGCAAGGCGCGTGATAATTACCAGGGCGATCGCACCAAAATAACAGATGGGGCGCGCCTGACTGTTTTCACAAAAGATGCTCAAGAGCTTGAAAACGCCTTGAAAATCTTTAATCCGGTGCATTACCGCAATCATTCATTTCATAAAGATATGCAACGGCGCTCTGGTTACACCTTTCACAATGACCCCAAAGATTTTGTCACCAATCCAAAACGCTGGGGGTACATGGCCTTATACGCGGTGATGGATTATGATGGGAAATCATTTGAAGTGCAGATTTACCCGCACTCAATGAAAAAAACATATAACCGCACACATGAATTATATGAAGCTGTGCGCGGCTCTTTGGAAAAATGGGAGCAATCCGGCAAGGCTATTGATGAAATTCTGACCGCGGGCGAGCTGGATATCGTTAAAGAAATTCTTGAGCTTCACAAACAGGCCGCGCAAGAGGCCGGGATTCTTGATCTGGTGGACAGATTTCCCGAATTCTCGGATCTGCCCTCACTGGTTAAAGAACCGAATATCGAACAATATCCGCAAGACAAAGGGCCTGCTCTGACGCATCGCAATGACAGCCCTGCTTACACCTATGATGCTTGAGCGGTTAGCCACAACACTTCAAAAAGAAATTTAAGCCAGCGCCTTTTCAATCGCGCTAACGCCATCATTGGCCGCGTCTGCATTTGGCCCGCCGGCTTGTGCCATATCGGGACGACCGCCGCCACCTTTTCCGCCCAGCGCTTCAGAGCCGATTTTCACAAGATCAACGGCATTTACGCGCGAGGTCAAATCATCGGTCACGCCCACAACAATCGAGGCTTTGCCCTCATTGGTCGCAACAAGCGCAACCACGCCAGAGCCCAGTTTTTTCTTCAACTCGTCCGCCATCGGTTTTAAATCCTTGGGCGGAAAGCCATCCAGAACCTTGCCGACAAATTTGGTGCCACCAATGTCTTTCACCTCATCATCTGAGGTCTGCGCGCCTTGGCTCCGGCGCAGATCGGCAATTTCTTTTTGCAGTTTTTTATTTTCCTGACGAATAGCGTTCGGATCATCCAGCGGGGCGCTGGCCTTGGCTTCACCGCCCAGAGATTTGAGTTCCTCGGCCAGAGTTTTGTATTCTGAAAGCAAGCGCTGGACTTCGGCCTCATGGGCTTGTTGTTGCTCTTGCAAGTAAGCATCCACGCGCGCGCCCGTCAGCGCTTCAACACGCCGAATTCCGGCCGATAATGCGCCTTCGGAAATAATCTTGAATTTTTCGATCTCGCCTGTGGATTTGACATGCGTCCCGCCGCACAACTCGACCGAATATTCTTTTTCCGCGCTTGAAAACGGGCTTGGCCCTTTTGTGCCCATGGCGACAACGCGCACTTCATCGTCATATTTCTCGCCAAATAGCGCCATAGCGCCAGTTTCCCGCGCTTCATCAATGCCCATGATACGCGTTTCAACAGGCGTATTGGCGGTAATTTCGGCCAGAACCTGATCTTCCACGCTGGCCAGTTCCTCCTTGCTGATTGCATTGGGATGGGAAATATCAAAGCGCGTGCGCTGTTCATCCTGCAGCGAGCCTTTTTGCGTGACGTGCTCGCCCAGCGTGCGGCGCAAGGCTTCATGCATCAAATGTGTGACCGAGTGGTTGGCGCGAATGGCCGAGCGGCGATCATGATCGACGTGAAGCTGAACACTTTGCCCGGTTTTCAATTCGCCTTTTTTAACGCTTATATAATGCGCCCATAATTTACCGAGTTTTTTCTTTGTATCGGTGACATCACCTTCAAGTTCTCCTGATGCTATACGGCCCGTATCGCCAACTTGTCCACCGCTTTCCGCGTAAAAGGGTGTCTGATTGGTGATGATAATACCGCTTTCACCTTTCTGAAGAGTATCACTGCGGACAAGCCCCCCCTCCTGCTCCTGCGGAGCTTCATCCCCACCGCGGGGAGAGGATTGAGGTGGGGGGGAGTTTTTAACAATAGCCAAAACCTTGCCTTCGGCGCTTTCTTTGTCGTAGCCCAAAAATTCTGTAGGGCCGAATTCTTCCAGAAGATCAAACCATATTTTCTCATTGGCTTCCTCGCCAGAGCCGGACCACGCCGCGCGGGCTTGTTTTTTCTGTTCTTCCATAGACGCATTAAAAGCCTCCAGATCAACTTCAATGCCTTGCGCACGTAAGGCATCTTGCGTCAAATCCAAAGGGAAACCGAACGTATCGTATAACTTAAAAGCAATCTCACCCGGGAATTTGGTGCCATCTGTCACCTTGGCCGATTCCTCTTCCAGCATTTTAAGACCGCGATCCAGCGTTTTCTTAAAGCGCTCTTCTTCAGTTTGCAAAGTCTGGGAAATCAGACTTTCGGCCCGTTTTAATTCAGGATACGCCGCGCCCATATCGGAAATGAGGGTCGGCAGAAGTTTATAAAGAAGCGGCTCATCGGCACCCAGCAAATGCGCATGGCGCATACCGCGGCGCATAATCCGGCGCAAGACATAGCCGCGCCCTTCATTGGAAGGCATCACCCCATCGGCCAGCAAAAATGCGGCGCAGCGAATATGATCGGCAATAACGCGGTGCGAAGCACTCATATCGCCATCGGAACTAACGCCCGTTAAATCAGCGCTGTGTTCAATCAAATGGCGCATAATATCAATCGCATAATTATCATGCGTGCCCATCAAAGTGGCTGTAATGCGCTCCAGCCCCATGCCTGTATCCACGCTCTGGGCGGGCAGATCAATGCGGGTATTTTCATCAATCTGTTCGTATTGCATGAAAACGTTGTTCCATATTTCAATGAAACGGTCGCCGTCCTCATCGGGGCTGCCCGGCGGTCCGCCCGGAATATGCTCGCCGTGATCAAAGAAAATCTCGGTACACGGTCCGCAAGGCCCCGTATCGCCCATACGCCAGAAATTATCATCACTGTCGATGCGGATAATTTTATGATCGGGAAAGCCTGTGACTTTTTTCCAGATGGCCGCGGCTTCTTCATCGGTGGCATGCACGGTCACGCAGAGTTTATCAGACGAAAGGCCGAAATTTTTCGTGACCAGCTCCCAGGCGAAGGCAATCGCATCATCCTTGAAATAATCACCGAAGGAGAAATTCCCCAGCATTTCGAAAAAGGTGTGATGACGCGCGGTGTAGCCCACATTTTCCAGATCGTTATGTTTTCCGCCCGCACGCACGCATTTTTGCGATGTTGTGGCGCGGTTATAATCGCGGTGTTCCTTGCCTGTAAAAACATCCTTGAACTGGTTCATACCCGCATTGGTAAACATCAATGTCGGATCGTTATGCGGGACAAGCGAGCTTGACTCTACGCGTTTATGCCCCTTCCCTTCAAAAAAGCTTAAGAATTCTTCACGGATATCGTTGACGGTCTTCATGTCTTTTTCCTTACCTTCGTCATTCCCGCGAATGAGCGCAGCGAATTTATAACGGCGGGAATCCAGTAAAGACAGCAGCAAAGCTGCTGACATATGGATCCCGTTCGTGCTATTCTGCTTCGCAGACGCCAACGGGATGACGTTATTACTTAGAGGTATTTATGCAGGAATTTATCGAACTTGCAAATACTCTTGCCGATGCGGCAGGGGAAATTATCAAAAAATATTACCGCACGCCTTTTAATATAGAACAAAAGGGCGATATGTCCCCCGTCACGGTGGCCGACCGCGCCGTTGAAAAACGCCTGCGCGAGATATTGGAAGACCGCCGCCCGCAAGATGGCATATTGGGTGAGGAATTTGGCCGCAAGGAAAGCCAAAGCGGATTAACGTGGGTGATTGATCCGATTGACGGCACGAAAAGCTTTATGATCGGGCGGCCAACCTTTGGCACATTGATCGCGCTGTGTGAAGATGATGTGCCCAAGCTGGGCGTTATTGATCAGGCTATCAGCGCGGAAAGATGGGTTGGTGTTCGCGGTGAAGAAACGATTTTCTATTCTGACCTGAATGCCCGCCCTCCTGCTCCTTCGGAGCTTTCTCCCCCCGCGGGGGGAAGGATTAAGGTGGGGGTGGAGATTGCAAAAACGCGCCCCTGCTCATCTTTAAACGACGCCATCATTTGTTCCACAACCCCATCCATGTTTGATGGTATGCCGCCTTATTTCGAGCGCTTTCACCAAGGGAAAATGGCGCATGGCCTGATTTGGGGCGGGGATTGTTATATGTACGGCCTGCTGGCTTCGGGCCATCTGGATATGACGATTGAGGCCGCCTTAAGCCCATATGATTTTGCGGCCCTCGTTCCTGTGGTTGAAGGCGCAGGCGGTATTATTTGTGATTATGCGGGCAATCCTTTAACCCTGCAATCCAGCGGGCAAGTCATAGCGCTGGGCGATTCTTCTTTATTGCCCGAGGTTTTGAAAAAGCTGGACGATTAATTGCTGATCGCAACATCATATTCTTCGAATTTCTGCAATTCCAGATAAGAGGGCCATTGGCCTTGTGCCAGAATGTCAAGCGTATGGGTTTCCTTGTCATCACGCAGGCGGTAAATCCAGAAATTGGAGAGAACATGCTCCACATAATCGCGCGTTTCTTTCACAGGGATCATTTCGATGAACATAAGAGGATCGGTATCCTCGCCAATCACGCGCATCCATTTTTGCAAATTCCCCGGCCCGGCATTATAGGCCACCAGCAATTTAATGACATCGCCGCCCACCACTTTGGAATTCAGAAGATAGCGGATATATTTCTGGCCAATATCCAGATTAAGCTGCGGATTTTTAAGTTTATGGCGCGCCTTGCCGCTAAAATCCTCACGCGCAATATAGGCGGCCGTGGTCGGCATTAATTGCATCAGCCCGCTTGCGCCGCTATAGACATTTTCGGCCGCAGGGTTAAAGCGCGATTCCTGACGCATAATGGCGTGAATAAGGGCGGGATCCACCTTGAACCCGCCGCTGGGAACCCACGGGCTTTTGGGATAAAGCGCGGCATTGAATAATTCGCCATCCGAGGAATGCCCGGATAAAAGGCCGCCAAGCTGGTAGCCCAGCGCCGGCAAATCGGCAAAGCCCGTATAGGATAAAAGGGCTGTATATAATTCCGGCTTGGCATCGGCATCAATACGTAGCAATTCACTTTCGGCCAGATGTTGCTGGCCCGCCGATACCAGTGCCATAGCGCGGCGGCCTTTGGGATCATTATTCAGAATTTTGAAATAGTTGCGCGTAAAAGGTGGCATCTGCCAGTTAAAATCATGATCATGACCTAAAGCCCGCCCGGCAAGAAGGCCATAAAAAGTATGGGGATGCTCGTAAGATATATTGAGCCATTTGCTGACATTTTTGACATCGCCCGTACGCATACTGGCCCGCGCCGCCCAGAACGCACTGGCCGATTTCTTCCAGCCCGAAGAATAAGGCGATGTCGCGTTCACGGCAAAAAATTGCGCAGCCTGTTCGTAATTATCCTGCTTCCAGCTTGCCAGCCCCGCAATCCAGGCGGCAAAAGGTGCTTTGTCTTTAGAACGCTCGGCCGCATCCGAGGCGAGATTATAGGCTTTTTTGTTATAGCCCGCATAAAAATACCCCGCAGCTATTTTACCGCGCAGGCGGTCTTTTTCGACAGAATCAATATAATTGCGCGCCTGATGCGTGTTTAAAAGTTTCAGCGCATAGCTGGGTGAACCGGCGCGCAAATGTTTGTCTATCGCGCGGCTAAGATTTTTATAGTCCTGATTTTGGGCCTTGGTTCTATTCTTTGTGCTCTTGTAATACTTCGCGCGCTCCACAGTCGGTTCTCGGGCAATACGCAACCGTCCCTGTTTTTCGGGCTCTTTAAGTGTGCCTGTAAAATCTTCGGGCTGTCTTTTGCGCGCAAGATCATAGATTTTATCCGCGCCCGGATGATCAGCATAAAGATCAAGCCAGTATTTCAACTCTTCAAAAGAAGTTTTATAGGCCGTCGGGTGCATATAGCGCTGGAACAGCACATGACCGAGCAGGCGCTCATCTGTAATATGGCGCAATTCTTCATCGGCCCTGGCGATATTACCCGCCGCCTGAAACGCAAAAATACGTTTATAAATCTGTGCCTGTTGTTTGCTGATCGGGTCGATAGGGTTGCTGGCTACATCCTGTTTGCTGAAAGATTTCAAAGCGCTGCGCTTTTGTGAAAGCTCGGGTTTTTTTGCAGGCACTGGAAATTCGCTTACCAGCACAGGCTTTATATCTGGCTTGGGCACAGAGATTTCCGCCTGCGTATGCAAAGGCGGAATGCATACCATCAAAATCGCGAGCGGCGCGATCAGCTTTCTTATTATTCTTTGCATGAAGGGTGCTATACACCACTTGAAAATAATTGTCCAGAAAATGGAGGTTTTTTCATAAAAATTTTTGCGCGGATAATTCTATTTAGACAATTCGGCTTTCTTTTTCAAAATCTCGATCATATCGGCCCAGAGCGCTTTTTTCTGAAGCGGTGTGCGTAATAAATAAGCCGGATGAAAGCTCGCAAGCGCGGGAATAGGCTCTATACCAACTTGCAATTCAGGGGTTTGCGGGGTGTAATCGTGCCATTCTTTGCGCAATTTGGAAATGCTTTCGCTGCGCCCCAGCAAAGCCTGCCCTGCCACGCCGCCACATAAAATAAGGATGCGCGGCTTTACAAGCTGGATATGCTTTTCGATGAACGGCAAGCTGACATCAATTTCACCGGGGGCGGGTGATCTATTGCCCGGCGGGCGCCAGTTCAGAATATTGGATAAATAAACAGATTTGACGGAGTCTTCATCGGTGCGGCTTAAAGCCATAGCGCTTAAAATCTTGTCCAGAAAATGCCCGCTTTCTCCCATAAAGGGCTTTCCTGTACGATCTTCATCCGCGCCAGGCGCTTCGCCGATAATCATAATATCGGCCTTGGGATTGCCATCGCCGAACACAAGATTGGTCGCGGTCTTTTTTAAAGAAAGCCCGTCAAAATTGGCAATAGCCTCCCTTAACTCTTCCAGCGTATTCGCCGCCAGAGCCAGTTTTACAGCGGCCGCTTTGGCTTCGGACGCCCCCAAAAGAGCAGGCGCAATCTCATCATTTTGAATAGAGGCCACAATAGACACGGGCTTTTGTGCTTCAGGCGGCGCGTTCTCTATCAGATTGCCCGGCGCGGCGGCCGAGGGCTTTACCGCATAGCGGTCAACAGCGGCATCCAGCACGGCTTCATCAACACCGTGATCCAGATACCATTGGAGAGTTGCAATTTCAGCCTGCCTATTGTTCATGGCAAAATATTTAAACCTGTTTTTCGAGATGAATTTACGCTAGTATATACCATTCAAAAAGAAAAGACAGTGAGCAAGAAATTATGCCAGATCCCATACGTTCAGACCGCGAAAATATGGAATTCGATGTTGTTATTGTCGGCGCAGGGCCGGCGGGTTTATCCTGCGCCATCCGCCTGAAGCAACTGGCCGATGAAGCGGGCAAAGAGCTAAGCATTTGCGTTTTGGAAAAAGGATCGGAAGTCGGCGCGCATTTACTCTCCGGCGCGGTTATCGAGCCGCGCGCCTTGAACGAGCTTATCCCCGATTGGAAAGAAAAAGGCGCGCCGCTGACATGCGAGGCGGGCAAGGATAAATTTTTATTCCTGACCAAAAACAAGGCAATCCGGTTCCCTACCCCGCCGCAGATGAAAAATCACGGCAATTATATTATTTCCCTTGGCAAGATGGGCAAATGGCTGGCCGAACAGGCCGAAGGGATGGGAATCGAAGTTTTCCCCGGTTTTGCGGCCAGTGAAGTGTTATATGATGATAAAGGCGCGGTCATCGGCGTCGCCACCGCCGATATGGGGCTGGATGAAAACGGCGAAAAAACCGATGCTTTCGAGCCGGGCTATGAGCTTCACGCCCGCCAGACCATCTTTGCCGAAGGATGCCATGGCTCTTTGACCGAATTGCTGATTGATCAATACGATTTGCGCAAAGACAGCGACCCGCAGACTTACGGCCTTGGTATCAAGGAAGTCTGGGAAATTGATCCCGCCAAGCACGAACAAGGTAGCATAACCCATACGATTGGCTGGCCCATGGATAACAAAACCTATGGCGGATCATGGATTTACCACATGGAAGATAACAAGGTGTCCATTGGTTACGTGGTCGGGCTGGATTACGAAAACCCTTATCTCTCGCCCTATCAGGAAATGCAGCGTTTTAAAACGCATCCTGCCATCAAACCCTTGCTGGAAGGCGGCAAGCGTATTGCCTATGGCGCGCGCGCTTTGGTGGAAGGCGGGTTTCAATCCCTGCCGAAACTCACCTTTCCGGGCGGGGTTTTGATCGGGGATTGCGCGGGCTTTTTGAATACCCCCAAAATCAAAGGCAATCACACCGCCATGAAATCGGGCATGATTGCCGCGGAAAGCGTCTTTGCCGCTTTGAGCGACAGCGCGGATTGGGGCTTGGAAGTCAGTTCCTATAGCGAAAATATAAAAAAATCATGGCTATGGAAGGAATTGAAGGCCGTACGCAATATCAGGCCCGGTTTTCATCATGGTTTATGGTTTGGCCTTTTCAATGCGGTCTGGGAAACTATATCATTAGGTATGTCCCCCTGGACGTTGAAGAACCATGCTGATCACAAACAATTAAAACCTGCCGATGCGTGCGAAAAAATTGAATATCCAAAACCCGATGGCGTTCTGACTTTTGACCGCCTGACAAATGTTTCGTTTTCCAACACAAATCATGCAGAAAATCAGCCTTCGCACTTAAAACTTAAAGATTCGTCAATACCTGTTGCGGTAAACTTAAAAGAGTATGATGGACCATCTCAACGATACTGCCCGGCAGGGGTTTACGAATTTATCAAAGACGAACATGGGAATGATAAATTCCAGATTAATGCGCAAAACTGCGTGCATTGTAAAACTTGCGATATCAAGGACCCAGTGCAAAATATTGTCTGGACAGTACCTTACGGCGGTGACGGTCCCAATTACCCGGGAATGTAGAATTTCATCATCCGCACAGCCGCATTATAATGACTAGAGGAGCCACGCACATGAAAATAATATTATCCCTCATCACAGGGGCCGCTATCGGCCTTGTTGCCCATAGCGCGACAAAAGATATGTCCTCTCCATTGCTTCAGGCCAATGCAGATGAGCTTCATATAGAAAACGTACAGCCATCCAATTTGGTTCCCCATTATGAAACAATGAATGTGGAACGCTATACGCCCAGCGGATTTGCCGGTGATTATCTGGCCGGTCTTTTCGCCCAGAACAGGCATAATTGGGGCAAGGCCAATGATTATCTGCAAAAATCCCTGCAATTTGATACCGACAACCCCGATCTTTTAAAGCGCGGTCTGGTTCTGGCCATTGGCGCCGGTGATTTTGAAACGGCCAAAGCCCATGCGCAAAAAATGAGCACCCTGAAGCAGGAAGAATCTATAGGCCAGCTTTATATGGCTGTGGAAGCTGTTCATAGTGGCGATTTTGAAAAGGCAAGCGCCAATCTGGACAAAATGGCCTCGGGCGGTATCAAGGAATTTGTCAAACCTCTTTTGCAAGCCTGGCTGGATGCGGATGAAGGCATCTTGAATACCGAACATCTGAGAAAAAATTCGGTTCATCTAACCCACGGTATTTTAATTGCGCATTACCTTGGCGAAAAGGAGCAAACCTTAAATTTAATGGCCGAAGCGCTGGCGCTTGGTGGCTTGACCGTTGCCGATCTGCACATCATTGCCGATCTTTACATCGACCTTGATCACCCGGAAAAAGCGCAAATGCTTATTGAAAAAACCCTTGAGTTCACGCCGGATAACGAAATTCTCAAAGAAAAGCTGGCCGGATTAAATACCGGAGAGGACGTTAAAGGTTTTGAGCGTATTGCCTCCATCCAAAAAGGAGCGGCGCGGGCCATGTTTGATATGGGCAAGCTGTTTTATCAGGAAAACGCCTATGAAAGCGCCCATTTATTTGCACATATGTCTTTGATGCTGGATGACAGCAATATCGAAGCGCGCATCATTCTGGCCGATATTGCCGCCCAGTACGAGCGCTACAAGGAAGCCATTTCCTATTACCAAAGCATTAAGCCGGATAGCCGTTATTACATTCAGGCCAAGCGCGAAATCGCCCGCATCATGGAAGATCAGGGCCGCACCGCCGAAGCCATTGCCGCCCTTGAAGATCTGGCGCAAACGCGCGGCGATAATCATGCTTTAATCCAGATCGGCGATATTTACCGCCATCAGGAAAATTTCCCGCAAGCCATTGAAGCCTATAACAGGGCCGAAAAAATTATCGGCGCGGAGAACATTATTCCCGATTACTGGCATTTGCATTACATGCGCGGCATGGCCTATGAACAAAACGGGAATTGGGAGCTGGCAGAAAAAGATCTGCAAGCCGCCCTCGATTTCCAGCCCGATCATCCTTATGTGCTGAATTATCTGGGCTATTCCTGGGCCGATAAAGGCATGCATCTGGAAAAAGCAACGGAAATGATCAAAAAAGCCGTATCCTTGCGTCCGCGTGATGGCCATATCATTGATTCGCTGGGCTGGGTTTTATACAAGCAAGGCCAGTATGAAGAAGCCGTACCGCACCTGGAAAAGGCCGTTGAATTAATGCCCTATGATCCCGTGATCAATGATCATCTGGGCGATGCCTATTGGAAAGTCGGCCGCATTATCGAAGCCAAATTTCAATGGGAACGTGCCAAAAACCACATCGAAAATGATGATACGCTTTTGGCCACAATCACCACCAAACTTGAAAAAGGGTTGCAAAAGCCAAGCGAAGAAATCATGCAGGCTGAAACAGATATCCTGAAAGAAACGCAGGATATTTTAAACCCTTAAATATAATCAAGGGCTTTAAGGATGACGGCTGATAGCGCTGATAAAAGCCTCAAAATTTTTGCCCCTGCAAAAATCAATCTTTTCCTGCATGTAACGGGCAAAAGAGCGGATGGCTATCACACGCTTGAATCCTTGATTAGCTTTGCAAATATCGGTGACACGCTCACCTTGTCTGCCGCAAAAGAGCCAGCGTTGAGCATGTCGGGCCCCTTCGCCAAGAGTTTTAAACCAGCAGAGCTTGATAGCTCACCGCAATCCAAAAATCTTCTTATGAAAGCCTTATGGGGGCTGTCGCGCCTTTATAAACGCCCGCCCTCTTTTCATGTGCTTTTGGAGAAAAACCTCCCGCTTTCCGCTGGCATTGGCGGCGGCTCGGCCGATGCGGCGGCTCTGATCTGGGGAGTTTTGAGCCAGTGGGGCACGCCGCCTGATCAGGATGAATTCGATCAATTCCTGCTCTCTCTTGGCGCGGATACGCCTGTTTGCCTGCATAGCAGCGCGGCCTTTGTCAGCGGCATCGGCGACAATATCAAGAAAATGGAGCATATTCCCGAAATGCCCATTGTCCTTGTTAATCCTTTAAAACCCTGCCCTACAGCGTCCGTATTCAAGGCTTTGGAAGGGCAATATTGCCAGCCTGTTTCCATGCCGAAGCATTTTAACGATGCCCATGATTTGAGCGCATTTTTAAAAAAACAAAATAATTGTCTGGAAAAATCCGCGCAAGATTTTGTGCCCGATATTGAAAATATTCTCAATGCCCTGCGCTATGCCAATGGCTGTCTGTTATCGCGGATGAGCGGATCGGGCGCGAGCTGTTTCGGGCTATTTGATACGACCGAAAACGCGCAAAAAGCGCGGCATGCCATCGCGGAAGAAAACCCCGATTGGTGGGCGGAAGATGGCATATTGGGAGAAACATTTCGCTATTAAAAGCCGCAAGCTTTAACAAAACAAAATTAATTTTCTCTGGAGCCTTGTTCGAAAGGACCTTCGTCAAGGCCGATAGGCTGGAATTGCATATGCGCCAGCAAGGATTCATCAATAATGCCGTTCACTTCCAGATCATTTCTGGCCTGATAAGCGCGAACCGCATCGCGCGTAATCATTCCTTCTTGACCATCAATCGGGCCAGGATAAAGCCCTAAAGCCATGAGTTGTTCTTGCACCAGAGAAACCAGATCAACTTCGCCATCATCCATGATACCGGACAAAGGAGTATCGCCAAGAGCGACAAAGTTTCCGGCGTCTAATTCAGTTTTTTTTTGAGCCGTGGCCGCAGGATGCAAAACTTCCATCCCTTCAATAAGAACATTGACGTCCTTCAAACTTAAACCAAGGGTTTTTGCGAGCTGTTCCAGCGCCGATTTGGCCTCTGGACTTCCTTTATCGGCGGCGCGTTTATACCACATAAGCGCCGTATCAGGCTGGGCTTTACCAAGCAAGCCGTTTTCATAGATAAGACCCGCATTATAGGCCGCTTCCATCACGCCCGCATTGGCGGAATTTTCAAAATAGGCGACCGCTTTTTGCGGATCATATGGCACGCCGATCCCTTCGATGTAAGCGATGCCTAGGTTATACTGCGCCTCGGGGTGGCCAAGCGTCGCAGCCGTGCGATACCAATCAAAGGCTTTTTCAATATCTTTATCAACGCCGATCCCTTGATGATATAAAACGCCCAGATTATAGCGGGCATTGGCTATACCATTATGCGCGGCTTCTTCAAACCAAAGTGAGGCACGCTTATAATCCTGCTTTACGCCGCCATGACCGGCAATATAAATTGCCGCCAGATCGTGCTGGGCTTCGGCATTGCCGCTAAAAGCGGCATTTTCAATTTCTTTAACAGGCTCGGGCAAATTTTTATCCGCGCTGATACGTTCATATAATGTGCCCGATAAGGTTGTGGGTAAATCAAAATCCTCATTCAAATTGATAATGCTTGCGCGTTGTTTGGGTAGCGCGGCCACAGTGTCAACTGCAGGTTCTGGAATTGCCGAAGGCTCGATCTCGTTCAGCGCACTGGCAAGCGCATCAGGGTTTTCATCCAGCAATCTGACCAGTTGCTCTTCATCTTTCAAATCAATGGCGCCAATATCATTTTTGGCTTCCTCGCTCACACTTTGCTCCTCCATAATCCTGTCAAATTCGGAAACAGCAGGATTTTCAGGTTGCTCCAGAAGGCCTTCACTTTCAGCTGGCATTTGCTCTTCTACCGGCATTTCGGAAACAGAAGCCGTATCAAATGTTTCAAAAGCTTCAAAAGCTTCAAAAGCTTCATCGTCCTGAGCATTTTCAGCCAAATCGGTTTCCGCGGCATCATCATTTGCCACGAGTGCTTCCTTTTGCACGGGCACTATAGAGGCCACGCGCGTACTAGCGCTGTTAACTGCCGCAGTTTCGGCACTGTTAAAATTCTCGAACATCGTATCCGGTAGCGAAAAAGACAAGCCTTCGGGCTTTTGCACTTGGGAAATAGCCCATCCACCGAGCGCAGCCGCGAGGACAATTAGACTTACCGAAACAGCTTGCATGCGCATGGGTTTACGCCACCAGGGAACATCCAGAAATTGTTCTTCCCGGGGCGGCTCGGTTTCATGGTGGGCGGGTGCCGAAGCCGCAAGGGCCGGTTTATGCTGATAGCCCGAATGTTCGGCTGTTGCCTGATCGGTCAATAAAACCATCGCCCGCGCATTCATGGCTTCATGGGTTTGCAAAACCGTTTCCTCAATGCGCTCTAATTTACGCAAAAGGCGCGAGCGGTCCTGAATAGTTTTTTCAATCTTGCGGTCCAGCTTTAATGTTTTGCTGATCGTTTCTTCCAGCCTTGCATCCAGCTGTTTTTGAGAGGATTCGGCACTATCGATACGGTTCAAAAGCGCTTCAATATCCTGACGGCTTTTCTTTTTCAGATCATCCCATTTAATGCGCGCCTGTTCTTCGGCCTGACGCACTTGCACCTGCTGATTTTTTACAAGCGATTCGGTTCGCGCCGAGCGTTCTTCAATTTCGGAGATTAATTTTCTGGCTTCTTCGAATTCCTTGAAAGCTTCACGGCTTAAATTCTCGGCCTCTTTTGATTTTTGCAAGGCCGCATCATCTTTTTTGCTCAACTCCTGACGAATTTCCCGCGATTCTTTTTCCTGCGCTTCGGATTTCTCCTGCAGTTTCATCACCATCATTTTATAGGTTTCCAGCTCTTGCTGGAGCTTCTTACGATCAGCTTGCGTACTGCCCAGCTTTTCATTCAGGGTTTTCAGCAAGGCAATAATCTGCTGCTGGCTGGCATCCTGCTTTTTATAAGGAACGCGGTTGGGTTTTGCCGCCGGATTATCCGTTAATGGCGCTTTGGTGGTAGCGGTCATTTGCTGATTATCGCGGTTTACAGTTTTGGCGGTATTGGACCCGGTATTTTGAAAAAAGACGCGGCCTTCCGATGTTCGTTTGAACCCCATAATTTTTGGTATCCTGACAACAATATTTTACAGTATGAAAATGATTATAGAGCGCCTGACAACTCCGCGCCAAGAAAATTCTGCAAAATACTCCACAAGCTCGAAAATATTGAACGCTTAAGGTTCTCTATTCAGCATTTCACGAATCCCGTGCGCGGCGGGTTTCACCCCTTTTTGCACCGAATAATACCACGGCACACCCACGGCCAGCGCAGAAACACTTATCGCCGCCGTATGCAAGGCCAGATCCTGCGGCACATTCATCAGCCCGGCAATAACGCCTGTGGCGGTAATGCCGCTCAAAGCGGCTCCTGCGGCAGAAAAGCTGTTGGTCAGCGCCGTATTGATACCCGCAACATCAGCCGCCATTCCGCCCAGACAAGCCGCACCAAAGGCCAGCGCCAGCTTGCCTTTATTGGGGATTTGATTGAACGGCTCCTGAATACCTTCGCGCGCGGCGAAAACAATGCCGCCCCAAGCGTGGTTCAAA
>JBKHDZ010000034.1:0-15835 GCA_046541095.1 Alphaproteobacteria bacterium
GCTAAGGCACAGCTTTGCCACCCATCTTTTGCAAAACGGCGCTAATTTACGGGAAATTCAGGAATTATTGGGCCATGCCAGCTTAAGCACGACCCAGCGCTATACGGAAGTGGATGCGAAAGAATTAATGCGCATTCACAAAGCAGCCCACCCAAGGAGTTAATTATCTATAACTCCAGCCCCTTTGGCTCGGCCATCTTTTCCATTTCCAGCTTCACGGCTTCTCCAAATTCCGCATCAATATCCAGCGCATCTACGGCGGCATTAATATTGCCCTCATAAGCATCCAGAATATTGCTTTCGCCAAGCGTATCCAGCTTTCCGGCCGCGGCTTTAAAAAACGCGCGGGTTCGCAATTCGTCCCAAGCCTTTTGCTCTTCCGGTGTAATATTTGGGGGTCCAAAGTTATCAATCGCCATGTTATTTCCTTTCTATTAATCCGGGTTGCAATCAGAGGGCATTGAATCCCAAGGGTCATCATAACCCTCATCCGCTAAACCGCCATTCAAACGCGCATCGACTTCATTACGTATTTTCTGTTCTTGGTAACGCGCATAAGCACTTTGATCATCGCGCACCGCATCGCCGTAACTTCTTTTTAAAGGCACAGCGTCACCGTTCTTTTTGGCTCGCGCAACGGAAACCGCATCCACATCGCAGCGTCTTTGTGCTTCTTGCTGCTCGCTAATGGCCGAGCGCCGAAACGCATCAAGGCCCAAAACAGGATCTTCGGGATTATCAGAATAATTTTTGTTGAAATGAACCATACTTATTTCTCCGGACTTACAAATAAGGAAGGCGCGCATAAGCCTGTCACTCTTTGCGTTTCAGGTTTTTCCGGCCATTGTTCGACAGGGCCGATTTCACGGAAAGGTCTTTCATCTGAGCCGGAGGATATCTCCCATTGGTTTTTCACATCACTTTTCTGATGATTTTTAGTAACAGAAAAACGGCCACCATCATTGTTCAAGGGCATAGGGCAAACTCCTTTTTCTAGAATAAAAAAGACCCTAAATATTTTTTTGTAAAATATCAAGTACTTTTTGCGGGCAATAGAAAACAAAAGCACCATTTAAAACGGATCCGGCTCATGGAGCTGTTTTTTGAATTGCTCTAATAAATATGCATCGGCTTCTGGCGAGCCCATAGGCAGCCACATATCATAAGCCGACAGAGGAGTGGTATGACATTGCTCTGTAAATGTTTCTGTGAGGCCAAACACTTTACCGCCACGCACCGCCTGAACAACGCTTCTGTGATCAGCACCTTGAGAAGCTCTTTGCGTTTGTTCATCGCTAAGCGGCGTTTCACGCTTATCACTTAAATAGACAATTTTGTTTTCCGGTTCGCATGCCATAAAAATTATACCTTTCATCTATTCAACAAAAGGCATAATACAAACACGAAATTAATATGTCAATTTAGTTGTGCAGAGCGCGCTTATCGACAGCCAGCGCTGCCTCTTTCACCACTTCGGTTAAGGTTGGGTGCGCATGACTGACGCGGGCAATATCTTCGGCAGAGCCTTCAAATTCCATGACGGTCACAACTTCCTGCATCAAATCACCAACGCTGGGGCCAATCATATGCGCGCCCAAAACGCGGTCTGTTTTCGCATCGGCCAGAATTTTCACAAAGCCGTCTGTTGCATTCATCGCGCGGGCACGGCCATTGGCCATAAAGGGAAATTTTCCGACTTTATAATCCACGCCTGCTTCTTTCAGCTGTTCTTCGGTCTTGCCGACATTGGCCACTTCCGGCCATGTATAAACAACGCCCGGCACCATATCATAATCAATATGCCCGCTTTGTCCGGCCAGCATTTCGGCCAGAATAACGCCCTCATCTTCGGCCTTGTGTGCCAGCATCGGCCCTGCAATCACATCGCCAATCGCATAAATCCCTTCCACGGACGTTTCAAAGGTTTCATCGGTTTTAATGCGGCCACGCTCATCCAGCTCTACCCCGACTTTATCCAGCCCAAGCCCTTGCGTAAAAGGCTTGCGGCCAATCGCCATCAGAACCACTTCGGCCTTGATGGTTTCCGCATCGCCGCCTTTGGCCGGCTCGACCTTTAATTCCACGCCGTTTTTGGATTTTTTGGCTTCGGTCACTTTGGAAGACAGCTTGAACTCCAGCCCCTGGCGCTTGAAAATCTTGTGCGCTTCCTTGCGGATTTCACCATCCATGCCAGGTAAAATCTGATCCATGAATTCTACAACTGTCACTTTCGCACCCAATCTGCGCCAGACCGTTCCCATCTCAAGACCAATCACGCCGCCGCCGATCACGACCATGTCTTTAGGAACCTTGCCTAACTCCAGCGCGCCTGTCGAGCTGACAATCTGTTTTTCATCAATCTCGATACCGGGCAGAGAAATAACATCAGAGCCCGTTGCAATAACAATGCTGTCGGCTTCATACGTGTCTTTGCCGACCTTGACTTTTCCGGCCTCAACAATTTTCCCCTCGCCTTTCAAATGCGTAATCTTGTTTTTCTTGAACAGGAATTCAATGCCTTTGGTATTGGCATCGACGGTTTCATCCTTATGCTTCATCATCGCTTTTAAATTCAGCTTCACGCCCGATGTTTCCACGCCCAGATCTTTTAAATGATGGGCGGCTTCCTCATAACGCTCGGAAGCATGGAGCAAGGCTTTGGAAGGGATACAGCCGATATTCAAACATGTTCCGCCCAGTGTTTCTCGCTTTTCCACGCAGGCCGTTTTTAGTCCCAGCTGCGCACAGCGAATGGCACAAACATATCCGCCGGGCCCTGATCCAATAATAATAACATCGAATTTTTTATCTGTATCAGCCATGATTTTGCCTTTGATTATGGTGAATTATAACAGTGTAATTACAAAAAAACGTTATACGCCGATGCGCGGAATTGTAAACCCCGAACCGTGAAGAAAATAAACTGCGGAGCAAGAAATTTTAACCTCTAAAGACCGTAGAGAAAATCATTGCTGACATCTTCTTTTCCATTGGTATTTTCCAGCCTGTAACCATGTGTGGCCGCATGGTATTTCACGAAATCAACGGCGCGCTCGATACGGTTTTCACCATCGAAAACATGCATATCGAAAAATGTGGCTTTATCCATATAGGGTTTATTCAGGATATCGAAAATACCGCGTTTTTCACCCAGATATTCAAACTCATGATTTACAAACACCATGGGAATGGAGTGGCTATCATTATCATATCCGGGGAATAATCCCTGGCCGAAGATTTTCACCTTGGCATTGTGCAGACGGACAATGGCCGCTTCCACAACTGTTCCGTTACCCCCCGCAAAATATGTCGCACAATCCGACATCGCCGCAATGGCCGATTGGCGTTGCAACAAGCGGTTTAGTTTCAAAATATGGAATTGACCTTCGGCATAGCTAAAATGACGGTCATCGGTCTTATCTACGATAGGTTCAAAACCTATGGATTTAATATCATCTTCGATATTGCCTTCCAGCGGGGAAACATCGGTTTCCGATCTGATGCCGACATTCAAAACATTAAAGCCTTCGGACAAGGCGCGTAAATTACCGTTTCTTGCCCCCAGCATTGCCGAGCGCGCGCCGCCGCCATCATTGGTGATTACACCAAGCCGTGCCAGCTGGTAATTATATTCCTCGGCATCTTTGTAGGCTTTATCGATGTAGGAACTAGCACTGCCGTAACTGGACACAATATAGCGGTCACGGTCGATACCCAGAATATTCACAAGATCATCTTCACTGCGAATAAAGTCATTGGCCGGTGTCGGTACATTATGTTTGTACACTGTGCGGTCAAATTCACTTAAGCCTGCGTGCAAATCAAGCTCGCCTTCATACAGGCGGTAAGCTTCGTTTTCAATATCGCCCGCCAAGCCCAGATTACAAAAATCAGGGTGCCACTGACCGTATTTTTCCCAATAGCTTTTCTCCACCATATGCGAGCGACCGAAATGATTGGCAGAGCCGGGCTGTGTGGACATGGTTACAAGATAAGAAAAAATCAAATCGGTTTCCAACCGGCGGAGCAAACGAATATCTTCATCAGAAACTTTGTTTCCGTGCTTGTCTTTCAGGCCATGATTTTTTGGCACTTCGAATTGATCGGGGTCCTGCACCACAAAAGCCTGACCGCTATGCAAAATTTCTTCAAGTTCGCGCAGTGATCTGAAACCGCCCTTACTGGCGCGCTTGTTGGACAAGCGCATATGCGGCGGTAACGGCAAAGTATCAAGCGTTTCCTGACGACTTGGAGCCGCCGTTAACATCGCCATGTTGGATACAACCGTTTGCGGCTTTTTAGATGCATCAAAAAAGCTGCGCCATAAAGGCTGGTCTTCTCCTCGTTTCGGTATGCCAACCATATGGGCAAAGGCGCTCAAGGCCGCCGCAGGTGAAAACTGATCGGCCAGATAAGGATGCGTTGGATGCTTTTGCTTTAATTCGCCAAGAGATATGCCATCGGGGAAATCTTCCGTAATGATCATATTGAAATCATCATGGGTAAAAATGCGGCCGTTTTTAAGATCTTCCAAATCCTGTTCGGTTATCGGTCTTGTTTCAAACCACAACCCTTCTGCGCGGATAATCATTCCCTCTTCCGGTAAAGGCAATACCCCCTTCACCACGGGCGCAATACATAAGGTCGTATCCATGCGCTGGTCCCTGCGGAAAGGTGCATTTCTGGCCGCCAACCGATCATAGGTTTTTTCGCGCAAATACACCGAATTTATAATTCCGTAATGCGCGCTATCTGTTTCCTTCACACGTTTACCGGGGACAAGATGGTCCTCATTAAAAATTTCGCGCACTTGCGGGTTCCAATGCGTCGTTAAATCCCCGTATAAGGGCCTTAAAACAGCTGGGTCCAACACCGAATTACGGTCATCGGATATGGCCACCAAATGGCGTATATCGGGAATGCCTGCGCGCTTGGTCACGACCTTCAGAAAATCACGGCGCTCTTCTTCGGAAAATGTATCCAGCGCTACATTAAAAGGCGTGATAAAGCTTTTGTCCAGCTTGCCGCGGGCAATATGGGCCTGCCCTTTCTCGGCTTCCTTGGAATCTTCCAAAGCCCGCGGAAATAAAGCAGGCGGAAGGTATAAAGGAAAGGCGAATTTGTTATTATTGATACAGGTTAAATGCTCGCGGTATTTTCGGTCCACACCCGTAGCCAGCACCCCTGTCGTAATCTTGGGCCAGGGGCTTTCATAAAGCTCGGGCAATATACCGCTTTCGCGCACAGCCCCCTGTTTGATTTGGTCCAAGGTAAATACTTCTGGTGCTTCGCCGAGGCGACCCACCGAAATTCTGCCTGGTTGCATCTTTTTTTCTCTCTTTTTCCGTTTCGTCCGTGGCAATTGCACTGTTTTAGGCGTACAATTTATATAAGCTTCTCGTTGGCTTATTATGTTTAAAGCAAAAAATTCTCCGCCAAGCAAAAATAATCTGCAAGGCATTGATTTTAATAAACAATTCCAACTAAAGCTTATGCCGCAATATATAAGAAAAAATAAATATAAAAACAATCTATGAATATAAAAATCTTTGGGGTAGTATCGTGGTTTCGTTATATGAGTTGATGCAAAGGGCCGTTGAGGCCATCCCGCAAAGCCCGCACCCCAGCAACAAAATCGCCGCAACGCTCGCGCCAGCCAATCTTGATGAAAGCGGCATCGTAACCGCCACCAATTATTGGCCCCCACGTATTGCCGAAAAATTCACCGCCGATGAAAAAGTCGGTAATTCCAGCGGCACGCTTCACGCCGAAACAGCCTGCATACTTGCCGCGAAGACAACCAAAAATGCGAATCTTTTTATTACCGATCCCCCCTGCCCTAACTGCGCAAAAAATATTGCGGAAGCCGGGATTAAAAAAATCTATATCGATCATAAAGGTTTTTTGAAAGATTTTGCCCTGCGCCGCGGACAGGATTTTGAAACCATGTCCATGCGTATATTCAAGGCTGCAGGCATTGATGTTTACGAGCTATACCGCAAAGAAGAAAAAATTATTCCCGTGCTGGAAACCCCGAAAGATTACACGCCGGTATCCGAATATCCGGTGCAGATTTACGCGGCGGATTGTTCTTTTAAAGACGCCATTAAAACCGCACAAAAGGAATATGGGACCGAGGCTTTTGCCCTCTGCATCGCGCGCGATGATAAAGAACAGGAATTTGTTTTACACGCCCGCCGTCATCCGGCCATCGGTTATACCCATCACGATGATTTGACCAAGGAAGGCAAATACAGCTTTATCTTGCAACCCTGCAATCGCCTTTTAATGGCCGCCAGATTTTACGGCTTGAGCATTGATAAAGAACAGATATTTTCCAGCCGCGTTCCAACGTCCAGAGAATTGGTGAATATGGTGGGGGCGGACATTAAAGTGCTGAGCATCGGAAATATGGAGAACGCCCGAGACGAATATTGCCTGATTGCCCTCGAAATGATGGAAAAACACGATATACTGCAAATTCAGCATCTGGAATAAGGAAGATTGCCTATGCCGTTTGATAATATCGAAAAACTTATAAATGTGGATAGCCCTGTTAATGACACGGCACTTTATACGCTTGCCATGATCCCCACGGCGCACCTTACAAGACTGATTGATAAAACATTCATCAGCAATCTGCATGATAAAGATTTTATGCGTCTGGCTGTCTTGCTGGCTTTAAAAGGATATCAGGAAGGCGGCTGCGCGATTGGCGGCGTGGTTATTGATAATCAAAGCCGCATGATTATCGGCAAAGGTCACAACCGCCATGCGCAGGAAAGCCGTGTGTACTGGCACGGCGAAACCGATGCGATAAACGATGCGGGCACGCGCACAGATTTTTCCAAATGCACGTTATTTACAACGCTCACTCCTTGCAGTGTCTGCACCGCCCTCACATTCTCACAAGGCTTCAGCCGGCTTGTCATCGGCAACTCTCTGGACGGGGTGAATGAAGAGAACGAAAATCTTCTGCGCTCCAAAGGGGTGCAGGTCGATATTCTGGAAGATGAAGAAGGCAAAGCCCTCTACGCCAAATACGCCGCCGAAAAACCGGAGCAAGATACACGCGATTGGCAGGGTGAAGCCGGTGTGCAACGAATGCTCCATGCCGGCTGTAATCATGGGTAAACACATGCAAAAAAAATTGACAAATTTGGAATTTTCTAAGAGTATAATGCTTCAAAGGCTCAAGAATTGCGCCTTTTTTATGGGCAATTCGACAATCCATACCCCACCCCGCAAAAAGTCTAAAACGAACTGAAGAAACAGGGGTTTTTCCTTACAAAGCAATATGTTAGGGATCAAAAAAAGGCCATTTTCATATGGCCTTTTTATCCTTATTGCAGATCTAATGCACCAAAATCTAATGTACCTAGGTGGGTTCAGCGAAGCAATCTCTCTGCAATGTTTGAAGGCACGCAACCAACTTAGCTGCGCGCTGCGAATCCAGATCAGATGAGTTTTGGCGCCCTAAAGAGGCATCATCATAGATACAAGACACAACTCCAAACAAAACTGATATAGTATCTGCATCCACATTCGGTGCTGGCTTACCGGCTTGCTCCCCATTGGCAACAGCTTCAAGCCATTGTTGCGCTAAATCAAGGGACTTACTCAATGCCCGCTCATAAATTTCTTTATTTGCATGGGATCCAGCTGCGTTTTCAACGACATCTTGCAATGGGCCTTCCATCCTTTCAAGAATCTTCGTTTTGGCTATTGTGAGACCTTTATCGGGGGTCGTGTTTCCTTCTGCAAAGATTATATCACTCATCATTTATTCCTTATTATCTAAGATTGAATAATCAGGTTTATAGCCCCCAATATAAATTATGTCAAGCCGATCGAAGTCCTCAACAAAAAAACACTCAATAAGGTAAAATCAAATCATGCATTATCTTTAAATGTGAACTTATAGTGATCTCTCTTTGGGGGTTATAAAAAGAAGTGAATAAAAAAGGCCGCCCAGAAGCGACCTTTTTAAAAATCTTTATCACAGGATATGATTAAACATCCAAAAGCAAACGCTGCGGATCTTCAATGGCTTCCTTGATGCGCACAAGAGATGACACAGCCTCACGGCCATCGATAATGCGGTGATCATAGCTCATCGCCAGATACATCATCGGGCGTGCCTGAATAGAGCCGTCTTTCATCACAACAGGGCGCTGGACAATATTATGCATGCCCAAAATACCGGATTGCGGCGTGTTCAAAATCGGCGTGGAGAGCATGGAACCGAAAATTCCACCATTGGTGATGGTGAAAGTGCCGCCTGTCATCTCATCCATGGACAGCTTGCCATCGCGGGCGCGCGTGCCGAGATCAACGATTTTTTCCTCGATTTCGGCCATGGACATGCTATCGGCATCGCGGATTACAGGGACAACCAGACCTTGCGGGGTCGAAACGGCCACGCCGATGTCATAGTAATTTTTGTAAACGATTTCATCGCCGTCAATCTCGGCATTGACAGCCGGGAACTCTTTCAAGGCATTGATCGCGGCCTTTACAAAGAAGCTCATAAAGCCAAGCTTGATGCCGTGTTTTTTTACGAACTGGTCTTGATATTGTTTGCGCAAATCCATAACAGGTTGCATATCCACCTCGTTAAACGTGGTCAACATAGCGGCCGTGTTCTGCGCTTCTTTCAAACGGCTGGCAATAACCTTACGCAATTTGGTCATGCGCACGCGCTCTTCACGCGGTTCGGTATCGCGCTTTTGCGCATTGGCCAGCGCTTCGGATTTCATCGGTGTCGGCAAATTATCCTTGCCGCCTTCGGCAATGAACTTTTGTACATCGTCTTTTGTCAGGCGGCCTTCTTTCCCGCTCGCGGGAATTTGCGCCGCATCAAGATGATTATCATTGACCATCTTGCGCACGGCTGGCGACATTTTAGGCCCCCCTTCAGGGTCGGATTTTTTGTCATCTTTTTGTACGGGTTTATTTTGAAGAGAAGAAGAACCACCTGCTTTTTGCTCTTTGGTCTCTTCTTTATCGTCTTTATCATCACTCTTTGATTTGGAAGCGCCTTCATCATTGGCCGCAGCGCCTTCTTCCAATTCACCAAGAATGGCGCCAACCTCAACCGTATCACCTTCACCGACGGTAACTTTGGTTATTACGCCGTCAGCAGGAGCATTGACTTCCAGAGTAACCTTATCGGTTTCCAGCTCGACAATCGGTTCATCGGCTTTAACGGCTTCGCCCTCTTTTTTCAGCCATTGGGCAACGGTTGCTTCGGATACGGATTCACCTAAAGTGGGAACGACGATTTCGGCCATAATTTATTTATCCTGATTTTTGTATAGATTTAAGGTTTTCAATTTATGTACTCCCTAGAATACGCTATGGCAAGGCCATTTTAAAGGCTTTTTGGATTTTTTAAAAATGCTGCCAGCCTGCTGTGTCAAATTCCAGCGGCAAGCCATTTTCATCCAGCGCAAGAACTTGCGCTTCACCATCCTGAATAATGCCGATTTGCTGTAAATTCACACCGCTCTCACGCGCAATTTCTTCAAGATTGCGGGTGTTTTCAGGAGCAACGCTCATAAGAAGCTGGTAATCATCACCGCCGCTCAAAAGCTGCGCCTTTGTGACAGCATTCTTATCCAGTAAAGCCTGCACATCGGCACTGAATACAATGCTATCCAGCTCTACCACGACGCTGACTTGCGAGGCTTTGGCAATATGCCCCAAATCGGCAATCAGCCCATAGGAAATATCAATCGCCGCGTTTACAACGCCACCAATACGGCTTGCGAATTCGACAGGCGGCTCGGGCCTGTAATAAAGATTAACGCAATGATCCCCAGCGTTTTGCACCTTTCCACGCAATGCCTGCAAACCACAAAAGGCATCGCCGATCATGCCCGTGAGGAATACGAGATCGCCTGCCTTTGCACCGTTTCGCGGAACAGCTTTACCCTCGTCCACCAGACCAAAGGCCGTGATGGAAATGGTCAGCGGCCCTTTGATAGAGGTCGTATCACCGCCGGATAAAAACAGGCCGTAGTAATTTTGATCGCGCTCTAGACCGTGCGTAAACTTTGCGATCCAGTCTTCCTTAAATTCGGGCAAACTCAAACAAAGCTGGTAGCAATAGGGTTTTGCCCCCATCGCGGCCAAATCGGATAAATTTGTGCGCAAGGCTTTGGATGCAACCGTATCCGGTTCCTGGCTATCCAGAAAATGTGTGCCTTCGGAAAGCGTATCGCTGGTAACAACCACTTGCTTGCCATAGGGTATATCCAGAATTGCGGCATCATTTTGAAACCCTTGCGCTTCCTTGCGGTCTTTGGTGAGAGGCAGAAAATAGCGCTCGATAATCTCGAATTCGCCCATGGCCTTTAATTCCAGAAATTGTAAAAATGGTGGACAGGGCCTTTGCCGCAACCAACTCTTAAATCATCGGCATGACCAAGGGCCTGACTTAAATATTTCTTGGCGGCGTGGGCGGCCTCCAATGGCGGCAAGCCCTTAGCCAGATAGCATGCCAGCGCACTGGATAACGTACAGCCCGTGCCATGGGTATTGTTGGTTTTAACGCGGGAAGCGTGCAGAATTTCAGTATTCCCGTCTTGATCGCAAAACACATCATCGCTGGAGGGGCCATGCAAATGGCCGCCTTTTAAAACAACGGATTTACAACCAAGCTGGAGCAGATCTCTGGCCATATCTTCCATATCATGCTTGTAATGCTGGCTGAGGGTTTTACCGAGCAAGATTTCCGCTTCGGGAATATTAGGGGTGATCATATCAGCCAGAGGAACGAGCTGGCGGCGCAAGGCATCCACCGCTTCGGCCGAGAGCAATTTATCCCCGCTTGTGGCAACCATAACGGGGTCGAGAACTATATTCACCGGATTATGGCGCTGGATCATTTCGCTGATAACACCGATAGAGCGAACATTGCCGGCCATGCCGATTTTAAGGGCGTGCACCTGAATATCGCTAAAAATGCTTTGAATCTGCTCACCCAGAAAATCATGCGGTACTTCATGTACGCCTGAAACGCCGGTGGTATTTTGCGCCGTGAGAGCAGTAATCGCCGCCATGCCGTAACAGCCAAGCGCCGAGAAGGTTTTTAAATCGGCCTGAATTCCCGCCCCGCCGGAGGGATCAGAGCCTGCGATGGATAAGATATTTTGTGTCATGCCATCAATGTAAACGATTTCACGGTTTTGGCAAATTCACTGGCCGCATGTTTCGGATTCTCAGCTTCGGAAATTGCGCGCATCATAGCAACGCCGTTGGCCCCTGCACGCAGCACAGCTGCGGCATTTTCGGGTGTGATACCCCCAATTCCTACAACCGGCACTGGCGAGAGCTTAACAAGTTGCGCAAATTTCTCCGCGCCCAAAACAGGCTTTCCCTTATCTGTTTTGGTCGGAAAAAACGGCCCCGTTCCAATGTAATCAATGGTAAAAGCGGATTGCATGTCATTTGCCCCCCCTCCTGCTCTGTGAGAGCTTCCTCCCCCCGCGGGGGGGAGGATTGAGATGGGGTGGCTTTGCTCGTTTTTTCGAATACTGCAATCATTTAATTTGCAGACATTTTCTATATGCTCTTGCGTAAAAGCCGTTAGCCCCAGAATTTTATCTGCGCCAAGAATGCGGCGGGCCTCGGCAGGATCAATATCCCCCTGCCCTATATGTGCGCCATCAGCATCCACATCGCGGGCAATATCAACATGATCGTTCACAAGAAAGGGAACATC
Organism: Alphaproteobacteria bacterium; assembly: GCA_046541095.1. Lineage (GTDB taxonomy): Bacteria > Pseudomonadota > Alphaproteobacteria > Micavibrionales > Micavibrionaceae > UBA2638. The sequence goes on from JBKHDZ010000034.1 coordinate 11,729, forward strand.
AAACGGCTTTATCAATTCGGCCAGCATCGCGGCCTGTGCGGCAATAAGAGGCTTGCCATCCACTTTATTGCGATACTGCACCATGGTTACGCCGCCTTGAATGGCTTGGATGACTATTTCGGCGATATCACGCCCACCGCAAGCATGCGGATCAGCAACAAAATAAACGGATAGATCAACGTCTTTACAGGCGTTCAAAGCCATATCATTAAACGCTTAAGGCTTCATCGACCAGCTTGGCCTGTTCTTCCTGATGACGTTTATTAAGGCCGGTTGCGGGCGCGGCGGCGGCCTTGCGGCCCACATATTTGGCGCGCATACCGGGATTATGCTTCATCTCGATCAAAACATCTTCGATAAACGGATCAACAAAGCTCCATGCGCCCTGATTTTTCGGCTCTTCCTGACACCAGATGATTTCCGCGTTTTTATACGGCTTTAATTCCGTTGCCAGCGCTTCTGTTGGAAAAGGATAAAGCTGTTCCAAGCGCAAAATCACAACATCATCAATGCCGCGCTCGCGACGTTGGGCCAGAAGGTCGTAATAAACCTTGCCTGTACACAAAACAACGCGCTTGACCTTGGCAGGCTTTTGCAATTTAGCATGATCATCATCCCACAAAATGCGATGAAAAGCGCTATCCTCGGCGAACATCTCGATGGGAGATACGGCCAGCTTATGACGCAGCAAGGATTTAGGCGTCATGAGAACCAAAGGCTTTCTGAAATCACGCAACATTTGACGGCGCAAGATGTGGAAATAATTGGCGGGCGTTGTGCAATTCGCAATCTGCCAGTTATCTTCAGCGCACATTTGCAAGAAACGCTCGGGCCGCGCGGAAGAATGCTCCGGCCCCTGCCCTTCATAACCATGCGGTAAAAGCATAACAAGCCCGGACATCCGAAGCCATTTGCTTTCCGAAGAGGAAATAAACTGGTCTATTATAACTTGCGCCCCATTGGCAAAATCACCGAACTGCGCCTCCCACAAAACAAGGGTTTTAGGATCGGCCAGCGTGTAGCCATATTCAAAACCAAGTACGGCCATTTCGGATAGCGGGCTGTCATGGACTTCAAATTTGGGCTGGTCTTTGCCCACATGTTGAAGGGCAATATATTTCTTTTCGGTGTTCTGGTCATACCAGATGGCATGGCGCTGAGAAAATGTACCGCGCCCGACATCCTGACCTGATAAACGCACGGCAAAACCATCTTGTATAAGAGTACCAAAGGCCAAAGCCTCGGCAGTGGCCCAATCAAAGCCCTCACCGCTTTCCAGCATTTTTGTTTTGGCATCCAAAACGCGTTTGAGTTTGCTGTTAATATCAAAACCTTCCGGGATTTCGGTGATGACCTTGCCTACATGCTTGAGACCTTTTTTAGAAACAGCAGTTTCACCGCGCCGCGGGCCCCCATCAGGGGCTTTTTGCATACCGCTCCAGGCACCTTCCAGAAAATCCGCCTTATTGGGTTTAAAGCCCTCGGCAGCCTTGAAAGCATCTTCCAGTTCTTGGGTGAATTCATCGACAACTGCCTGCGCATCGTCCTCTGTGAGCACTTTCTCGGCCACAAGCTGATGGGCATATTGCGCGCGGGTTGTTTCCTGCGTGGCAATCTTTTGATACATCAATGGCTGGGTAAAGGCAGGTTCATCCCCTTCGTTATGGCCGTAGCGGCGATAACAGAACATATCGATCACCACATCTTTTTTGAATTTCTGGCGGTATTCTGTGGCAATACGCGCAACATGCACAACCGCTTCGGGATCATCACCGTTCACATGGAAAATCGGCGCGGAGAGCATTTTGGCCACATCCGTCGAATAAGGGCCGGAGCGCGAGAATTTCGGCATCGTGGTAAAGCCGATCTGGTTATTGATCACAATATGGATCGTGCCCCCCACGCGGTAGCCCGGCAAATCGGAAATCATCAAGGTTTCGGCTGTAATACCTTGCCCTGCAAAGGCCGCATCCCCATGTAAGAGAAGCGGCATGACCTGAATATTATCATGATCATCGCGCTGAACCTGCTTGGCACGGACTTTACCGATAACAACAGGGTTTACAAATTCCAGATGCGAAGGGTTGGCTGTCAAAGACAAATGAATATGATTGCCATCAAAATCGCGGTCCGAAGACGTGCCCAAATGATATTTCACATCGCCCGAGCCCAGAACATCATCAGGCAAGGAGGCATTGCCCTGAAATTCGGAAAAGATCGCCGTAAAAGGCTTGCCCATAACATTGGCCAAAACATTCAAGCGGCCACGGTGAGCCATACCGACAACAATTTCTTTCAAGCCCAGCTGTCCGCCGCGCTTCATAATCTGTTCCATAGCGGGGATAAGCGCTTCGCCGCCATCAACGCCAAATCGCTTGGTGCCTGGATATTTCTTATGCAGGAATTGTTCGAAAACTTCCGAAGCGACAAGACGCTGGTAAATCGCCTTTTTTCCTTCATCGGTAAAATCTGTTTTATTACGAGGTTCTTCAATCCGCTCTTGCAACCATGATTTTTCAATCGGATCGGACATATGCAGGAATTCAAGGCCGATTGTCCCGCAATAGGTTTCCTTTACCACTTCCAGAATTTGCCGCAAAGTTGCTGTTTCCAGCCCCAAAACGCCATTGATAAAAATGGGACGATCATAATCGCGGCCTGTAAAGCCGTAATGGGACGGCTCCAATTCCGGGTGTGTTTCGGTTTCCTTTAATTGCAGCGGGTCCAGATTGGCCATTAAATGACCGCGCGCGCGGTAAGCGCGAATAAGTTGCAAAGCGCGAATAGAATCCAGCGCCGCCTGACGCACATCATCACCGGCCAAAGACTTTTCTTTATTGGCGGGTGGTTTTATCGGCACATCTTCGGCCTTTGCCACACCGAAGGCGCGGGAGGATTTCTGGTTTTCCTGCGGGGTCCAGCTTGCGCCCGACAATTCGGCCAGCAATTCGATCTCGCTATCCTTCAAATCGCCGAAAAACGATTGCCAGCTTGCATCGACATTATTTTGGTTTTTTAAATATTCGCCATAAAGATGCGCAATATATTCCGCGCTCATACCGGTTAGAAATGTTTGCTGGCTCGCCGCTTGGGTCATGATTTATTGTCCTTCGGATTAATCAGGAAAGTCTTTTGTATTTCAGATAATTCTAACGCAAAAAAAGGTCAAGCGCTATTCGCGTTTTTTCGTAAGGAAAACTATTTGACATCACAGGCAAACACTTTAGGTTGAAGGGTAATACCAACAAATGTGAACAAGGGAGATATTATAATGAGAAAATCAATGATCGCTGCAGCTTTCGCCACCGCTCTGCCAATGAGTGCTATGGCGCAGGATATGCAAACTATGGAGCCAATGGGTGAACCGCCCGCTTCAGAAGATGTATGTCTGGAAATCTCGGCCACAGAACAATTTTGTGCAGCAGCTGATGCGCCTGTAATTCCGATCCAAACTCCACAGGGACAATTTTTCGGTGTTCCAGGCCGTGTTGAAAGTGGCGAACAAACCAATGACTCCTGTTTGCTGATCCTTCATCCACAAACAGGGCCTGTTGGCGTTCAATGCGAAGCGCCCCAAGGCCCCGAATAACAATTTCTTAAATTTTCAAGGCGGCGGAGAGTTGCGAAAGCGCGCTCCCTTCCGCCGGGGAAATATTTGCAGGATGGTTAACATCATCCTTACCCGTGGATGAAATTCCTCCCACAATCTTTCCAATCATCGAACCCAAAAAACCTTCTTTTTCTTCTTCTACGGAATCAAAGGCATCAAGCTCGCTGGCAGCCCTTGCAACAATTTTACCGAGCCCCATGATAAAGGCGCGGTATTCTTTGGCTTCTTTCTCCCCAAAATATTCCAAGACAAGGGTCATTGTATCAGGCGCGGTTTTTAAAACATGGAAACACTGGTCTTCCCATACTTCCCATTGGTCTTTTAAGCGCATGATTTCACTAGCTACCTGCTGTACCAATAATGAATCCTCGTGCAAGGCACTCATTTTCGGAATGCCGCGCTCCAGCGCTTTTATTTCGTGAATATCATCAGCCTCACCCTCGACATCATCGGCGTGGCTTACCCATATACCGACCTTGTAAGGCAGAGAAATGATA
>JBKHDZ010000035.1:0-15586 GCA_046541095.1 Alphaproteobacteria bacterium
CGATGCGATGATTTTGCGCTCGGCCGGACCGGTAATCCCCCCTTACGATGAAAACGATAATGCATGCAGGCTTTTGCATGATAATTTATCATTGGCTATAAACGATTACTCCATCGGCTCGCTCGTTTTATTGGGCCATTCCCAATGTGGTGCAGCTATGAAACTCGCCAATAATATATATAATCCCGGCGACACCCCTTGTTTGAAAAACCTGTCCTGCCCGCTTGTCCAAAGCGCTTTGGATAAATGCGATCATCAAAGTAATGAAAATCTGGCCAAGGAAATCGAAGACCAGATTATCATTCACGGCATCAAAAACCTGTTTGATTATCCTGTTATCCTGCAAGCCATCAAAGAACAGCGCCTGACAGTAGAGGGCATGCAATTTGATATGAAAGGCGGGCGTCTATTAAAATTAAGCCCGAACCTTGATGGTTTTCGCTTTGAAGTGATTGCGGGCCCTATAGATAATCCTCAAAGTACTTCTGACATTCAAAAAAGCGCAAAGGCTTAAAAAACTGTTCTTTTCCAGACATTTTAGTTGAATTCTGCACTAAAAGCCGTTATTCAATCAATCTCGGTACCTATACCAAAAAACACCAAAAAACGGAACCGAGTACATGCCCAAAAGAGACGACATTCATTCCATTGCCATTATCGGCGCAGGCCCCATTATCATTGGTCAGGCTTGTGAATTTGATTACTCGGGAACGCAGGCCTGCAAGGCTCTGCGCGAAGAAGGCTACCGCATTATCCTCATCAATTCCAATCCGGCCACGATCATGACTGATCCCGATATGGCCGATGCCACCTATGTCGAGCCGATTACACCGGAGATTGTCGCCAAAATACTGGAGAAAGAAAAACCTGATGCACTGCTCCCCACGATGGGCGGGCAAACGGCTCTTAATACCGCGCTGGCTTTAGAGGAAAACGGCACGCTTGAAAAACTGGGCATCGAATTGATCGGAGCCAAGGCCGATGTCATCGACAAGGCCGAAAACCGCGAGCGCTTTCGCAAATGTATGGATGAATTGGGTCTTGAATCAGCGCGAAGCGTCACTTGCCACAGCATGGAAGAGGCCAGAAAAGCTCTCGAATTTACAGGCCTTCCGGCCATTATTCGCCCGTCATTTACAATGGGCGGCACAGGCGGCGGCATTGCTTATAACAAAGAAGAATTCGAGCGCATTGTGGGCGATGGTCTGGATGCCTCCCCCACAACAGAGGTTTTGATTGAGGAATCATTGCTGGGCTGGAAAGAGTATGAAATGGAGGTTGTGCGTGATAAGGCCGATAACTGCATTATCATCTGCTCCATTGAAAATGTGGATCCGATGGGCGTGCATACGGGCGATTCCATCACTGTGGCCCCTGCCCTGACCTTAACCGATAAAGAATATCAAATCATGCGCAATGCTTCGATTGCTGTATTGAGAGGTATCGGCGTAGAAACGGGCGGATCAAACGTGCAGTTTGCCATCAACCCTGAAGATGGACGCATGATTGTAATCGAGATGAATCCGCGCGTATCGCGTTCATCTGCACTGGCCTCGAAAGCCACCGGGTTTCCAATCGCCAAAATTGCCGCCAAGCTGGCCGTTGGTTATACATTGGATGAGCTGGATAACGATATTACAGGTGGCAAAACTCCGGCTTCTTTCGAGCCTTCCATTGACTACGTGGTTACAAAAATTCCGCGCTTTGCTTTTGAAAAATTCCGTGGATCACAGCCGCATCTGACAACCTCCATGAAATCAGTCGGTGAAGCGATGGCCATTGGCCGATGCTTTGAAGAATCCATCCAAAAAGCCATGCGCTCGCTGGAAAAAGGGCTTGATGGGCTAACCCCCTTAAGTATAAGCGAAAATAACAGCGAGAATGAGAAAGCCGAAAGTGCACGCGATAAAGTTATGGCCGCATTGGCCAAACCAACGCCCGAGCGCATTTTATACATCGCCGAAGCCCTGCGATTGGGTTTTAGCATTGAAGAGGTTCAAAGCGTTTGTAAATATGATCCGTGGTTTTTGGAACGCATCAAAAACATTATGGATCACGAGAAAAAAATCCGCGAAAGCGGCCTGCCTGTAAAACCTGAAGGCTGGCTGGAATTAAAACGCCTTGGTTTTTCAGACCGCCGCCTTGCCGCCCTTATGAATGTCACCGAAGACAATGTGCGCCAAGCCCGTCACAACCATCATATTCACCCTGTATATAAACGCGTGGATACATGCGCGGCGGAAATTCCATCGCTTACCCCTTATATGTACAGCACTTACGAGCAAAGCAGTTTTGGGCAAGCCATTTGTGAATCACAGCCCAGTGATAAGAAAAAAGTGATTATTCTGGGCGGTGGCCCAAATAGAATCGGTCAGGGTATCGAATTCGATTATTGCTGCGTTCACGCCGCCTATGCTCTAAAAGAAGCGGGTTATGAAACCATTATGGTGAATTGTAATCCTGAAACCGTGTCCACCGATTATGATACATCCGACCGCCTTTACTTCGAACCGTTGACTGCGGAAGATGTTATCGAGCTTATCCGCGCCGAGCAGGCCAACGGAGAAGTTATGGGCGTTATTGTCCAGCTTGGCGGGCAAACCCCGCTTAAACTGGCACAGGCTTTGATGGATGAAGATATTCCGATTTTGGGAACCGACCCCGATGCCATTGATCTGGCTGAAGACCGCGAGCGTTTCCAAAGGCTTGTTCATAAACTCAAGCTCCGCCAGCCGCCAAACGGGCTGGCCAGAACCGAGCAGGAAGCGCTGGATATTGCCGCAGATATAGGCTTCCCGCTGGTTATTCGCCCCTCTTATGTTCTGGGCGGACAGGCCATGGAAATCGTCCATTCCATGGAAGAATTAAAACGCTATATCGCCACGGCCGTCCATGTATCGGGCAAAAATCCTGTCTTGCTGGATCGCTATTTGAAAAGCGCGATTGAAATTGATGTCGATGCCTTATGCGATGGCAAGGATGTTTATGTTTCGGGCATTATGGAGCATATCGAAGAAGCCGGCGTACATTCTGGCGATAGCGCTTGTGTTCTGCCTCCCCACTCCTTGCCCTATAAAACCGTGCGCGAGTTGGAAAAACAAACCATCAAGCTGGCCAAGGCGCTGAATGTCAAGGGCCTCATGAATGTGCAATATGCAGCCCGCAAAAACGAAAAAACGGGCGAATTCGATATCTATATCATCGAGGTGAATCCACGCGCTTCGCGAACCGTGCCATTCGTAGCCAAAGCCACAGGTGTTCCGGTTGCCAAGATTGCCGCGCGTATTATGGCGGGTGAAAAACTCTCCTCCTTCAAACATTTATTGCACGGGATGAGCCCCGATCACAGCGCGGTTAAAGCCCCTGTTTTCCCCTTCAGCCGCTTCCCAGGTGTAGAGCCTTTATTGGGACCGGAAATGAAATCAACAGGCGAAGTCATCGGCCTTGATCATGAATTGGCTAATGCCATTGCAAAATCGCAACTTGGCGCGGGCGTAAAATTACCCACGCAAGGAAAAGTCTTTTTATCGGTGAAAAACGAGGACAAAGAAGCGCTCGTTCCTCTGGCCAAAGATCTTCTGGAACTTGGCTTTAAACTTGTGGCAACGGGCGGAACCTGCGCCTTCTTAAAAGAGCAGGGTTTGCAGGTCGAGCGCATCAACAAGGTTCTGGAAGGTCAGCCGCATATTGTCGATGCCATCATCAACGGCGATATTGATTTGATGATTAATACAACCTCCAAAAGCTCGCAAGCAGCCGCGGATAGCACATCAATCCGCCGTCAGGCGATGCAGCACAAAATCCCCTACTATACACTCATGAGCGCCGCCAAGGCCGGTGTTCAGGCGATAAAAGCTTTAAAACATGGCGAGTTGGAAGTCTTCTCCCTGCAATCGTATTTCGAAGATCAGGAAAAAGAAGAAGCGGCCTAGGAAGCCTCATAGTGCATTTCTTCATTTACATCCACAGCAGGCAAAACTCCCTGTAATTCACGAAGCTGATTGAGCATTTTATTGGCTTCTGCTCCCTTGGCTTGATGAAACATTGCCTTCATACCGCTACTGCCCGAGTTTGAAACCACTTGCTCTCTCCACGCATCTACTGCATCTTCCGAAGCTTGTCTCAGAGCCTTGATTTCCGCGTTGCAAAATTTTTCCGCCTCTTCGTTAGACATAACAAAACCATGAGTATCCCAGTATTCTTGATTTTCTCTTTTTATATGTTCGGGTTGTTTGTCATTTGGGAACGGCTTACCTGAATCGCGCCCCGGAAACATTGTATATAATCCCCATTTGCCACTATTTCCATATGGACCAGCAATAACAGTCACAACATTCGTTTCTGGCACACTATCTCGTATGACCACATCGACTTCCGCTTGGTGCTGCGCGCCCCTATCCCGGGTAATGGTTACAGATTGATCTTCATCAGATATCTGTATCAAAGCATCAGAGCCGACTGTATCGGGCATATTAATCTGAAATTCTACACGCCCGAGTTCCTGACCATCTTTTTGAGCTTGTTGCGCCAATCCCATCAGCATAGCATCCGCCATCCTTGATACAGCCAATAGCGTTTCGGGATCCTTAAATTTTGATCCCGGTTGGATGCTTGAGGGCAAATGCCTTGCCAAATGATCCAAAATTTCTTTGTCATCAATTGATGAGTATTCCATATATTCCTCCTAAAATGTTAAAAGCTGATCATACCTCAAGTTATTCATTATGTCAAATTCGGCTTTGGATTGACAATGGCACAGATTCTTGTTTAACTTTAAAAGCTTGCCCGCTCTTCGGAGCGGGTTTTGATATTATGATTTACCGTCATTGCGAACAACGTGAAGCAATCCATTTTTAGATTGCCGCGTCAGCCTATCGGCTTCCTCGCAATGACAATAAAAGGAAACAACAAACTATGGATCAAATTCCGGTAACAAAACAAGGCTATGAGGTTTTAAGCAATGAATTAAAAGACCTTAAATCCGTGCAGCGCCCGAAAGTGATTGAAGCGATTGCGGTTGCGCGTGAGCACGGCGATTTGAAAGAAAATGCCGAATACCACGCCGCGCGCGAACAGCAAAGCTTTATTGAAGGCCGCATTATGGAGCTGGAAGCCGTAATCAGCAAGGCGCAGGTTATTGATCCTGCAACTCTATCCGGCCCCGTCAAATTCGGCGCAACTGTTATCGTTGTGGATGAAGAAACGGATGAAGAGTTTACCTATCAAATTGTGGGTGATTATGAAACAGACACTGAAAACGGTAAAATCTCGATCAGTGCGCCTATTGCAAAAGCCCTGATCGGTAAAAATGAGGGCGACAGCGTTGCTGTTCGCAGCCCCAAAGGCCAGCGCGATTACGAGATATTGGAAGTTCGCTACAAATAAGCCTTTAATCAATTTTGATCGGAATACCCGGCTGGTCCTTGCCAGTCCGAACAGCAAGCATGGATTTGACAGATGTCACATTAGGAGCAGCAGTTAATTCATGGGTTAGGAATTCCTGATAATTATCCCAATCCTTGGCGACAATTTTTAACATGAAATCCACATCGCCTGCGAGCATATGACATTCACGCACCATTTCCCATTCATTGATGCGCTTTTCAAAATCCTTCAAATCATGTTCTGCCTGTGATGTCAGCTTCACCATTGCAAAAACGGTCACACTATAGCCCAGAAAATTGGCATTCATTTTGGCATGGTAGCTTTTGATAAAGCCTATTTCTTCCAGAGCGCGGACACGGCGCAGGCAGGGCGGTGCCGAAATGCCGACATTTTTGGCCAGATCAACATTGGTAATCCGGCCATTTTCCTGCAATTCTTTTAATATTTTGCGATCAATTTTATCCAGTTTCGCGCGCGCCATTCTATCCTTGTTCCTTTCAATAATATTACAATGTCTTAAACTATTATTTCCTAATATAATGAATCATATTATTTTTATGTCGCAATAGTGATATAAAGTTACTGATGCCCATGCAAGCATTTTTACGCATGAAATCACCGTTTTTTTGCAATAGAATATCATCTTATGAGTAATCGCTTATCAAATATTACCTGCTGGATTGTGACCGAGGGTATTGCCGGAACGGAAAACCAGTGCATCGGCGTCGCAGAAGCGCTGGGAATAAAACCCAGAATCAAGCGCATAAAGCTGCGCGAGCCTTGGAAAAGCTTTTCACCCACATTGGGCTTCGAGCGCTGGTGGACTTTTGATCCGCTTTTATTCCGTCCCTGGCCGGATCTCTTGATTACCAGCGGACGCAAAGGCATAGCCGCCTCGCGCTATATCAAGAAAATGAGCGATGAGCAAACTTTCACTGTCCACATTCAAGACCCGCGTATTGCGCCCGATAATTTTGATATCGTGGCCGTTCCCAAGCATGATCTATTGCGCGGCAAAAATGTGTTGGTCACCACTGCCACGCCGAACCGCATAACAAAACATCGCCTTACCGCCGAGAAATTAAAATTCAAGGATCTCAAGCCCGGGAAAAGACCGTGCGTGGCCATACTGATTGGCGGAAAAAGTAAAACGCACACCATCACACAAGAAATCGCAGAAAAAATTATTGCCGATCTTTTGAAATTGGACGCCTCTTTATTGGTAACAGTTTCAAGACGCACCCCAGAGCCGATTAGACAGCTTTTCCTTGAAAAACTAAAAGGCAAGCATATTTACATATGGGATGGTGAAGGCGACAACCCCTACTTCGCTTTTCTGGCTTATGCAGATTTTATCCTCGTCACCAATGACAGCGCTTCTATGCTTTCCGAAGCGGCCACTACGGGCAAACCCGTTTATTCCATTCCTTTGAAAGGTGGCTCGGAAAAATTTTCACGCCTGTATAAAAATCTGAAAAATGCGGGCGCCTTGCGGATATTTGAAGGAAAGCTGGAGCCATGGGAGTATTCCCCCCTCAATGATGCCGAAAAAATCGCCAAAACCGTTGAAAAGGCTCTATTAAAAAGAATGAATGGCTGACAAAGGCTTTGAAAGGCTTTAAAAAGAAAATATATAAAGTTGAAAAATTATAAGGGTTATTCATGTCCAGTACGCATAGCAAAGTTCTTATCATCGGTTCGGGTCCCGCCGGATACACCGCCGCCATATATGCCGCGCGCGCCAATTTAAAGCCAATGCTGGTAACCGGAACGGAGCCGGGCGGCCAGTTGATGATTACGACCGAAGTTGAAAATTACCCCGGCTTTGCCGATGTCATTCAAGGACCCTGGCTGATGGAGCAGATGCGCGCGCAGGCCGAGCATGTCGGCACGCAGATGGTCAGCGATTATATTACCGATGTGGATGTATCCAGTCGCCCCTTTAAAGCCACGGGCGATAGCGGAACCGTTTATACAGGCGACACCCTTGTTATTGCCACAGGGGCAAAAGCAAGATGGTTGGGGCTGGATAGCGAATATGAATATCGCGGCAAAGGCGTGTCGGCCTGCGCAACGTGCGATGGTTTTTTCTTCCGCGGTAAGGAGGTTGCTATTGTTGGCGGCGGGAATACGGCTGTAGAAGAAGCGCTGTTTCTCACCAATTTTTGTTCGAAGGTCACGCTCATTCACCGCCGCGATACTTTGCGCGCGGAAAAAATTCTACAAGACCGCCTTTTTGCCAATGATAAGATGGAATTTTTATGGGACACCACCGTTGAAGAAGTGCTCGGCGACGATACGGGCATGACGGGCTTGCGCCTTAAAAATGTCAAAACAGGCGCGGAGAGTACTCTGGAAGCCGAAGGGTTTTTTGTCGCTATCGGCCATGATCCGGCCACAGAACTGTTTAAAGGCAAATTGAAAATGGATGATGCGAATTATATTTTGACCGAGCCTGATTCTACGGCCACCTCGATTCCGGGGGTTTACGCCGCGGGCGACGTGACCGACCACACTTACCGTCAGGCCGTAACAGCAGCAGGTATGGGATGTATGGCCGCATTGGAGGCTGACCGCTTTCTGGCTTCACAGGAGGATAAACAGGTACAGGCCGCCGAATGATACGACGCGCCCCTTTCGCCGCCTTATTACTCTTTATGCTCATTAGTCCTGCTTTGGTAATGGCGGCTGCTGATGTGCAAAATCTATCAGGACATTATCAAACAACGCTCCAAAGCGGTATTGTCATGCCCGCCGGAACCCCCAAAGAAGAATGTACGCAAGAATGGTCGGGATTGGAAAGTACATGCGTGGATGATGCTGAATTTACAAATCACCTCCTTCTATTCCAACAAAGCGATGCCTTACATTTTCAAACCGTTCTCTGGTTTTTTAACGGGCATATGTGCAGCCTGTCCGGCGTTGCATCCCCTCATCCCAAAGGGTGGATGTATGAAGAATATACAGATATTGCGGATTGCAAATTTTTTATCCGCGAAGATAACGGGGTTATCTTGCTGGAAGCAGACCGCGAACATAATTGCAGGGCGTATTGCGGGGCGCGCGGATATTTTTCCGGTATTCAATTTCCTTTAAGCGCAAAAAAGCAGGATATTGAATCACTGGAAGCATATAATTGCATCACCCTGTTTGAAGAGCCCGCAGACCATTGCCCGCAGGATAGCAAATAATATGAGCATGGATTGGGATAAACTCAGGGTTTTCCATGCTGTAGCGCAGGCGGGCAGTTTTACCCATGCAGGCGAACAGCTGAATTTAAGCCAGTCTGCCGTATCGCGTCAAATCTCGACATTGGAAGATTCGATGGGTGTCGCCCTTTTTCATCGCCATGCCCGCGGTTTGATTTTAACAGAGCAAGGAGAGCTGCTGTTTGAGACCACCAAAGAAATTTTTCAAAAGCTTTCCCACATTGAAGGGCAAATCATGGATACCCGGAAACTGGCGGGCGGCCCCTTGCTGGTCACAGTGGCCGAATTTTTTGGAACTGGCTGGCTGTTACCACGCATTAAAGATTTACGCCGCAGCAACCCGGACATTCAACTGACTATCCTATTTGAAGACCGCATTTTAAATATCGGCATGCGCGAGGCCGATATTGCCTTACGCATGACAAAACCTGAACAACCAGACTTAATTCAAAGGCATTTAACGAGCTTTGGCTTTCATGTCTGTGCCTCACGCGCTTATTTAAATGAATATGGCGTGCCTGAAAGCATTAAAGATTTGCGCGATCACAGATTGATTGGGTTTTTGCCGCAAGGAACACCGCCCTTTTCCGCGCCCAACTGGCTCTTTGAAGAAGCCGACATCAATGTTCAAGACGATAACATTATGCTCGCCAATTCGGTAAACGGTATTATTTGCGCTGTTGAAAATGATGCAGGAATCGGAGTTCTGCCCGATTACGTCATTCATAGAAATAAAAACTTGCAAATATTACTGCCGCATCTTGTCAGACCCGATGTTGATCTGTATTTTGTATATGCTGAAGAACGCCGCAATTCCAAGCGTATTGCAACTTTCCGCGATTTCTTATTGCGCCATATCGGCCAGGATACATTCAAAATATCTTAAGCACGCGAAGTTTTCCGCGCATCTCAACTATACAAAAGTCTATAAATTATAGATTGTTATTATGATTCCTCATATAGATATGCATAAAATGCATACCTGACCTCGAAAAATTGATATAGACGTTTTGCGCCGATGTGGGTTATAACTTCACTCAACAACGCGATGCGTTGCCAGGGTCTTCTTTAAGACCCTACGTCTCCCAGACGTGAAACCTCCCTGTTCAACTCGCCGGGTCCGGATTTTTAATCCAGAGACCCGGTTTTTTGTTTATACAGACTTTTTACGTGGCAAATTAACAATACCCCGTTAACGCCACACCTAACGTGCATGCTTTCTTTTTGTTCCCGAAAGCGATAATATACTAAGCTCTTATGGCCCAGAATAAACCTCTTATCATTCTTTTTAATTACGGCGGCGGTATGCGCGGCCTTATTCCTGCCCATTTCATGGCCCGTCTGGAAGAGGCCACGGGCCTGCGCATGATCGATATGGTTGATGTTTTCTGCGGCCCTTCTACAGGCTCGATCTTAAACAGCGCGCTGAATATTCCAAACAAAGAAAACCCAAAGCGCCCAAAATTCCGAGCGCGGCATATGGTGCGCTTTTACGAGCGTGATGGCATAAAAATTTTTCCGCCTGATCGCTTTCGCGATTTTCGCGGCTTTATTCATGATTTTAACAATCGCACCATGAAAATCGGGCAATTAAACAATTTGTTCAAACACGGGCATTACGATCCCGCTAATCTCAAACGATCTTTAAAAGCCCTTTATGGAGATCATAAATTACACGACAGCCTGAAAAACCTGGTCATTCCGGTTTATAATATTGATGGAGACCAACTCAAAGCTTTGGCAGAAGAAGGCGAAAGCACGGAAACACCGGTTCACACGAAAAATAATTTTCTCGATGAAGGTGGGCACGCACTTTGGCTCAAAAAGATGGATAATGGCGCAGATAATAGCGCCACCCCCCATGTCAATCTTCTGGATGCTGTAATGGCCAGCTGCGCCGCGCCCACCTATTTCCCTTGCCATCATTTTCAGGCGCGCTATAGCGGCTTTGGCCAGCCCCATGAATATTCCGGCATAGATGGAAGCATATTTGATAATCCGTGCATTTCCTATCACGGCGCCATCAAACAGCATATTCCGCCCAATACCAAAGTTATTATGATTATTTTGGGTACAGGATACACCCTCAAATCCATCAAAAAAGAGGACTGGAACCGCTATGGCGGGCTTGGCGTTGTCGATCCCGTCAATGATCTGCCGCTGATCAATATTTTGTTTCATGCTTCGGAATCGGCCCTGATGGACAGCTTTTCCCAAGAGCTTGGCAATAATCTTTATATTTTTAATCAGTCCCTGAATGCCGATAGCGGCACCGATTTCAACCTGCCCAATCATCAAATCGATGATGCAAGCCCGGAAAACCTTAAAAGGCTGGAAAGCTTTGCGCACAGCATGATTGAAAACAATCAAAAATCATTCGAATCGCTATGCCATCTGTTGGTATCAAACTATGATCGCAAAAACCGCAAAAGGAAATCACTCTTCGGCAAACTTTTCTCCGCCTTCGATTGACGCGCCGCACAACAGCGCCTTCTTGATTTTGCCCTAAAGATGCTTAGTATTTCCCAAAAAGAATAATAACAATAATAAACAGGGGTTCACTCTTGGCGTTTTTACGATCCGAAGAGAGCAACTTCAGATTGCTCTATCTTGGTGGTGGGTCCGTTCATGGCATTAGTCAGGCCGAAGTTCTGGTTTTCATGGAAGAGCTGGCCGGCATTCCCATCGCCTGGCAATACGATATGATTAGCGGCGATTCCGTAGGAAGCGCCCCTGCCGCTGTTTTGAATTGCCCCAAAGAAAAAGGATCGTACCAGCCCCGCTATACTGCGCGGCAATATAGGGATATTCTAAAAGATATTCTGCAGCAAACTTTCGAGCCTTTTCGCGATAATTACTACCCTTCGATGCTTGCTTTGGAAATAGCGATTCAAGGCACACAAAAAGCAATTGATTTTCTACGCGAATGGACACAGAAAAAAGACAAAGCACTTAATAAAACGCTATCGTCTATTTATAATGCGGCCAAAGACCCAGCGCATACCATGGGCATTCGAAAAGCAAACGATCCACGTTCAAAACAAAAAGATTTATCCCTCTTTAATCTTCATTCAGGCTTTGTAGAAAAATGCATTATTCCTTTTTTAGAGCGGCGTCTGGAGAAAGCCAAAGAACAAGTCAAAGATTTCTTTTTCTCTGCCGATGTGGTCCACCAAGCCTTTGATAAATATCTGGCTTATGATGACGGCGAGCCTGTATTGCTGGAGGATGTTATTACAGGCTTTCATTCGGAAGCCTTTAATATAGATAACACCCGGCCCGAGGCGCACTCGGTTATGAAGCCTATAGAAAACTGGGAAGGCGTTATAACCCACAAGGGCTTA
This sequence comes from Alphaproteobacteria bacterium, assembly GCA_046541095.1. GTDB lineage: Bacteria > Pseudomonadota > Alphaproteobacteria > Micavibrionales > Micavibrionaceae > UBA2638. Next base: position 11,939 of record JBKHDZ010000035.1, read on the forward strand.
CCGTTGGCGGAAATACCAAAACGCAGCATGCCTGCGCAAACAGTTTTCAAACCTTATTATTCGGAAATATCCGATTGCTCTTATGATGATATAGCCCAGCATAATACGATGGCTGCGCCGATGAATGCGGCGCGCCGAAAGATTCAAAGAGCGCAGGATAATGGCCTTATTAAAGGCCGCGTTAAGAGAAAAGGCATGAGTATCGGCACGGGCATGGAGCCGCCCAAAATAGATGCCCAAAGAATGGGCGAGCTTTTAATTTTAGGCCGTCTTGATTCTGCTGAAGGGGCACCGCTTTTAAAAATACCGCTTATTTTTAATACCTCCAAAGCCATACGCGATTTAACCGAAGAACTCGGCGAGGAGAATGCCATTTTCATCGATAAAATCATGGATAAAAAAATGGTTCTCAATAAATATAAATATAGAGATGAGATTGTTAAAAACCCGGCCTTTTCTCCAGCCCATATTCGCCAAAATTTGGAACTTCAGGCCGAAGATATGCCGCGCTATAATTTGATTGATGCACGCTCGGAAACACTTGATAAATTAGAACTTTTTGGCGTTAACATGGTATGGGACCATCTGGAAATCCTTGTCCAAGAGGTTTGCGAGGGGCTCAAGCATGCGCATAAAAAAGGCTTTATTGATCAGGCGTTTTTAAATGAACGCCTCAAAGCTATAAACGAATTTTATCCGCATTTGGAATCCGAAATATCGCAACGCACCGTTAAAAGTTTTACCGATTACTTACGCTTCGGCGGTAGATTGCCCCAACTCGGAATCTTTGCAGGCGGCGATATTGCCAACGCCAATAACAATGCCTCGATGGATGATGGCCCCCAATAATATGGTTAACGCATATTTTATGCTGAACCACTGACGCGAATCGTTTATTGTAATTGTATCTCAGGAAGAGGACAGTTTTGGAACAAGACGTGCAAAAAATAGAAGAAAAGAATATTTTTCCTTATCCTATATGCCGCATGAAAGTCGGCGGTGTGGATACTATTGTCACCAAAGCGCAGGCGAAAAACCCCTATGCCACTGTACAATTTATAAAGGGCTTTAAATCTAGTCCTTATCTTTATGAAGAACTGATGCACACTTTAACCGATCACGGCATTAATGTAACGCTTGTGAGCTTACCCGATCCTGAGGATGAAATCGATTTTCTGGATGATTACGAACATATTGCCAAAGCCGTCTATGTGGACGGCGAACTTGATCATCTACATAATGAAAATTTGCCCTTAATTGCCGCCAGTCATTCTATTGGCGGTTTTTTAATGACCAAGTTACTGACCGAAGAAGACAGCGCGCAAAAAATCAATGAGCGTTATGAAAGTGCCTTTTTGGCTTCACCTTTTTATGGTTCTAAATATCACCGCATCCCTGTAATAAAAACATTCGCGTTTTTGTATTCCACGTTTAATGGTCATGCTTATGTCGGCACAACATGGCTGGAACGTCAGTTTTTAAATGCCGCCAACGATACGAAAGAAGGGGAAAAGGCGCTGGCCAATCATAAACAGGCTCTTTATATGGATGTTCCCACCCATAATCTTATACAAGACATTCGCACAAATGGTTTTCCGGATATAGCAAGAGAATTGCCGATTACGTTTCATTTAAGTTCGCATGATCAAGTATCTTTTAACGCGCTTGCCAAAGAAATCTCAGGGCATTTGAATTCCAAGGTTATAGAATCTATCGGCGGCCACAGCCATATTCGCGCCACCGAAGCTGGGCGGCGCCTTCTGACCTTTGATGTTCTGGACACCATTCAAAAATCCTGGCTGAAAACAGCTCTTGATGAGGACTGTCTTTATATGCAATCAGAACCAAGCGCCCCGTAAATTTAAAAGTATCAAGCCGCTTTGGCCTGCCCCTTTAACTCTGCGCAAGCTTTTTGAATGCGGCTACACGCCTCTTTCAGGTTTTCCGTTGACGTTGCATAAGATATGCGGAAATACGGGCTTAATCCGAAAGCTGCACCTTGCACAGTTGCGACACCAACACTTTCCAGCATATACGTCACAAAATCCTCATCGCTTTCGATTGTCTTGCCATTGGGCGTCGTTTTGCCAATAACACCCGCGCAGGACGGATACACATAAAACGCGCCTTCAGGCTTTAGACATTCGAGTCCTTCGCAAGCATTCAGCATATCCACCACCATATCGCGGCGCTCTTTGAATGTGTCATTGCGCTCTTTTAAAAATGATTGATCACCATTCAGCGCCTCAGTTGCTGCGGCCTGTGAAATCGAACATGGGTTGGACGTACTTTGGCTCTGGATTTTTGCCATGGCCTTAATCAGCTCTTTTGGCCCGCCTGCATAACCAATACGCCAACCCGTCATGGCGTAAGATTTGGACACACCATTACAAGTCAGAGTGCGCTCGAAAAGTTTCGGCTCCACTTGCGCCGGGGTACAGAATTTAAAACCGTCATAAACCAGATGCTCATACATATCATCGGTCATGATGTAAACATGCTCGTGACGAACCAGAACATCGGTTAGCGCCTTCATCTCTTCCCAACTGTAAGCGCCGCCCGTAGGATTAGAAGGAGAATTCAATATGACCCATTTTGTTTTGGGCGTTATGGCCGCCTCAAGATCTTGCGCCTGCAATTTGAACTGGTTTTCTTTGGAACATGCAACGGGAACCGGCGTTCCTTCGGCCAGTAAAGTCATATCAGGGTAAGATACCCAATACGGAGCCGGGATAATCACTTCATCGCCCGGATTTACAGAGGCCATCAAGGCATTATAAAGCACCTGTTTACCGCCTGTTCCAACCGTAATTTGATCGCGCGTATAATCCAGATCATTATCGCGTTTGAATTTTGCAATGATCGCATCCTTCAATTCCGGCGTGCCATCCACGGCTGTATATTTGGTCTGCCCTTCATCCATGGCTTTCTTGGCCGCATCTTTTACAAAATCAGGCGTATCAAAATCAGGCTCACCTGCGCCAAGGCCAATCACATCTTTTCCAGCCGCTTTCAATTCTTTGGCCTTATTCGTCACGGCAATGGTTGGCGAGGGTTTGATGCGGGATAAGCGATCAGCAATAAGGGCCATGGGGAAACTCCGTTTGTTTGGCAAATTAAAATCAACACTATTTAAAAACAGCCCTGATGATAGGAATCAAGAGAAAATAAAGAAATTTAAACCGCATCTTCCGCAACAAATTCGCGGCAGGATTGCCAATCCATGTTAGAGACATCGCGCAAATCTATATTTTCACGCTCCAGCCATAATTTAAAAGGCTCTAAAACAGGCTCCTGCAAGGCCTTTTCCACGTATGCAATCAAGCGCGGATAAAATTGCATATACCATGTTTTATTTTCTACCATGGCCCAGCGCACAAGTTGTCCAAATAGCCGGCAATGAAACTGCGTTCCCAAAACGCGGTACCAATGCAAATAATTTTGGGGCTTACCGCGCAATAATTCTGCCTGAATGTCTGCAGGCACATCGGCGCGCATATCTTCCAGCAAATTCACCAGATCATAGCTGTCGGGGCCAAACATGCCCTCCTGAAAATCAATAATACCTATGGAATTTATCCCCTGCCCGCCTAGATACATAAGGTTCTCGACATGATAATCCACGTGCATAAAACATTGATCATAGGG
>JBKHDZ010000036.1:0-15135 GCA_046541095.1 Alphaproteobacteria bacterium
CAAGAAGCACAGAAAAAATATGCGCAGGAGCTTTCCGTTATTTTGCAAGAACCGGAAGAAAAAGTAAGTGCGGAATTGCAAAAAGCACTGGAGCGTGAACAAAAAGTGTTAATAGAAGATGATGATTTAAATCTGAAACCCGCTCCCGGTAAGCGCTATACAGAAACGATTGCCGAACAGATGGGAACGCCAAAAGAAAAGGATATCGCTGCCCAAGATATTACCGCATTCGAACCGATTGAGGATACAGCTGACACTGCAGCCGCCGCGCCTGCACCTCTCCCCGATGAAGACGAGCTAAGCGCTCCGGTGCAAGATGAAATAACCTGGAATGCGCCGCCGCAATCCAAAAAGGTCGAGATTACCGCAATAGAAATGACCGAAGCTCCGCCTTCTTCCGAGCCGCAAGATGATCTGGTCGAAGAACTTGCAGAATTTGTGCATGGCGATTCTTCCAAAGACGTTGTTGCAGCAGAAATCACTAAGGATGAAGGACTGCCTGAATATGCCGAGGAGGCTCCAACGCCCGATCCCGTTATGACACCGCCGCCGCAAGACCCTGTTGTACATAGCTATACAACGCCGGAGCCAAAAATAACGAAAGAAGTCTATAAAAGCGAAGCCGATTTCACCAATATGCCCGTCCGGGAAATCGGTGATGCGCGCGCCAAGCCGCCTTTTTCCGAGCGCTATGCTGCGGCTGTGTCTTCCGAGAAGGTCGAAAAGCTTGAAAATCGGATAGAGCGCTTGAAGCGTGAAAACGAGGCCTTGAATACCGAGCTCGACACAGCTCTGAAAGCAGGCGCGCAAGAACGTCTGGAAATATCTTCCGAAAACTGGAATCTGGAACAGGCCACCATGCGCTTTAATGAAGCCGAGCGCCAGATTGCCATGTTGGGCCAGCAAATTCAAAAAGAACGCGCGCAATGTGCGTATGAGAAAAAAGAGCTGGAAATGATGCTTTTTGATCCGCAAGTAACCGAAGAAGCGCAACTGGCGCGCCTGGCCTCTTTAGAGAAAAAAATCAGGACCCTGGAATCCGAAATGGAAGAGCAGGCCGCCGATTACGAGCGCCGAATTCAGGCGCTTAAAATGCAAGTCAGCCAGTAATTCTAAGCCATAGGATTAGGTGTATTCGCAATATCCGGAGTATGTACTCCGGCCTGCAAGGCTTGCGGTGCAATAGGCTCGTAAGGCTTACAATGATTGGGATCAAAATTATCCACTTCACTTGACGGGCTTGCCATAGCTTCTGCAATGACGTCACTCGCTTTCGGACAAGCAGGAAGAACTTTTTCTACGATTACTTGCGGACTAAGCATAGGCGGATCTCCAGTTATTGGGAAGAATAATGCGGGCATGGCCGGGCGCCCAGTATTGGGCCGATACTTCCGGCATATCCAGTTCCATCGCCTTGATCAAAGTATGGCAAATAGAATTGGGGCTGTCCCCGTTTTCGTCTTCCGGGTTATAGGTTAAGTTTTGTTGATTGATAAAATTGGCGGCATCACCGGCGCAAGCCAGCTTGGTCAAATATTCCTCGGCACTGCCTTCGAAAATCTTTTCTTCATGGATGACTTTAAAATGATTGGCAGGCAGATCATTATTCTGCACAGGCGCCATAATTGCGCGCAAGGCTTTGGAGCCATCACAATCGCGGGTCACGGCAATACCGTGGAAGGCCAGCGCATCCTGACCCAAATGATTGCGAAAGCGAATGTGATTATAAACAGGAGAGCCTTCTCCGCCCATTTCGGCAGTTATCACATGAATGCTATAGGTTAAATCACTTGTTTGGCTTTGATTTTGTGAATTCTCGGACACCCTTTATACTCCCGTTTTAAAACTCGCTCGAGTTCGACGTTTTTAAGGGTATCCGATAAATCTTAAAGAAGAGTAAATGGCCTTTTTAATCAGGAGAAATATCGGTTTTTTCTATTTCGGGTTTCTGTTCTTGATATGCCATGTTGATACGTTCTGCGGTTTCCACAAAAAACCGCGAAAATTCCATATATAGATCATTCATGCGGCTTTTTTGCGCCAGAACAGGGCAGCCCCCAATATCAAGTTCCCGATCAAACCAGTTTTCGACAAACGCATCACAAATAATACTGCGATCATCCGCGCTTGCATTGCGAATAATCGGCTCGCCATTTATATACATGGGAAAACTTCCCGCAATAAACTCCCCGATATAGCCATTATTGCCATATCCCAACGTTTCTATCGGAGAAATCATTTTTCCGTTGCGCGGGTCCTCTATTGTTGGCTCCAAAGACGCTTGCATTTGATCGAGGAAGTCTTGGGCCGTTTCGCAATACATACAGAGCCAGTGCATTGCTTGATGCATTGTTATAAGGGTTTCCCGAATAATCGTTCTAGGTGAATTCGTAAAAACAAGGCCCTGATTGTAAATAAGCCCTGCTCTTTCTCTAAAAAGATGATTAGATAGCTTGGTATCATAATCTTGCGCTTGCGGCAGTTTTTCTAATAGCCCCTTTTCTCTCGAACTGTTCTCGTTGACCTCACTCAAAGCAATATGGGTAGCCCAGACTACGCTGCGACTATGCGTATATTTAATATTACGGCGTGTGTAATGGCGGTATGAAATCCTTTCTTTGTTTCTGGCTTCACGCCTAAAAGCTCCTACGATAAAGCTTAGATAATCGTTCTCTTCTGTTGTCGGGCGTTTTTCTTCAATACGTGTGGCGAAGCGGTTTAAACTTTGTTGAACTTCATCCGCTTTACGCACATAATCCATAAAAGCACGCACAAAAACACCCAGATCGCCATGATCCGGGTGCATTATTTTTGCTAAATGGTATTGTCTTGCTTCGCTCATAATCTCTTATAAAATTAAGATTATGAAAAGTCAAGATTTTGCGTTACAAAACGTCCAGCATTTCGGCCACCAGGGGATGGCGGACGATATCGCCTTGATCCAGACGGACAACGGCCACGTTTTGCAAAGCCTCCAGACGGCGGGCAATTTTATCCAGACCCGATAATTCGGGCAAAAGATCGGTTTGCTCGGGATCGCCAGTGACCACCATGGTCGAATGCCAGCCAAGGCGCGAGAGCAACATCTTTAATTGCACGTAAGTACAGTTCTGCGCCTCGTCAATCACAACAAAGGCATTATTGAGTGTGCGCCCGCGCATAAAACCAACAGGGGCGATTTCGATTGTGCCGTCTTCCATATACTGGCGCACTTTCTTGCCGCCCATTCTATCGCCGAGAGCATCGAAAAGCGGGCGTAAATATGGCGCCATCTTTTCCTGCATATCGCCCGGCAGATATCCTAGAGATTCTCCGGCCTCCATCGCGGGGCGGGAGAGGATAATGCGCTCCACCTCTCCTTTTTCAAGAGCTTCCACGGCGGAGGTAATGGCCAGATAGGTTTTCCCCGTTCCCGCGGGGCCAATGGCCAGAGCGAGCGAATAATCGGCAATGGCTTTCATCAATTTGGCCTGCCCTTCGGAGCGCGGCTTGATATTTTTTACAAATTTTTTATCGCGGGAATTATCAATTTCATCGTCCAGAGGGTGCCATGCGCTTGATTTATTGTGAAAGCTGCGCGGATCTTCAAACATGGCAATATTGTCTTTATTGGATGTGCGGTTCTTGCGTGATTTCTTGGACATGGGGTTTGCTCCTTTTCATGGGGGTTTTCCCTTAACTTGATGTACAGAATTTTGCGGGCCGGGTGGTAGAAAAAGAAGACATGTGTGTGAGCAGATACGCGGAGGGCCGGCACACAAGGTTTTTGGTCTGTAATGAAGGGATGGAAGGGTCAACAAAGTCTGTCTTGCGAATTGTGATGCTCGCTTTTTGTGATATGTCTGAAAACAATGTTTTCTTAAAAATCAAGAGGGATCCTCTTTTTGACTTTGTTATATAAAGCCTAACAGATATTTGATGGGCGCGCCAATTATTTCGCAAAACTTGACCACAGGCATTTACTTTTTCTCTTGTTTCGCATTACCTTGATACAGCTTAAAAGGAAAACCCATGACAGTTTCATTTGATGATATAAAGACCGCCGCCAAAGCCATAGAAGGGGCCACAATTCGCACGCCCACCGTGCGGGCGGCGCGATTATCGCTGCATATGGGGCTTGATTTGTATTTAAAGCTGGAAAATCTGCAGCACACCAATTCTTTCAAGGCGCGCGGCGCCCTCAATAAACTTTTAACCCTGAACGAGGCCCAGCGTAAAAACGGCGTTATTGCCTGTAGCGCGGGGAACCATGCGCAAGGCGTAGCCTATCACGCGAGCCGCCTTGGCATTCCTTCCACCATCGTTATGCCTGTCGGAACCCCGTTTAATAAAATCCAGCGCACCGAAGATTTCGGCGGCAAGGTGGTTTTACACGGCGCTTCGCTGGAGCTGGCCATGGAAGAAACCATGCGTCTGGCGCAGGAGCATAATTACACCTTTATTCATCCCTATAATGATGAAGCCATTATTGCGGGTCAGGGCACACTTGGCCTTGAGATGATGGAAGACGAGCCCGATCTGGACGTGGTTGTTGTACCGATTGGCGGCGGCGGGCTTATTTCCGGCGTGGCGACAGCCGTTAAAGCCATGAAGCCGGGCATTCAGGTTGTGGGCGCGCAGGCCGATGCCTATGCCGCGGCCAAGGCGCAAATTGACGGCGCCGACGAAGTGGCGGGCGGAACCACGCTGGCCGAGGGCATTGCCGTGAAAAAGCCGGGCGATATTACAATGCCCATTATCCGCGAAAAGGTGGACCGCATCGAAGCCGTGCATGAGCCTGAAATAGAATCAGCCGTATTTGATTTCCTGTCCATGGAAAAACTGGTCGCCGAAGGAGCGGCCGGAGCGGGGCTGGCCGTTATCCGTAATCATATTGAGGATTTCAAAGGCAAGAAAGTCGGGCTTGTGGTGTGTGGCGGCAACATTGATTCGCGCCTGCTTTCCACGCTTATTATGCGAGGGCTGGTTCGTGATGGCCGCATTACGCGCCTGCGCTTTGAAATTGATGATACGCCGGGACAGCTTTCCACCATTGCAGGCACAATCGGAACGCTCGGCGCCAATGTGGTTGAAGTCATTCACCAGCGTATGATGCAAACCGTGTCTTTAAAACGCGCCGAACTGGACATTGTGATCGAAGCGCGTGATACGGGTCATGTTCAGGAAATTGTCGATGCCTTGCGCGGCAAGGGCTTTGTTGTCCATGTGATGAGCGACGTGGGTTAATAAACTGCCATACTCTTAATTCTTCTGTGTTATCCCGAGCGTCCTGTTTGCCGTAGCTTGAACGACGGCTAAAGTCGAGGGATCTAAAGATAAAGAATGAGATTCCTCCGCTCGTTTCACTCGGTCGGAATGACGAGAAGAGGAGCGGTCGGAATGACGAGAAGAGGAGCGGTCGGAATGACGGGAGGAGGAGCAGTAGGAATGACGGGAGGAGGAGTGGTCGGAATGACGCTATTTTTTTACCACCAAGCAGATATCCGCTTCTAAATTGCTTTTTGTATAATTATCAAGGCTAAAAGCGGTACGTGTTTTGGACATATCCAGAATAAACTGCCCCTCATAGCTATCGCCTGTATATTCAATCTCGCAGCTCCCATAATGTTTGATGAATAGATCCGCGATTTCTTGCGTGGTGATCCCAAAACCCGCACCGAGATTATAAATACCGCCTTGAGGATTTTTCGCTATCGCGCCCACATACTCCGCCCATTTTCGCGCCGAGAGGAAATCCCGGACGGCCGTCGGAGCAATGTTAAAACGCAATACGCCCTTGTCTTTTAGCGAGGTCATCATCAATCCGAAAAACGTTGAGCGGCCATATTCGAAGCCAAAAATATTGCCGCTGCGCAAAATCGTAAGGCGTTCGGGCGGCAATAATTCGGCCAAAGCCTGCTCGCTTGCCAGTTTATTATGGCCGTAAGCGTTTATGGGGTCAGGGTTCATATCTTCGCGCAGATATAAATCTTCTGGCGCATTACCATACACCGCGCGGCTGGAAAGCATGATGTAATGCGCATCCGAATTCAAAACATAGCCCGCCAGTAAAAAATCAATATCCTTGAGCGGACTATAAGCATCATGACGCAAATCCGGATGAAAAGCGCAATTAATCACAACATCGCTTGCCCTTACCCAATTTGTTTCGCTTAAGGCTTTTTTATGATCTAGAAAACGCCATGCAGGATAGAATTCGGCCAAATGTCTTGCCAGAAAAGAGTTCTTACCGATGACCGTTATTCTAGACATAGAAATTTCCTCTTACACACGTCATTGCGAGCGAGTGTAAGGAGCGTGGCAATCTAAATTTTTTTATGAATTGCATCGTCATAATATTCCTCGCAATGATGCCTTAAGCCGCTTTATTTAAGTAAGGTCGGTGGATTATAGTTTCCCCCTCTTCGGCATAGCGGGCGAAATTCTCCATATACCAGTTCGCCATTTTGCCCAGCTCGTCTTTCAAATGAATTTGCGGTGTCCAGCCGAGCGCCGTTAAAGGCTCCCACGTGATGGCATAGCGCGCATCATTAAACGGACGGTCCTCGATATGGGTAATCCAGTCTTTGGGATCAAGGCCGAAAATCTTGCAAATCATATGGGCGATTTCGATATTTTGAAATTCATCCAGCGTGCCGATATTATAAATCTCGCCAATTTTTCCTTTTTGAATAAGCAAATCAAGCGCCTTGCACAAATCCTGCGCGGCCAGAAAATGACGCTTGTTTTCGCCGCTGCCGTGCAAGGTCAGCTTTTGCCCCGTCATCAACAGTAAGATAAATTTCGGCAGAATTTTTTCAGGGAACTGGCGAATACCGAAAATATTGTTGGATCGCACGGTGATAACCGGCAAATCAAAAGATTTTTTATACCCCTCGATAATCATATCGGCGGCGGCTTTACTGGCGCTGTATGGGTTGGTAGGGAGCAAATGCGCGGATTCATCAACGCGCCCTTCTATCACCTCGCCGTACACTTCATCGGTGGAGACGTGCAAAATTTTCGGCACGCCTATCTTTAATGCGGCCTCCATCAGCGCATGGGTTCCTAAAACATTGGTGCGGGAAAATTCAAGCGAATTACCAAAGGAATTATCGACATGGCTTTCGGCCGCCGCGTGAATGAGAAGATCTGTATCCTCCAGAACCTGATAACATTTGTCCAGATCGCAAATGTCACCAACCACCAATTCAATGCGCTGATTTTCAATATGGTGCAGGACATTGCGGATATCGGCGGCATAGGTCATTTTATCAAAGACCGTAATATGTGCCTCGGGATACCGCGCAGTGAAATGATCGACAATGTGGGAGCCGATAAACCCCGCCCCGCCGGTAATCACGATTTTCTTCATAATTTTTCCTCCCTGTTCTCTGGCTCTTGCGTTGGGGCTTTGCGAAACGTAATCAGCCGGTTACCAGCGTAATTGAGAATGGTATAAATGCCAATGGCCAGAATTTGCGCCATCCATTCATAAACGCCAAGCGCATCAACCATAAAGACAAGCGCGCCAAGCTGAAGCGTATAGGCCAGCGCGAATATAAGAATAAATTTCAAAAATTCGGCGCGCTTTTGCAGCGGATCGGCTTGCGCGCGAAACGTAATAGAGCGGTGCAGAAAAAACCCGATCATAAGGCCGCACGCATAGCCCAGCATATTGGCGAGCATATAATGCACGCCGAGCCCTTCGGATAAGATCAGAATTACAGCCAGCCCGGCCGCCGTATTGATAGAGCCAACCCCGCAAAAGAGAATAAATTGCCTGAAGATGTCCGGCATGGTTAATTTTTCCTGCAAACCGCGATAATGGACAATCCAAAAGGCTGGTTCATCACCTTAAGAGAGTGTTTTTCCGATGAAAACAAGGTGTATAGAATTTTATTGACCAAGGCCGCAGGCATTTGCACATCGCTTTCATCGTCCCTACCCATCCATTTTTTTAAATAGCGCACGGTGACCGCCAGCGGGAAAAGCCACATATTGTAATAAGATATTTTTTCGATCTCAAATCCGGCCTCTTCCAGAACCTGCCGGAAGCCGCGCCGGCTATAGCGGCGCTTGTGGTGATTTATCTCATCATGATGCGACCAGAGCCATTGATGGGCGGGCACGGTAAAAACGGCATAGCCCTCCTCTTTTAATTTGCCGCGCAAAACCCGCAAAGCGCCCAGATCATCTTCAATATGTTCGATCACATCGAACGCACCAATCAGATCGAATGTTTCTTCAAAGGGAAAAGGCTCGGGCAAGGCTCCGCTTTTTACGGGCAGGCCGGAAATTTCTCCCGCATGGCGGGCAGCAAAATCATCGGGCTCGAATGCGCTCACATTTCCAAAATTTTGCAACATATCCAGATTGGCACCGGGGCCACATCCGGCTTCCAGAATTGTTGCGTTTTCCGGCAAATCAAGGCGCGCAATCAGGGCGGATAGAATTTGGCGGCGGCCTTCATACCACCAGTGATCTTTTTGCAAGGCGGCCATATCGCGGTAATACTGCGCATCCATTTTTTTTAAGCCTTTGCGGAAGTTTTCTTTTTGGTTGCCGTGGTTTTTTTAGCTCCAGCCTTGGTTTTGGGGCGTTCTATTTTTTTAGGCGCTGGCGCATTTTTATGACGCACCACTTCATGGACGATATATAAAGGGCGACGTTTCACTTCAATAAAAGTGCGGCCAATATATTCCCCGATCAGGGCAATGCAAATCAGCTGGAGAGCGGCAAAAAACGTAATCAGACAGGCAAGCGAGGCCCAGCCTGTAATCGTTCCGCCTGTAAAATAGCTGATAATCGCGCCCAGACCCAAAATCCCCGCCAGAAAGGCGCCGAACACCGCAAAGGGAATGGCAATGCGCAACGGTCGAATGGAAAAGCTGGTAATTGCATCAATCGCAAAATGGATCAGTTTTAAAAACGGATATTTGGTGACGCCCGCAAAGCGCGGATCACGTTCATATTCAAAAGCTTCCTGTTTAAACCCGATCCAGGCAATCATGCCGCGAATAAAGCGCTGTTGTTCGGGCATTGCCAAAAGCTGGTCCAGCACGCGGCGGCTCATCAAACGGAAATCCCCCACATTTTCAGGGATTTTTGTTTCCGATAAAAAAGACAGGACGCGGTAAAAACTGCGCGCGCACCAGAGCTTAAACCATGTTTCTCCCTTGCGCTCCTTGCGCTGGCCATAGACCACATCAACGCCGGCGCGGGCGCGCTCCAACATCGGGGTCAGCAATTCCGGCGGGTCCTGCAAATCGGCATCCAGAACAAAGATATATGCGCCTTTGGCTTCGGCCAGACCAGCACTTAAAGCCAGCTGGTGACCATGATTGCGTGAAAGATTAACGGCCACCACATGAGCATCGTCCGCGCAAAGCTCGCGCAATATCTCCATCGTGCGGTCTTTGGAGCCGTCATTCACCAGAATTATTTCAAAACTTTTAATACCGGGCGCATTAAGGCAAGCGGCGCTGACACGTTTATACGTTTCGCGGATGCTCTCTTCTTCGTTATAACAGGGAATGACGACCGATAAATCCATATGCTTTTCCTCCGGGCCTGATTGTTTTAGAATATCAAACTGCAAGGACTTGAACCAGTATTTATAAAAAGGCGCTTTTTTGAACGACATACGCACAGAGCCGAAAAAAACCATTTTTGCCTTATGGGCACTATTGCTGTCTTATCTGGGCTTTGTTTTTCTGCCCTCTTTATATACCAGCGTTTTAAGTTCGGATGTGTCGATCCTCGTATCCTTTGCCGAGCGCGTGGCCGATGGCATGCAAATGTCTAAAGCTTATTATGACCCCAACCCGCCGATGAGCATGCTGATTTACGTGCCGGTGGTCTGGATTGCGCGTCTGCTGGATTTAGAGCTATACCGCGTACATTTTTTTTATAGCGGTTTTTTTGTCCTTCTATCTTTTGGCTTGAGCGCTTATCTCATGAGGCGCATGTCTTTTATTGATCCGGCGTTGCGCCAGATATTTTTGATGCTTGGCCTTTTTGGTTTGTTTGTCAGCCCCAGCATTCATTTTGGTGACCGCGATCATTTAATCATTTGCGGGCTCTTACCTTTCATCCTCGTGCAAATCTGCCTTTTAAAGTATATCCGCGTAAATAAATTTATTCTGGTAACAGCGCTTTTATTGGGCACGCTGGGCGTTTTGATCAAACCGCATTACGGGCTTTTGCCCACCTTGTTGCTGGCCTGGCGATTTTGGCAAGAACGCGATTGGCGCATTGTTCTGGCGCCCGATTTTATGGCGCTGGCCAGCGGCGTTATTGCCTATGCTATCATTATTGCCTTGTTCTTTAGCGATTATTTGACGGTTGTTCTGCCCGATGTTCTTTCGTTTTATATTTCACTGCGTCATCCCATTATAAGCATTGAGCTCACGGTATATTCGATGCTGCTGGCGCTTGTATGCTTGCTGGCCCATGAAAGCAGACAAGAGAACGCACAAGTCAAACCGGTTTATATTCTGGCTTTTTTCAGCTTTATCATGCTTGTCGTTTTTGCCGCACAAGGCAAGGGCCTGAATTACCACCGCATTCCCTATCTGGTGTTTTTCTATATGGCGGCAAGCGGCGCGCTTTACCTTTTTGTAAAACGCTTTACGCGGCAATCATTAGCCTTGATATTCAGCGTTTTTATATGTGCTTTGGCCCTTGTGCTATTCAGAGGCATGCCCAAACCTTTTGTCACCCATTTAAGCTTTAAAGAATTGCCACTCTCGCTAGCGCTGGAAAAATATTGCCCCGATAAAGAGGAAACATGCCGTTACTTCTTTTATCACGATGTTTCCGAAACCATTCACCAGCTTGCCATTTACCATGATGCTTTCCATGCCTCGCGCTTTACAAGTCTTTGGTTTTTACCCGTCATTTTGATCAATGAAAATCTTCATGCCGATGGAAAAAGTGAGCAGGCCAAATATACCCCCGCAGAAATCAAAGCCATGAAAGAGCGTTACACGCAGATGATCGTGAATGATTTTCAAAAGATGAAGCCTGATGTTTTGTTAATTTTAAGCGGGGAGATCTACGATAACCGCCCCTTTGAATTTATTGATTACTTCTCTTATCACCCGGGTTTTGTGCGCGAGATTCAAAACTATGAACAAGTCGATGCGTTTACTTTTAAACGCGATATTTATTATCCCGGCTTTACCACCCCTTTTTCAGGGCGTGATCCCGAAACAATCCTCATTTATAAACGCCAAGAGAAATGATTATTTTTTATGTTTTAAGTAAAATTATTTTTCGTATTGACATGAGGGGCGCCCTCTTTATAGTAGCCATAATTTATTAACGTAAATATGGGAGAAATAAATTATGTCTTACACAAAAACTTTTGGCGCGGCTGTTCTGGCGGCGGGATTATCCACCAATGCCATGGGGCAAACCATGACAGAGCCGTATTCACCTGTGGAAGAAATTACCACATCAGAAGAATTGGCATATGGCCTTTTTCTGCTCAACTCGTTTATTCCACCTGAAATGAAATCTATACTACAGGGCGCTGAAATTTCCACAACCACACGGGTTGGTTTTGGTAATGATGGCAATATCTCTACTTTATATGCCGATCTGGATCTGGAGAATATTGACTGCGATATTCTTGGGGAATTCTATGAACTCTATGGCCCTACAGACATGGAAAAACAATTTTTGCCACCAGAAGATAAACTAACGGCAGAAGCGATAGAAACTTTGCTCGAAGATCGCCATTTCCAATTAAGAGAGAGCTTTGCAAAAGCAGACTTGACAGCCATGGATCTTGAAGGTCTGAGTGATCAGGAAATTGCCATGATCCCTGAAACCGTAACATTGAATCTGGAAGCGTCTTGTTCGGATTACGTGGCACCGCCGCCAAGCTTTACCCCTGTGGAGCCGAACTAAGGCATAAAAAAAGCCGCCGAAAGCAGAAAATTCGGCGACTTCTTTTTTTAAAAGGGCGTTTGAATACTCAAGCGCCTTTTTTTACGCGTAAATTCTATTCGGCCGCTACGGCGCTGTCTTCATCATCGCCTTTCTTGGCTTCGCTCATATCGGTCATTGCGCCGATTTTCTTGCCGTAATTTCCGGCAAAAATATCCTGACCGAAAACATCTTCCCAAGCGCCTTCTGTAGAAGCTCTGGAATATTCGGTTGCGCGGTTTTCAAAGAAATTGGTGTGTTCGGCACCATTGAGCATTTCATCCATCCAGGGCAGAGGATTCTTTTCAATGCCGTAAACAGGCTCAAGATTGAGCTGTTGCAAGCGGCGGTCACCAATGTAACGGATGTAATCCTTGACTTCCTGCGGGGTCAGACCTTCAATCGGGCCCATTTCGAAACACAGATCAATAAAGGCATCTTCAAAGCCGATAATGGTTGTGCAGGAATCGGTAATTTCCTGTTTCAATTCGTCATCCCAAATATCTCTATTTTCCTGAATAAACGCGTTGAACAGTTTGATCATGGACAAGCAGTGCAAGGTTTCATCGCGCACAGACCATGTCACAATCTGGCCCATTCCTTTCATTTTGTTGAAACGCGGGAAGTTCATCAAAATTGCGAAAGAGGCAAAAAGCTGCAACCCTTCTGTGAACGCACCAAACATCGCCATCGTTTTGGCAATGTCGCGGCGAGAAGTCATGGAGGCTTCTTGCATGTAATCAAATTTGTCCTTCATTTCCTTGTATTTAAAGAAAGCTTCATATTCCGTTTCAGGCATGCCGATTGTATCCAGCAAGTGCGAATAGGCCGCGATATGCACAGTTTCGATATTAGAGAAAGCCGAAAGCATCATCTGAACCTCTACAGGGCCGAAAACCTGGCTGTAATGCTTCATGTAACAATTATTCACTTCCACATCGCTTTGTGTAAAAAAGCGGAAAATCTGGGTAACAAGATTTTTCTCAGCCGGGCTCAGCGTTTTTTTCCAATCGCGCACATCTTCGGCCAGCGGCACTTCTTCAGGCAACCAGTGAATACGCTGCTGCGTCAACCAGGCTTCATAACACCATGGATATAAAAACGGTTTATAAACATGACGTTCTATCAGAAGTGGTGAATTGGACTGGTCGATATCTGAAACAGCTGATTTAGCCATAGTGATCTCCTTTAAGATTTTTTCTTTGTAGCTTGTATGTGTTTAAAATAGGGCGATTCCCGCAAAACCCGAGTCTTTTCAAAAAAACTTTGTTGAATAACGGGGATAAGTGGGATAACCCGCCCCAATTAAGGACTGCATAAGCATATATTGTGCTTACGATTATAATATTACACCATATGTAGTGTTTTGCAAGTTGCGCTATGCGCTTTTTTCACAAGAAAAAAACAAAATTTTTTTGCCTCGTTCTGGGATTTTTCAAGACCGCAACACCCAACACCCTTCTAAAAATCAAAAAGAGTAAGAAAATATTAAGAGCTTTATATTAGATTTTACTGATGACAAAGGAAATCACACCGCAAAGAGAACAGCTTTTAAGCGATATTTTCGAAATTGTGCAAGAACATGACGCTTTAAGTGATGAGGGTATCGTGCAAGCTCTTCAAACGCGCAATATTAATGTAGAAAAACGCGAAATTGATATTGCCCTGTGTATGCTGGAAGGGCGCGGCCTGATTGCCCATTTCACAAAGGAGGCGGACTCGTCCGATTCCAATACACGCCGCACAAAAAGACCACATGTAGAATTTCTATACAAAGCCGCAGAATCCCAACAGACCGAGCCTGAGGAATCAACACCGCCAAAACCGGGATTTCTTACACGTCTTCTTGGGCTGGAATAATTTTTAATAGGCCGCCCTTTTTCGACATATTAATCAAGAAATCCAAGCTCGTCTTTGGTAAAGCGCGCGCCGCTGAATACCACAGGTATAAGGTCGGGGTCATCTTCTTCAAATTTATAGCGCGCAGGCACGATATATTCCCAGACAATTTCTTTTTCCGGCGTCACTTCCAGAATGCGCCCGCCTTCGGCCTCGGTAATCAGGATATTGCCATTGGGCAGAAGTTTGACATGCGAGCTGTGCCAGCTATGGAGCGGGTTTTCTTTTGTACCGGCATATTCCCAGACAATGGAAAGATCATTCAAATCTATGCGTAAAATGCGCGAGGCACCGCCCTCTTTTAGATTGCCAAGATTATCGAACAGCAACATCGTGCCATCATCGAGTATTTGCGGGGAATGCTGGCCTTTCCAAGGGCCGTAGGAGGCCCAGGTAATTTCCTCATTTTCAGGATCAATCATGACCATCAAATCCAGATTGCGGAAAGACACCATGATATGCCCTTCTTTTAACATGGGCGCTTTACCGATCGCCGCATCTGGAACAAAGGAAATGGAATTGGTATGGAATATATCGCCTTCGGGCAAAACAGGGTCCAAAGGTTTGCTTTGCAAACGCTCCAGTACGATTTTCAAATCGGAATTCTTGAACAACTCCCAAAAAGAAATCTCCTTTTTAAGCGTGCCATCGGCAGAAACAACGGCCAGACCTTCATCAATAAAAGGCGGTATAATATGCGGAAAATCGGCATCGGGGCGATCCATAAGACGACCGGTCAGGATATAGGCATCCCCATTTGGGGCAATGGCTATATCGTGATGCGAGCCGAGGCTGGAATTGCGGATAATATTGGAATCCTCATCCAATACCATGGTTCCCGGATATTTCTCGGCCAGCGTGTCCAGCGTCATTGTATTGATATAAACTTGGCCGCTTCGCGGTATTAACGTCCCGCGTGTCCAGATATACATATTTTCCTTATTGCCCGGAATATCCGAAATCCCCCATACAATTTCAGCATCTTTTTGCCAGCTATGAACAATATTGCCTTCCATATCAATCAGGCGGGCTTCATTTTTATCGGCTGATATTAGAAATGTATAACCCTGATAGGCTTTATCGGGGTTGTGAATGGTGACCCCTTCTTGATCGGTTCTGGCAGGGCGGTAGAAGAATTCCGCGCCATAAGTATGGAAGGTTTGCACGTAAATCGTGCGGTAATTGTGGATCGGGGTATTGAAAAAACTATTGTAAATGCTCGGCATAAAGACGCCGGTAAAAATAATCATGAGATAAACCGCAATAATGCCGAAAATGCTCCAGAAAATACGCATTTCAAAAATCCCCTTACTTAAAAGC
>JBKHDZ010000037.1:0-14993 GCA_046541095.1 Alphaproteobacteria bacterium
GGTCATACTAACACCTGCGGCCAAGGAGAGCAGGGAGAGCATAAATTGTACGCCGTAAGCGATAATCACACTTACCGCAATTCCGAGAATAAATAAGCCAAAAATATTGCTTTCTACGAGCAGGGCCGTGTCCATAATTTTATCCTTTCATACGTCGTTTTAAAATTTTCACGTTTTTTGATTGTGGGGGTAACAAAGAGGCAAGCACAAAGGTTCCTTATTCTTGAACGCGCGCATACTCTGAATTCGCACAAGTAAGTGATATTTTATGGGCTTGGCAGTGTTTTCTTGGTTGATAATGGCGGCAAAGCCTCCTATTTTATAAAAAACCAATACTGAGCCTTAAGGTTGCTAAAAGAACATGAACAAAATCGTTAAAGTCGGGCCGCTGGAAATTGCCAATGATAAACCCTTTACCCTTATTGCCGGGCCGTGCGCTCTGGAATCGCGTGATCATGCATACGAGATGAGCGGCGCTTTAAAGGAGCTCACGCAAAAACTTGGTCTTGGCTTTATTTACAAAACATCCTATGACAAGGCCAATCGCACCTCTTTATTCGGCGCGCGAGGGTTGGGGCTGGATAAAGGCTTGCAAATTTTATCCGATATTAAAAAGGATATGGGCGTACCCGTTATTACAGATGTACATTTGCCTGAACATTGTAAAGATGTCGGTCACGTTGTTGATGTTATCCAGATTCCCGCCTTTTTGTGCCGCCAGACGGATTTGCTGGTCGCCGCCGCAAAAACGGGCAAGGCTTTGAATATAAAAAAGGGGCAGTTTTTGGCGCCTTGGGATATGGAGAATGTAGCCAAAAAAGTATCTGAAAGCGGCAATGATAACATCATGCTTTGTGAGCGCGGCGCCAGCTTTGGGTATAATACGCTTGTATCCGATATGCGTAGCCTGCCGATTATGAAGGAAACGGGCTATCCGGTTATTTATGACGCCACCCATAGCGTCCAGCAGCCGGGCGGCAAGGGAACTTCCAGCGGCGGTGATCGTAAGATGGTGCCCGTTTTGGCGCGGGCGGCCATTGCTGTCGGTGTGGCGGGTGTTTTCATGGAAACCCATCAAGACCCTGATAAAGCGCCCTCGGATGGGCCAAACATGGTGAAACTATCCGAATTGCCCACTATTTTAAGAACTTTAAAGGATTTTGATTCCCTTTCTAAAAAAATATAGGAGATACCAAATATGACCGCCATTCTTGATATTCATGCCCGCGAAATTCTGGATAGCCGCGGCAATCCGACCGTCGAAGTCGATGTTATTCTGGAGAGTGGCGCGCGTGGACGCGCGGCTGTGCCTTCGGGCGCTTCCACGGGAGCGTATGAAGCCGTTGAATTGCGCGATGGCGATAAAGGTCGCTATGTAGGGAAAGGGGTGCAGAAAGCCGTTGAAGCTGTGAACACCGATATTTTTGAAGCGCTCGCGGGGTTGGATGCGGAAGAGCAGATGTATATCGATCAGGCGATGATTGATCTGGATGGTAGCGAGAATAAATCTAATTTTGGTGCCAATGCTATTTTGGGGGTATCTATGGCGATTGCCAAAGCCATGGCGGCCGAGCTGGATATGCCCTTATACCGTTATATTGGCGGGGCGTTTGCGCATCAATTACCAACGCCGATGATGAATATTATCAATGGCGGCGCTCATGCCGATAACCCCGTTGATTTTCAGGAATTTATGATCATGCCGATTGGCGCGCCGACATATTCCGAAGGCTTGCGTGCTGGCGCGGAAGTGTTCCATGCTTTGAAAAAACAGCTCTCCGAGGCGGGTCTGAATACCAATGTGGGAGATGAGGGCGGTTTTGCCCCTGCCGTGAAATCGGCTGACGATGCGTTGGGGTATATCATGAAATCCATTGAGGCGGCGGGCTATAAACCCGGCGAGGATATGGTGATCGCGCTTGATTGCGCCGCTACCGAATTCCACAAAGATGGAAAATATATTCTGGAAGGCACAGGTGAAACCCTGACATCAGGGCAGATGATCAATCTTTATGAAGATTTATGCAGCCGCTATCCGATTGTATCCATCGAAGACGGCCTTGATGAAAATGATTGGGAGGGTTGGAAAAACCTGACGCAGGCTTTGGGCGATAAAGTCCAGCTTGTTGGTGATGATTTATACGTTACAAATCCTGCGCGCTTATCGCGCGGTATTGAGATGGGTGCTGGCAATGCGGTGCTGGTAAAGGTTAACCAGATTGGAACGCTTACCGAAACCCTCCAAACAATCGAGATGGCGAAAAAAGCTGGCTTTGGCATTGTACTTTCGCACCGCTCAGGCGAAACCGAAGATGCCACAATCGCTGATCTGGCCGTGGCGACCAATGCCGGTCAAATCAAAACAGGCTCGCTTTCGCGCTCTGATCGTATGGCGAAATATAACCAGCTTTTGCGCATCGAGGAAGAACTGGGCCCCGCCGCGCAATATTCCGGCTCTTCTTTCTTGAGAGGGGCTTGCGAATATGGGCAGGCTATCAAAAAGGCGGCTTAGCAGCATTATTTAAAGGGCGGATAATATGGGGGTATTCCGTAAGCTGAGAGTAACGCCGCAAAGCGCACGTTATTATCTCTTTTTTGCGGTATTGCTTATCGCCCTGCCTACGCTTTTGAGCGATCTGTTCCCATCCCATCAGGGTAAAATTCTTGTGGCTTCGGGCGCTATGAATGATACCAATTTTAACAAGACTATCATTTATATGACCTATCATGATTTTTACGGCGCCTCGGGCTTTGTTGTAAATCGTCCTTTAAAGGGAAAAATTTTGGAGGAAACGCGCAAGCGATTTCCTAAAATGGAAAAGTTTTATTATGGCGGGCCGGTTTTATATCCCTATAGCTATTATTGGCTGGTGCCTTTGCCCGATATGCAGCATGGCTTTGAAATTGTATCGCCCGAACAGCTCGAACAAGAATTGCCTGATCAATATAATGCCATTATCAGCAATGATGATATTGCCCGTGAAGTCTGGGTTTTGCATGGCTATGCCGCATGGGGGCCGATGCAATTAAATCGTGAGGTGTTTCGAAGCGCCGCGTGGGACAGTATTCCATTTGAACGCGAATTAATGTTCAATACACCCGATGATGAAAAGTGGTATCGCGCTCTGGATAAAGTTCTGGATGAAAAAAAAGCCGCACTTGACGCGATTTGAAAAAAGTGAATCTTTTGAATCTCTTAGCGTTCTTTGTTCCTCTTATGTTCACATTAAGTCATTGACTCTATTGAATTTTTTTTGTTGACCTGTGCGAATCATTTGTGATTCACTGCTTTTATGAGCTTTGCAACACACACATATTTCTCATCAAGATATGCACTCTTTACCGTTTTGGGGCTACTTTTATGTGTGTATTTTCTCTATCACGCCTTTCAGGGGCATAGAAGCTATCCCAAGCTGATGTCCTTGCAGGCTTCGATTGAACAAAAAAGCGATGAATATGCGTCTTTGAAAATAGAGCGGGATATGTTGGAGCGCCGTGTTAAAATGCTACGCCCTGGCTCTATTCAGCCTGATTTTCTGGAAGAGCGCGTACGTCTGGTGCTTGGGTATAAAGCGCCCGAGGAAATCGTTATTCTCGAACATTAATTCCTTTTCTTTCCATTTTATATTTGCACTGGAAAATGCTTTTCAAATGCTGTATCACATAAGCGATATCAAAGCATTGATGATTGGCATCTATTTGTATGTATGGGAGAATTGCACGTGGCATCCGCGAAAAAGGGTAAGAAAAGCCCGAAACTCAAGACCGTTTCCAATTCAAAACCGGATCCCTCTCCGGAAGAAATGAAAGAGCTATACCGCGAAATGTTATTGATGCGCCGTTTTGAAGAAAAGGCGGGGCAGTTATACGGTATGGGGCTTATTGGCGGTTTTTGTCACCTTTATATTGGTCAGGAGGCCGTGGTAACAGGTATTACTTCCGTGCAAGATGAGGATGACAGCGTTATTACCGCCTACCGTGATCATGCCCATATGCTGGCTTGCGGTATGGACCCTAAAGGCGTTATGGCCGAGTTGACGGGACGCAAGGATGGCTATTCCAAGGGTAAGGGCGGCTCCATGCACATGTTCTCCAAAGCCAAAAAATTCTATGGTGGTCATGGTATTGTGGGCGCGCAAATACCTTTGGGCGCTGGTCTGGCCTTTACCCATAAATATAATGATGACGGGCAAATTGCGATTGCCTATATGGGGGACGGGGCGTCCAATCAGGGGCAGGTGGCTGAAGCTTATAACATGGCGGCGCTTTGGAAATTGCCTGCCCTGTTTGTGATTGAAAACAATCAATACGGCATGGGAACATCGGTGAAGCGTTCTTCTGCTGGGGAGTTATACCGCCGCGGTGAGGGCTATGGCATTCCGGGGGAACAGGTGGATGGTATGGATGTATTTACTGTGCAAGCGGCGGCGCGGCAGGCGATCGATTATGTGCGCTCCGGCAATGGGCCTTATATTCTGGAGGTTTTGACTTATCGCTACCGCGGTCATTCGATGTCCGATCCGGCCAAATACCGCACCAAGGAAGAGCTTAATTCCATGAAAGAAGACCGTGATCCCCTGACGGCGATAAAGGATATGATGCAGGAAGCCGGAATTGCGGAGAGCGAGATCAAGGAAATTGATAAAGAGATTAAGGCTGTCGTTAATGAAGCCGCGCAATTTTCTCAAGATAGCCCTGAGCCTGATGTCGAAGAGCTCTGGACAGATGTTTATATTGATGAGAGTAAGGGTGGAGAGTAAGCATGAGTTTAAGACGCGTCTATATGGGAGCTGCTAACCCGAATAAAAAAACGCCGTTTTGCCTCACAGCGCCGAATGGCAAAGAATGGATGCCCGATGAAGCCCATTATGAGCGCTCGGGGTTAACCATTCGCCATGAATTCGGGCCTAACCCGCTAAATTTCGATCAGTATTTTTCTGCCACATCCGATCGCGCCCTGTATTTGCAGGTGGATTTCCATCTTGTGAATACTGATAACGAAATTGAACAAACGCAAACCCTTACTTTCGAGGCCGTTTAAAAATGCCAACACCCATATTAATGCCAGCCCTATCACCGACCATGACCGAAGGAAATCTTGCCAAATGGCTGAAGTCCGAAGGGGATAAAGTCGAGGCCGGCGATGTTATTGCCGAGATCGAAACCGATAAAGC
This sequence comes from Alphaproteobacteria bacterium, assembly GCA_046541095.1. Classification (GTDB taxonomy): domain Bacteria; phylum Pseudomonadota; class Alphaproteobacteria; order Micavibrionales; family Micavibrionaceae; genus UBA2638. Next base: position 5,175 of record JBKHDZ010000037.1, read on the forward strand.
GACCATGGAAGTCGAAGCCGTTGACGAAGGTACAATCGGGAAGATTCTTGTTGAGGAAGGCACAGAAGGCGTGGCTGTCAATACGCAAATCGCGGTTCTTCTGGAAGAGGGTGAAAGCACCGACGATATTGGCGATGTTTCTGCGGAAGCCCCTGAAGCGCCCAAAGAAGATCAGGGCGATGATGATGCGCCTATAGCCACAAATATTGCCGAGCAAATCGAAGGCAAGGAAATCGAGAACCGCGATATTTTGCACCTGCAAGGCAAAGTGATCGAACCGCCGCCATTTGATGAGGCATCTTTTACCGATACATATACCTGTACGGTGCGTGAAGCCTTGCGCGATGCTATGGCCGAAGAAATGCGCGCCGATGAGCGCGTGTATGTGATGGGCGAGGAAGTCGCCGAATATCAGGGGGCCTATAAAGTTACGCAAGGTTTGCTGGATGAGTTTGGCGATCGCCGCGTTATTGATACGCCGATTACCGAATACGGCTTTGCCGGTGTGGCTTGCGGCTCTGCGCTTAATGGATTAAAGCCGATTGTTGAATTCATGACCTTCAATTTCGCCATGCAGGCGATTGACCAGATTGTGAATACGGCCGGAAAGACGCTTTATATGGCTGGCGGCGAGCTAGGGTGCCCGATTGTTTTTCGCGGCCCCAATGGTGCGGCTTCCCGCGTTGGTGCCCAGCATTCGCAATGTTATGCCAGCTGGTACGCGCATTGCCCGGGTTTGAAAGTTCTGGCACCTTGGTCTGGCGCTGATGCCAAAGGCTTGCTCAAAGCCGCTATTCGATGCCCTGATCCGGTTGTCTTTTTAGAGAACGAGATGATGTACGGCCAGAGCTTTGAAGTGCCAAGTGATGAGGATTTTGTTATTCCAATCGGCCGTGCAAAAATCGAACGCTCGGGTGCGGATGTAACGATTGTGGCATTCTCTATTATGGTGGGCAAGGCTTTGGAAGCTGCCAAAAAACTGGAAGAACAGGGTATTGATGCGGAAGTGATCAATTTGCGCACCATTCGCCCGTTAGATCGTTATACGATTTTAGAATCACTCAAGAAAACCAACCGTATCGTCACGGTCGAAGAGGGTTGGGCGTTTTCCGGTATCGGCTCTGAAATCGCTGCTCTTATCGGCGAGCACGCTTTTGACTATCTTGATGCCCCTGTAACCCGCGTCGCCGGCGCCGATGTGCCTATGCCTTATGCGGCCAATTTAGAAAAACTGGCTTTGCCGCAAGTGGATGAAATTGTCCATGCGGCGAAAAAGGTTTGCTATCAGGATTAAGTTTGACATAAGTTTTGCAAAGCTTTACTTTACTAAGATGGGAATTAATTTAAGAGAAATCTGGCTCAATGATGCCATGCTTACATTTGAAAAAGTGAAAGCAGAGCTTGATTCTGGTGAAGAAAATCCAATGGGGCGTTCTCTTGTAATAGAATATCTTAAATCTTGCGGTTTAAGGCGGAACAAATGGGCTGATGCGTTATGCGTTGAAGAAAGTGAATTTAACCGTGTTATGGGGTTTGATAATTAAAATCAAAGCGTCCCGAATAACCGGTCCGTTTTTTTAGGATAAAATATAAGGATAGTTTGCCTAAAAATAACTTGACATATTTCTCTTGCTTGCGATAAACCTTTTTTAAAGGAGTGCATTATGCAAGATTCATATGTAAACACATGTTCTTTTATTTCTAGCTTAACTGCTTCGGGCGGTCTTTCTGCACTTTATAATTACGCGGGCGCTAAATATACAAGCGGAATGGAATCTCTTTATTTCTCAATGGCTGGATTACCAGTGTCTGCAACCATTGCTGCTATAGGTAGTTTAGGAGTTTTGGGGCTTTTAAAGGAAAGAGATTTTGATAGCTTTTCTTTTTGTAACGGATTTTTGCTCTCTGCTGGTGTATTGACAGCTGCAAATTTTGCATTGAGTCCGTCTAACAGTTTCGAGAGATTGCTATTAAATGACAATCCACCACCGGAAAAAATTTTAATTGCCGAAATGTAAGGGCGTAGGAGCTACAGTGTCCCGAATAACCGGTCCCCCGCATCGCCAAGACCCGGCACAATATAAGCTTTCTCATTCAATTTTTCATCCAAGGCTGCCATATAGAGTTTTACTTGCGGATACGCATCGTGGAAAACTTTCACTCCTTCAGGTGCGCCGACGAGCGCCATAAAGGTAATATTTTCGGACTTGACGCCGTTCTTCACCAAAACATCAATGGCATGGACACCCGAATTTCCTGTTGCCAGCATTGGATCGACCAGAATGAAGGGGCGGTTTTTGGGCTGTGGTAATCTGACCAGATATTCTTTGGGCTCCAATGTTTCATGATCGCGGTAAAGTCCGATGTGACCAATGGCCGCCGAAGGCATAAGCTCGTTCAAGCCTTCACTCATGCCCAATCCGGCGCGTAAAATCGGCACGATGGCCGGACGATCGCCATCCAGAACAGGGGCTTTCATGAGTTGTAACGGCGTTTCAATCTCGCGGCTGGTGAGCGGCAAATTGCGCGTTAATTCATATCCCATGAGCAACGATATCTCCTTCAAGGCCGAGCGGAATTGCATTTGCTCGCACCCTTTAAAGCGCATCATGGATAATTTATGCTGTACCAAGGGATGATTAATAATAAAAAGGTTGGGAAAATCTTTATGTTCGTACATTTTTGGCCATGCCTGCTTTTGTCTATAGTTACTCATTTCAATATTTTAGGCTTTATTTTTTACCCCAAATCCCTTAGAAACAAAAGGAATTAAAAGAGGAAATATCAACAATGCCCATTCCGATTACAATGCCTGCTTTATCTCCGACCATGACCGATGGAACTCTCGCCAAGTGGTTAAAAAGTGAAGGCGATAGCGTGGAAGCGGGCGATGTTATCGCGGAAATCGAAACCGATAAAGCTACGATGGAGGTTGAAGCCGTTGATGAGGGCGTGATTGGCAAGATTATCATTTCCGAAGGGACAGAAAATGTGCCCGTGAACGACGTGATTGCCGTTTTGTTGGAAGATGGCGAAGATGAGAGTGCTTTGGAAGGGTTTGAGGCGCAAAAATCAGAGAATGCAACACAAGAGAGTCATCCTGAGCAAAGCGAAGGATCCGAAAATAGGCAACCAGATTCTTCACCGGCAAAGCCTCCTCAGAATGACAAGAAAAATGAAGCCTCCCGCATATTTGCATCCCCATTGGCCAAACGCATTGCGGCCGATAGGGGTATTGATCTTGCTGGTATCAAAGGAAGTGGACCTAAAGGACGTATTGTGAAAGCCGATGTTGAGAATGCCAAGCCGGGTATGGTTGCTGTTTCTCAAAGTGCGGCGCCTGCTGAGCAAGCGCTGGCCGCCGATGAAAAGATCAATGAATACGGCATGGTTTACACTGAAACGCCCAATAACAATATCAAGAAAATTACGGCCAAGCGTTTGCTTGAATCCAAGCAATCTGTGCCGCATTTCTATCTGACGGTCGAATTCCAGCTAGATGGATTGTTAGAAGCGCGCAAACGCATTAACGACGCGGCTAATGGTGATTACAAAGTCTCGGTCAATGATTTCGTGATCAAAGCCTGCGCGCAAGCGTTGCAAGCCTATCCCGCCGCCAATGTGATGTGGAGCGAGGCGGCCACCATGCAATTCAAACATTCCGATATTTCTGTTGCCGTTGCAACGCCCAATGGTTTAATTACGCCGATTATCAAAAAGGCGGAAACCAAAGGCTTGAAAGCCATTTCATCGGAAATGAAGGAGTTGGCCGGAAAGGCGCGTGATGGCAAATTAAAGCCCGAAGAATTTCAGGGCGGCACATTTTCCATCTCTAATCTGGGCATGTATGGCATTGACGAATTTTCCGCAATTATCAACCCGCCGCAAAGCTGTATTCTGGCTGTGGGGGCAGGCAAGCAAAAGCCCTATGTTGACGGCGGCGAGATGAAAATCGGCACATTTATGAAGTGTACGCTCTCAACCGATCACCGCACCGTTGACGGCGCCGTTGGGGCAGAATTTCTGCAAATTCTAAAGCAATATATTGAAAATCCGGTATCTATGCTGGTTTAATTTTTTTAAAGGAGATAAAACAGTGAAAAACATTGCAATTTTAATGTCTTTTTGCGTTATGGCGGCACCGTTATCGGCGTGCAAAAAGACTTTGCAGAAACATAAAGTGACGATTGAAGACGATAAAGGCGGTCATCCTGCCAGTCATTGCCCGCCAGGCCATGCAAAAAAAGGCTGGTGTTAAAGCCATGTCTTTGGATAAAGCCATCGATAATCTGCAAGCGGCTTTTGATGAAGTTGCGCATGAAATAGAGCGCGCTTTTCCAAAAGCATGGCGCAAGGCGGCAGAACTTTATACTGATCAGGATAACATTTGTGATACCTATGCAGCTGTTCATTTTTTGATCGCTGATAATTGTATAGGCTGGGGCGGCAAATCACTTGTGCAGGTTGCACAAGATTACGGGGAAGATGCGGTGATCGAGCATATCGAAAGAATTAATGCCGGCGTTTACTTATAAAAAGGGGACAGTATGAAGCTCGATGATGCGGATTTGCAAACACCGGAACAGCGTGAAAATGCTTTAATAGAGCTGGCAGAAAATGTGTTTTTTGAATTTTCAAAGAGCGCCTTAAATAAACCGAGCAAGACATATAAAGGTCATTCCCCAATTGAGTATGTCCGCAAAGGCATTGAGGAATTCCGTGAAATTGAAAAAACATGGCTGCTTTACGAACGGGAGTGCTGAAGATGAAGACAATAATCGAACCATTTCGGATTAAATCGGTAGAGCCGATTAAAATGACCACGCGGGAAGAGCGCGAGCAGTATTTAAAAGCCGCCAATTACAACCTTTTCACGCTTGATTCCGAAAATGTCATTATTGATCTTCTGACCGATTCCGGCACATCGTCCATGTCTGCCGCGCAATGGGCTGGGATTATGGAAGGGGATGAAAGTTATGCCGGATCGCCGTCATACAAGCGTTTTGAATCGGCTGTGCGTGAGTTGATGCCGTTCAAATATGTTATCCCGACCCACCAAGGGCGTGCGGCGGAGCGTATTTTGTTTTCTGTTGCTACAAAGAAAGGCGATTTTGTACCCTCCAACACCCATTTTGATACAACCCGCGCCAATGTTGAGGCGGGCGGCGCTATCGCCGTTGATCTGGTGATTGAAGAGGGCAAAGACCCCGCCAATGAACATCCGTTTAAAGGCAATATGGATTTGCATAAGCTGGAAGGCTTTATTGCCGAGAAGGGCGTGGATAATATCCCGCTTTGTATGATTACGATCACCAATAATTCCGGCGGCGGTCAGCCTGTAAGCCTTGCGAATATACGCGGCGTTTCCGAAATTTGCAAAAAGCATGATATTCCGTTTTTCATTGATGCCTGCCGTTTTGCCGAAAATGCCTGGTTTATTAAACAGCGTGAAGAGGGCTATGCCGATAAATCCATCCCCGAGATTGTTCGCGAGATTTTCGCTTTGGCCGATGGTTGCACCATGAGCGCCAAGAAAGACGCGCTTGTCAATATGGGCGGCTGGCTGGCGATGAATGATGATAAATGGGAGGAGCATTGCCGCAATGTTCTCATTCTCACAGAAGGTTTTCCAACATATGGAGGGCTTTCAGGGCGCGATCTGGAGGCTATTGCAATCGGTCTGAAAGAAGTAGTGGATGAAGATTATTTGCGCTACCGCATGGCCTCGACCGCCTATGTTGGCGATCGCTTGACCGCGGCGGGCGTTCCGATTGTAAAACCCGTTGGCGGACATGCGATCTATATTGATGCGCGCTCTTTCCTGCCGCATATTCCGCCCAAAGAATATCCGGGGCAGGCTTTGGCGTGTGCGCTATATCTGGAGGGCGGTATTCGCGGCTGTGAGATTGGCACTGTCATGTTTGGTCAGCAACCGGATGGAAACGAAAAGGAGGCGGCCATGGATCTTGTGCGCCTTGCCATTCCCCGCCGCGTTTATACCGAAAGCCATATGCTGTATGTGCTGGAAGTTATATTGAAAGTCTTTGAGAACCGCGAGCAAATCAGCGGCATGCAAATTGACTGGCAACCACAAGCTTTGCGCCACTTTACGGCCAAATTCTCCCCCTTACTAAAAACCCGAAATGAAAAAGCAGCGTAATAAAAGCAAGCAAAGGAAACGACAAAATGGCGGATAAAAATTTTGATATGATTGTGATTGGTGGCGGCCCTGGCGGATATGTGGCGGCCATTCGGGCGGCGCAGCTAAAAATGAAAGTGGCTGTGGTGGAAGGTCAGCACCTCGGCGGCATCTGTTTAAACTGGGGATGCATCCCCACAAAGGCGCTTTTACGCTCCAGTGAGATCTATCATTACATGAATCATGCCGATAGTTTTGGTTTGAAAGTCAATGGTTTAGAGTTTGATATTGAGAAAATAGTTCAGCGCTCCAGAGGCGTTGCAAAACAGCTTTCAGGCGGTATCGGTCATTTGCTTAAAAAGAACAAAGTTACCGTCATTGATGGCTGGGCAAAGCTGAAAGGCAAGGGCGCCGTGTCCGTTGAGAAAGACGGTAAGGAAATTGATAAACTCAGCGCCAAACATATTATTGTCGCCACAGGGGCGCGGGCGCGCGTTCTGCCCGGATTAGAGCCGGATGGCGAGTTGGTCTGGACGTATAAAGAAGCCATGGTGCCGAAAGAAATGCCGAAATCTCTTTTGGTGGTTGGCTCTGGCGCTATCGGTATAGAGTTTGCCAGCTTCTACCGCACTATGGGCGCAGACGTGACTGTGGTCGAGGTCATGGATCGTATTTTGCCTGTCGAAGATGAAGAGATTTCCGCCCATGCCCAAAAGCAGTTTGAAAAGCAGGGCATGAAGATACTGACGGGCGCGACCGTGAAAAAACTGGATAAATCCAAGAAAAACGTCAAGGTCACGATTGAAGGCAAGGATAAGAAAACCCAAGAGATCACCGTTGACCGCGTGATTATGGCGGTTGGTATTGTAGGAAACACTGAAAATATAGGTCTTGAAAACACCAGGGTCAAAACAGATCGCGGGCATATTGTGACCAATGAATGGATGGCCACGGATGAGCCGGGCGTTTATGCCATTGGCGATGTGACGGGTGCGCCTTGGCTGGCCCATAAAGCAAGCCATGAAGGGGTCATTTGCGTTGAAAAAATTGCAAAATTGAACAGCGTACACCCTATGAACAAGCTGAATATTCCGGGCTGTACCTATTGTCATCCGCAGGTCGCCTCCGTTGGCATGACCGAGAAGGTTGCCAAAGAGCAGGGCTATAAAGTCAAAGTCGGCCGTTTCCCCTTTATGGGCAATGGTAAGGCCATTGCTTTAGGTGAGCCTGAAGGCATGGTCAAAACGATCTTTGATGAAAAGACGGGCGAGCTTTTAGGTGCACATATGGTGGGCGCGGAAGTCACCGAAATGATTCAAGGCTATGTGATCGGCAAAACCATGGAAGCCACCGAAGAGGATTTCATGCACACAATCTTCCCCCATCCGACTCTATCGGAAATGATGCATGAAAGCGTGCTGGACGCCTATGGCAAGGTTATTCATTTCTGATTGACAAATGATGATGTTATCAGTTATCATATAACTATATCATTTATAGTATAGGTGTGTGATATGCGTACAATCGTCGATATACCGGATGAAGATGTTAAAATTCTTGATTCTATCGGGCAGAAGGAAAATCTATCCCGCGCTGAATTGGTGCGGCGTGCTGTTGCGCAATATCTGGAATCCGAGAAAGAAAAATCAAATGCTGCGATTGGAAAATATTTTGGTTTCCTCAAAGATGTGCCTGAAGCATTCGATGGGTTGGACGGCGTTGAATACCAGCGTAAAATTCGTTCTGAATGGGACGAGCGCGACAAAATGTATTCCAAATGGGCGATGCAGGACCCCGCAGGCTCTAATTTCAGACATAAAAAAGATAATGAGAAATAATGAAGGATATTGCCGTTTTTGATACGAATATTCTGATTGATTTCTCGCATCAGCATCCGGAAGCACAAAAGACTTTGAGCGCTTATTCCATGCGCCTTATAAGTATTGTTACATGGGTCGAATTTTTGACGGGCATCCCAGATATGCAGGAAAATATCTCCCGTGCTTTTCTTCAGGATATGTTCGATATTATATATCCCGAGCAAAGAATTTATGAGCAAACGCTTGCGATCAGGCGGGCAAGACGCCTTAAGTTACCTGATGCGATGATTTATGCGACTTCTTTGATTGAGGGTGTTCCGCTAATAACCCGTAATACAAAAGATTTTGACGAAAGCATGGATGGGGTCTATATTCCCTATACATAAATTTGATAATAATTTTGGGCCAGGCCGTCCCCGGTTACGAAATTGCGAAAACGAACTAAAGTAAAGCCGAATTGGTGTTTAATTATAATGACTTACAACCCTGATCTTCTCGATAAAGCCAAGCGTCACCCGGAAAAGCAGAAAAATCCGGACCGCGTATCGGGCCGCAAGCCTGAATGGATACGCGCCAAAGCGCCACAAGGGAAAATTTATGCCGAAACCAAAGCTCTGGTACGCAAGCAAAAGCTGACAACTGTTTGTGAGGAAGCGGGCTGCCCCAATATTGGCGAATGCTGGAACCAGCGCCATGCCACCTTTATGATTATGGGTGAAGTCTGCACACGCGCCTGCTCATTTTGTAATGTGGCGACAGGTAAGCCCGAAGCGCTGGATAAGCTTGAGCCACTGCGCATTGGTGTGGCCGTTAAACAGATGGGCCTTAAACATGTGGTGATTACCTCTGTGGACCGCGATGATCTGGATGATTTTGGGTCGGATCATTTTGTCAAAACCATTCAGGCCATTCGCATGAAAAGCACGGACACCACTGTTGAAATTTTGCCCGGTGATTTCGGCGGGGACTGGCAGGCGCTTGATCCGGTCATTGATGCGCGCCCCGATGTTTTTAACCACAACCTTGAAACTGTTCCGCGGCTTTATCCAACGATACGTCCCGGCGCGCGTTATTTTCGTTCGCTGCGCTTGCTTGAGCGTGTTAAAGAGCGCGATCCAAACCAGTTCACCAAATCCGGTCTGATGGTGGGGCTTGGCGAAACACGCGAAGAGGTAGGGCAGGTGATGGATGATATGCGCGCTGCCGGCATTGATTTTATTACAATCGGTCAATATTTGCAGCCCACCCCCAAACACGCGCCGATTGATAAATTCTGGACGCCCGAGGAGTTCGAGCAACTCACCCGTATGGCCAAAGCCAAGGGCTTTTTGATGGTCTCGGCAACGCCTTTGACCCGTTCCTCCCATCATGCGGGGGATGATTTTGCTAAATTAAAGAAAGCGCGCGAAGAAAAGCTGGCGAAACTGGCCGCTGAATAAAGGAGCTTTAGTATGGCCGTAAAAAGGCACATCGAACAAAAAACGCTTCCTTATTCGCCCGAACAAATGTTCTCTCTTGTTACGGCGGTCGATAAATACAGCGAGTTTGCGCCGTGGTGTGTGGCCAGCCGTATTAAAGAATGGCAGAGCGAACACGTTTTTTTTGCGGATTTGGTTGTTGGATACAAAGTATTCCGCGAGCGTTTTACCTCCAAAGTATTCCTGACTCCGCCTGAAGGCGATCAGCCGGGCGAAATTTATATTGAATATTTGCGCGGGCCTTTAAAACAACTCAAAAATAAATGGAAATTTTCACGGGCTGAAAACGGGTCATGTATTATTGATTTTAATGTAGAATTTGAATTTACAAACAGTATGTTACAAGGTATTGCTCAAGTATTCTTTCAGGAAATTGTGAAAC
>JBKHDZ010000038.1:0-14957 GCA_046541095.1 Alphaproteobacteria bacterium
GTGAATCTGAAAGTTGAAAAAGCAGCCGAAGATTCACTACTTTCTGATATTGTGCGCCTGATGGAACAGGCGGGACAATCACAAGCCGCCTTTGTGCAAATTGCCGATCGCGCCGCACGCTATTATACGCCCGTTGTTCATTCTCTCGCTTTGCTATCATTTCTCGGCTGGGTCTTTATTGGCGGCATTGATTGGCAGGATGCGCTTCTTATAGCCGTGACCGTACTGATTATTACCTGCCCTTGCGCTTTGGGCTTGGCCGTCCCCGTAACGCAAGTTCTTGCCACAGGGCGGTTGATGAAAAACGGTATCCTTGTAAAATCGGGCGATGCGCTGGAGCGCCTGTCCAAAATTACGCTCGCGCTCTTTGATAAAACGGGAACTCTTACCCTTGGCAAGCCTGCTTTAGATGGCACATATCCTGAAAAAATCCTGCAAAAGGCCGCCTCTTTGGCCGTACATAGCCGCCATCCTCTATCCCAAGGACTCGCCGAAGCCTATAAAGGAAAAATCCTTGAAATAGAGAATATTGAAGAAGTTGCGGGAAAGGGCTTGCAAGGCAAATTAAACGGACAAACATTGAAGCTGGGCAGCCAAAGCTGGTGCGGGGTTAAAGCTGATAAGGACAGAGCGCACGAGCTAAGGCTGTATTTTCAGGAGGGCAATAACCCGCCTGTTGCATTCACCTTGAAAGATGCGCTGAGGCCCGACACGCTAGCAACGATCAAGGCTTTTCAAGATGACAGCATTCAAACAATTCTTCTTTCCGGTGACCGCGAGCCGGTTGCCGGCGATATCGCAAGCCAATGCGGCATTCAAACTTTTTATGCCGAGCAAACGCCAACTCAAAAATTCGATATTCTAAAGCGATATAAAGAGTCCGGAGAAAAAGTATTGATGGTAGGCGATGGTCTGAATGATGCCCCCGTTCTGGCGGGCGCGGATATATCTATCGCCCCGGGAACCGCCATTGATATGGCACAAAACGCGGCCGATATTATCTTTATGGGCCAAAATCTTGCGCCAGTAAAATTTGCCCATGATATTGCAAAATTCTCCCAAAAACTCGTGGTGCAAAATTTCGCGCTGGCCATTATTTATAACATCTTCGTGATTCCTCTGGCCGTTGCAGGCATGGTGACACCGATGATTGCCGCACTGGCCATGTCGGGCTCCTCCCTTATTGTGATTGCCAATTCTTTTCGGATAAAGTTGAAAACATGAATATTCTCTTATTTCTGATACCGATAGCGTTACTCTTGGGATTGGTCGGACTATCGGCGTTTATCTGGTCACTGAAATCAGGCCAGTACGATGATCTGGATGGTGCGGCCAACCGCATTCTTCTGGATGAAGAGGAAAATAGTGAACAAGAGCAACAAAAGCAAACATCCAAAAATCAAAAATAGTTCCCTCAAATTGATTTCTATCAATTTCACCATAATCACCTTTATGCCATTATTTTTTGAAAATAAAACAACACCCCTCATGATGGAGAGATTAGAATGAGAAAATTCACAAGATTGGCCCTGATGGCCTGCGTAAGCACTTTGGGCTTTGCCGAGCTGGCCATAGCAAAAGATCTGGGCGATGGCCCCTGGGCGAAAGAGCGCTTCCAATTCCGCGCCCGCGCAATCGGCATTCTGGCCGATGGTGACGGCATGGTAAACGGCACCGCGCTGAAAACAGATGTTGGTGATGCGGTTACACCTGAATTTGATGTCACATATTTTTTCACCGAACACCTTGCTGCTGAATTAATCGCCGCCACAGCCGAACATAAAGTTGAAGCTGGTGTGAATGACCTCGGCGATACATGGATTTTGCCTCCAACCTTAACTCTGCAATACCACTTCATGCCGGATGAAAAATTCAGCCCCTATATCGGTGCCGGAATTAATTATTCTTATTTCTACGGTGAGGATTCCGGCAGAGGCTTTAATGATCTGGATGTCGAAGGTGGCTTTGGTCTTGCCGCCCAAGCCGGTTTTGATTACTGGCTGAATGATAACTGGGGCCTTAACTTTGATGTGAAATACATTGATCTGGATGTTGATGTCGATGTAAATTTGGGCACAACCCCTCTGGCGGCCGATAATGTCGATCTCAATCCTTGGGTTGTTGGCGCGGGTGTTTCCTACCGCTTTTAAGACCAAGAAGAAAACACTTTGAAATTATAAGGGCCTGCCGATTTATGCAGGCTCTTTTTTTAACAGAGCGTAGCTCAGGATTTTATACACCAACTTGGCGGCAAGAAAATCGCAGGCATGAAGCCCTTTGCGCGGAGCCAGTTCTACAACATCAGCGCCGACAATATTGGCTTTTAGAGATACGCGATTAAGAATATCCATAGTTTCATGCCAGAAAATGCCGCCCGGTTCCGGCGTGCCTGTTGCAGGCATGAGCGAGCTGTCAAAGCCATCCACATCAAAGGTAATATAAACAGGCCCCTCGCCCACCACATCGGCAATATCCCCGCATTTCCAGCTTTTCTTGTCTTTGGCCCAGAAAATATCAATGCGCTCTTTATTGGCTTCCAGAAAAGGGATTTCGCTTGCCGAAATATTGCGTATTCCAACACTGACCAAGCGCACATTGCTATGATCAAGAGCGCGGCACATGGCAGACGCATGGGAATTATGATGGCCTTCATAACCATCACGCAAATCCGCATGCGCATCAAATTGCAATATGGTCAGCTGTTCATGGCGCTTTACAAAAGGACGAATCGCGGCGGGAGTGAGTGAATGCTCTCCTCCCAAAGTCAGCGGAAATTTCCCCTCCTCTAACACCTGCTCGACAATACCGGCGAGATGATCAAGGGCCTTTTCGTGATCTTGAGGGATTTCTGGCTGTTGCAACGTAGCAATGCCGTAATGCTTGATCGGCTCGCTCCAAAACACTTCATCAAATTGTTCCAACTCGGAGGAGCACTCAATAATGGCCCCCGGTCCTTTAGTAGTTCCCCCCTCATAAGAAACCGTCTTTTCAAGCCCGTATGGAATTACAACCGCGCGCGCTTTTTCCGGCGGTATAGCGTTGTTATCCTCGGGCGGCATAAAGCCGCTATCAGCTGGCATAAAATCTAACATCTCATAAGGAATACTTGATTTTTTAGCGATTCACAATTATTTTCCCTTCACGTCATCCCGAGCGAAGCCGGGAGATCTCCTTGCAAAAAACAAGGCTATTTCTCCACTCCTTCACAGCCGGTCGAAATGACTGTAAAAGAAAGAAAAGGATTTAAAAACATGCGCGTATTAATTATCGGGGCCGGAGCGGCCGGAAGTGTTGTTGTAAAGAAATGTGCCATCAACAAGAACACATTTTCTCATATTCATATCGCCAGCCGTACCGTATCCAAATGTGAGCGCCTGCAAAAAGAAGTTAAAGACACATACGGCGTTGAAATCGGCGCTAGCGCTGTGGATGCCGACAATGTCGCCGAAACCGTTGCCCTGATTAAAGAGGTCAGGCCCGATCTGGTTATCAATATGGCGCTTCCCTATCAGGATCTTGCCATCATGGATGCCTGCCTTGAAACAAAGGTAAATTATATGGATACAGCCAATTACGAGCCGCTGGATGAAGCCAAATTCGAATATAAATGGCAATGGGCTTATCAGGATAAATTTAAAGAAGCGGGCATTACCGCCATTTTGGGATGCGGTTTTGACCCCGGCCAAACGAATATTTACTGCGCCTACGCCCAGAAAAACCTGTTCGATGAAATCCACGAGATTGATATTGTCGATTGTAATGCGGGCGATCATGGGCAAGCCTTTGCCACCAATTTCAATCCAGAGATCAATTTGCGCGAAGTCACCCAGCGCGGCAAATACTGGGAAAACGGGAAGTGGATTGAAACCGATCCGCTGGAATTCCGCAAAGACATCGTTTATCCCGAGGTAGGCGAGCGCGCCAGCTATCTCCTCTACCATGAAGAGCTGGAAAGCCTGGTTCAGAATATCAAAGGCTTAAAACGCATCCGCTTCTGGATGACATTCGGCGATGAATATATCAAACACATGGAAGTCCTCCAAAATGTGGGCATGACGCGCATTGACCCCGTCATGCATAACGGCGTCGAGATTGTTCCAATCCAGTTCTTGAAAACGCTTCTGCCCGAACCCTCCTCACTGGCCGAAGGCTATAAAGGCAAAACCTCTATCGGCTGCATTATCAGCGGTAAGAAAGATGGGGAAGAACTCACCAAAATGATTTATAACGTCTGCGATCATGCCCGTACGCATGAAGAAGTACAGGCGCAAGCCGTGTCTTATACCACAGGCGTTCCGGCTGTTACAGGCGCGATTATGATGGCGCGCGGCGATTGGAACCCCGGCCCCGGGGTCTGGAATGTTGAACAGCTTGATCCAAATCCTTTTATGGACGAGGTGGCCAAACAAGGCCTTCCCTGGCATGTGAAAGATTTGAATGCGGGCCTTGGTGATTTAACCGAACGCCGCAAAGATAAAAAGGCGGCTTGACTATAAGCAATATACTTATTGTCATCCTGAACACAGTGAAGGATCTAAATGAGTAAACAATTTTACGTTTATTTCGTAACAAACTGGAAAAACACTGTTTTATATACCGGTGTCACCAGTGATTTGGAGCGCCGTATTTACGAACACGAGAACAAAATAAAAGGAGGCTTCACTGCTCAATACAACTGTAGAAAATTGGTATATTATGAGATTTATGGATCTGCTGAACTGGCGCTAAAACGTGAGAAAACTATTAAAGGCTGGATAAGAGGCAAGAAAAACGCACTTGTTGATAAATTAAATCCTAAGTGGATAGATATTAAGAAAAACAATCTTCAATTACCATTAGATCCTTCGTCGCAAAGCTCCTCAGGATGACAATGAATAATACACTAAAAGAAATAAACACCCCCGCCTATGCTGCCGACATTGCCGCGATTAAGCGCAATATGACAGTGGTGGATCGCATTAAAAAAGAGGCCAAGGTGAGCATTGTTCTGGCCACCAAAGCCTTTGCCATGCCTGCTGTATTTCCCTATATGCGTGATCATTTAGATGGCACAACAGCCAGCGGGCTTTATGAGGCGCGGCTGGGGGCCGAACACTTCGGCAAAGACGTACACACATACAGCCCCGCCTTTAAAGAAGAAGATTTGCGGGAAATCCTGCAATACTCCCGCCATATCTATTTCAACTCCGTACAACAGCTGGAGCGTTTTGCGCCACTGGTGCGCGGCGCCCATAAAGATGCAAAAATCGGCTTGCGCATAAACCCCGGCCTATCGCTTGTTAAAAACAGCGAGCTTTACGATCCTTCTTCCCTGACATCGCGTTTCGGGATTGAGGCCAAGGATTTAAGCGAAGATATTTTAAAGCAAATTGATATTCTGCATTTTCACAATCTCTGCGAGAATATGGCCGAGGACAGCGTGGCCTTGATCGAGCATATCAGCGCCAAATTCGGCTCTGCCTTGCGGAAGGTCAAAAACGTCAATCTGGGCGGCGGACATTACATTACCCATCCCGATTATAATGTTAAAAAACTTATCCATGCACTCAAGGATTTCCAAAAAGCCTTTGATGTCAAAGTTACGTTAGAGCCAGGCGGCGCACTTGTTTATGATGCAGGCTATCTGGTTAGCGAAGTTATGGATATTTTCGAGCGCAAAGACGGCACGCATCATGCAATTATAGATGCCAGCGCCTCCACCCATATGCCCGATGTTCTGGAAGTGCCTTACCGCCCCAATATACTTGATAGTGGAAAGCCAGCAAAGAAGGCTCACACCTATATCCTTGGCGGTAATACCTGTATGACCGGCGATGTGATTGGCACGTACAGCTTTGATGAGCCGCTTGAAATCGGGCGGAAACTTATTTTCACCGATATGATGCAATATAGCTTTGTGAAAAACACCACGTTTAACGGCGTTCCCCTGCCCGATCTTGGCATATTGCATGAAGATGGCGCTTACGAATTGGTCAAAAGCTTTGCCTATGAGAATTTTTCAATGCGGCTCGGGATAAAACGCGGCCAATAAAATACGTACGCATTATCATGCCCCCTATAGCCGTCATTCCAACCGAGTGAAACGAGCGGAGGAGTCTGACAAGTGTAAATCAGAGCCTTCGGCTACGCTTTCTAACGAAAGCTCCGCTCAGGATGACAAAACCCTACTTTTGGTTTTGCGCACTTTTTTCTTTACTTCTTCTACTGACGGCATAATCTCGGCGATGACTTCCATCTGGCTTTTCTCATGCGGGTTATCCAAACCGAGCTTGCCGCGCCAATCGCAATCAAACTCCTGATAATTCAGTGTAATTTCCTCGCCTTCCTTGATATCGCGGCTGGCATAGATATTGCCGTCCTCTGCATCGTACGTGTTGGCATCTTCGGCATGGTTCACAAAACGATCATTATCAACGGGCAAGTAATAAAAACCGTCCTTGGAATATTTATAGCCGTAAAACGCCATATAATCTTTTACGCCTTGCGAGAGCGCTTCATATTCAGCATCGGTATAGCGGTGATCAAAATTCTCCTCAAACGACCATACAAGATCGCCTTTTTTAATATCACACGCGGCAAAAAGCCCCAGCCCGTTTATCGGGCTGTGGGATACGAAAGTCGGAACCCTGATCATCGAGAGCCTCTATTCGTCTTGAGAATAAATACAAATGGTATCGGCATGACCAAAGCCATTGAAATTGGAACGCATGGCTGCGCTATAAGCTCCGCAATTCTCGAAAACAACCCAGTCCCCCATGCCGATATCGGCGGGAAGAACAAAGGGACCGTTCATCATATCCAGTGAATCGCAAGTCGGGCCCGCCAGACGATATTGCTGGACATCGCCGTTAAAAGCGCGGTCACAGGAAATTGACGACACGGGATATTGCAAGCCCAGCCAATCGCACGCATCGAATAAGCCGCCATAGATACCATCATTGATGTAAAGCGTATCACCCTTGCGCAATTCAACGCGGGCCACCAGCTTTGCACCTTGCGCAACCAGATAGCGCCCGGGTTCGGCCAGCAACGGCAAATGCGCCATATCACAGGCTTCTAGAGCGTGCGATAAAGCCTCCACGCATGCCTCCACCGAGCAAATGGTCTGCCCATCGGCGTAAGGAACAGGAAACCCGCCCCCCACATTCAGCATATCGATGGAAATGCCGGATTCGTCCAGCAAATCATGCACGTAAAAGACGGCATTGGCATATTTGGAAGCATCGCTGGTTTGCGTACCAACATGAAAGCTGATTCCCAAATTGGCAGCCACATGGCGACATTCCTGCAAAAGCTGGATAGCTTCCTGCCTGTCCGCGCCGAATTTCGAGGAGAAATCAATCATCGCGCTGTCATTCTTTGGCAAAGCCACCCGTATAAACAAATTCAAATCCTGCGCCAAATGGGTTTCACGCAAAATTTTGAAAAGCTCATCCTTGCAGTCCAGCACGAAATTTTTCACGCCGTAATCAAAATAGGCGCTTTTAATATCTTCTGGCGCCTTTACAGGGTGCATGAAATAGATTTCCGCCTCGGGATAACGGTTTTTGACAAGCGCAATCTCATCCAATGAAGCCGCATCAAAACTGGTTATGCCGCCCTTTATAATAGCATCGACAGCCACAATATCCGGATTGGTTTTAACCGCATACATGGATGTACCCGGAAACGCTGCGGCAAATCTGGCGGCTGTGGCTTCGATAATTTCAGGGAACATGACGTATAAAGGTTTGGCAGGCCGCAAATCTGCAACAGCCTGTTCCAGTGTGTCATAGTCATGAGAAAAATTTTTATATTGGCGGTCAAGACCGCCCCAAACAATGTCGTCCATTTCCTTTTCCTTATAAAAAGAGATTATATGTGGTGATTTTAAAGGCAACCTTGCGAGTTCTTGATCAGCACGGGAAACCTTGGGGCCTGACGCGAGTAAACCGGAACGTCAAGCCACGGTCCTTACCACATAACCCCATGGAAATGGGGGACAAAACTGTCCTTGTTGGGAGATGCCTTGCGGCCCAGATTCTGTGCAACATTACGTTTCATAACGCAAACCTTTCCAAAAGCTCTGATAGCTAACCTAACTATCCGGGTTCAAAAATGTTCACGCCGTTGCATTAACCATGACTGATTATATCAGAAGGGCCATAGACACGGTCGTTATTCTTTATTGTTATCTGGAATTTTGGAAAAAGAAAAGAAAAAAATTATTGCCCACTCATATTTTTAAATTCTATGGCGGGCATAGCCTTACAGAAAATGAATATATTATTACTATTCCATATTATTGCGCATATTTTAAGCCAGTCAATACCTGTTTCGCACCATGCGAGAAGATTTTCAATATCAATAAACAGCCGCAAAACACGTTTAATCTTTTGTAAGATATAAAAAAAATTCATTTTTTCGATGACAAATAAAAATTTTGTGCTTATATTGTTTTCAGGTTTGAGATATCAAATTTCACCGCTTCGCATAAAATATTCATCTCTCTTGCGATTGAGGCGAAATTACATCACAAATCATCTTTAAGACGTGTGTGGGGTTTTCTCGCTTGCCAGGGTTTATTCACCTTATTCCCAAAGCAGGCGGGAAGCCCGTACGCAAATCGCCCCGCCCCTTAGGGAGCCGCGCAGATTTGCAAAATATTGCCTACAAAACGCAAAAATACAATTTAAGAAGCAAGCGATTGGCAAAGGAAAAAATGGGACAAGACGAAACAAAGACGCGCCGGAATTTGTATTGGAATGATTACAAAGACATCGCGCATGAATTAAATAATTCTTATCCACAGATAGATATTCTCACCCTACACAAAAGCGACCTTAAGGCCTTAATTGTTGAAACCGTTCATATACTTGATAAAACCACCAGACCCGCCCCTTATATTCTGGATGACATTCGCTTTGAATGGTTTTATTTAAAGCACGGGAATTCCTGCCCTACAGGTACGAGCAAGCGGTTATCGCATATTTTTTGACCTTTTTTCATAACAAGCTTGCAATTCACAAAAATATTGTCTAAGGTCATGCCCAATAATGACATTACAAATAAGTATAAGTTTATACACCGGAGAATCATTGCATGTCCGATAACAGGGAATTCACGCAAGACAACAATATCGAAAACACCGCCAAAGCGTATTTCGAACAAAAAACACCTTTTAAGCTGCCGATTTTTGATGATTTTGGTCTGGATGAACAAGACAAGTATTATTACGACTTATCCCCGTTATCTAAAGGAGAACAAAAGGCCCGCCAAGCCAATATAGAGCGAATCACAAACGAATTTGTTTCTTTTATGAGCGTCTATGCAAAGGCGCGCATGATGTATATGGCCTGCCCCATTACCAGCGGTATTTACGCTTCGGAATGGATTGCCAAAAGAAATGAAGCCAAAAACTTCGATCCTCTTTATACGATTACCACAACACACAAGCTCTCTCGCCATATGGGCGGGTTGATGAACACCGAAGTCACAGAGCCGAATGTGCGTGATAATTTGCTACGCGGCGCTATAGCCTATGACAACAATCCAGATCTGCACCCTGTTATGCCTGTCGTGCGCGAAATGGTTGTAAAATATATGACTGATAACCCCGATTATTCCGGCGGTCAGAAATATGAAGATGTCGATTTCATGGCGCTTTGGTACATGGTGATTGATGCTTGTGACTCGCTGGTCATGGACGGGCCGCTTACATTTTCCCGCTCGACAGATAAGGAAATTAACCGCGCCCTAATGATTCAAGCCGGCCTTCATCCTGCGCGCCCCGATGCCGATATGGATATTACCGATATTAACGGCACGCAAAAAGATACGCTCGAAATTTACAAAAAGATGGTTGAAACCATGCGCTATCAGGTGGGCGTTGGCATTCACCCCAAAGAATCCCTGACAGTGATTTTGCGCCTGCATGATATTTTTGATCACCTGCAAGGCAAGGAAAACAAAATCTCGGCCGCCCGCGAAGCCGCAGGCATGAGCAAATTTCCTGAAAATATTCACCCGGCCATGCAAAAATGGGTGGCCAATGATGCCGCAGAGTTTGAAGCCATGCGCGCGCAAACCGATGAATTCGTGAAACAATACGCTATCGCCAGCCTGTCTGATACAGAATTAAGCCAGATGGATGATAAATACCTGCAATGGAAAAAAGATGGCTATGGCCAAAGCCCCGCTTACAGCGATGGTATGCCACCCAATTTGCGTCAAAAGCTGGAAGTTTGCCTTACAAATACACAGGAGATTGAAAAATTTTTTGATCATGTATTCCCACATAAAGATTCGCGCGACGGGCATCTCTTATCCTTAAAGCGCGATGACATTATTGAACTGGTACAAGAAGGTGTGGACGATTTTGCCCGCATCACACCGCGCAATAACGGGCATTGGAACCCTACGCTGAATGAAATTCGTGAAATCTATAATTCAGTTAATACAAAATTGGAAACACTGAAAAAAGCATCGCCAAGTAATCATGAACGCCTTGCCGAGATTGCACAAAATATCAAAGAAGACGTGCATACCGTTAAAAACACGATTACAAAAACGCTGAAAGATACTTCTGTGAGCGAATTGCGCGCCGAAGCCCGCGAGATTGCCAAGCGCAATCTTGATCTGGTCGAAGAAGTAAAAGCCAAACCCGTATCACCGGAAGCGCAAGTGGCCATGCGCAAATATAATAGCGCCTTTAAACCTTTTGCCGCGGAAAATGAATCCACAACTTTTAACGATCATGTCTTTGATGATTTAAATGCACGTGAACAAGCGGCCCTGCCCCCTATGTTTGGCGCGCGTGAAATTGCTTACCCTGCAAAGAATAATCCCTACACTGCCTATATTACTATTGATCCAAAAGCATTTGGCTTGAGCGGTAAAGATATCGGCCAGCAAGGTGTTCAAAATGTCAAAAATATCAAGGGCCATTTCGGCGAGGCATCCAAAGAGCAAACAGCCGAGGCGATGGAATATTGCCGCAAGGCCGAAGCCTATCTTGAAAAAATACGCCCCGGTAAAATCGTTCATTCCACGCGCGGTGATTTGCAGGCATACAGTACCTTTGATGCAAACGTGAATGCCGTTGCCCGCAAAACCACAGGCAGCCCGAAATGGAGTTCCGCCGCCAAATGGCTCTATGAAACGAAATTCACCCAAATGCGCGATGATGAAATCTTTTTTGCACCGGGATGGGAACGCTCGGAACATGAGGTTCAAAAACGCCTGAAAGCCACAGAAATTCAGCTTGGCTGGTGGAAGCGCGATCATGATACAAATTTGAATATCTACACACTTCCTGCCGATCTGGACAAGGCTCCTGCCAATCCAGAACCTGATTCTCTTTACGAAACCATCACAACGCTGGCGGCTTTCGTAGAAGAAGAATTCGAGTCTGGCCGTAAAGTTCCTGCAAAAACAGTGCTCAGCCTTGTTCGCTTGTGTGAAATTCACGCCATGATCGAAGCACCTGATCTGGTTAAACGTATCGAAAACAAAGGCGAGCGTTTTAATGCACATCAAACGCAAAACAGCCTGATGGCTTATATGCGCGATTCCCGCAAAAACAAGCTGGGCAATATGGAAACCGAAGGCGGTCTTTATAAAGAGCTTTGTGATCCCGAAACGGGCCTGCTTTTCGAGCGTGAAATTATCGAAAATGTTCCCTCTTCTGCCCTGAAGGACCCGGCTCTGGGAACCAATTATCTGGAAGGCCAAAAAAATGCCGGCGGCAAGACAGCACGCCTCAAAGCCCAACAACCTTCCGATGACACATTGCATCTGGATATCGGCTCAAACGGTTAAAAATTAATTTGCGCCTTTGCGCAGTAACAAAGATACAGGGATGACAAAAGCAAGCGCCAAAAAAGGAACAGAAGCACAAAAGCCACGAGGCTGGCCATTGGCACATTATGCTTCCATTGTTGGCCTTGCCCCTCAGAACAATGTTGCAAAATCTTCAAATGCGCAGGATATTTATCTCGGTAAAGCCGATATAGACCCTGCAACAGGCGGCATTGTTCATCTGGAAACCCAGGCAAAAGCCGACAAGAAAAGCGGTGCCCCAACAGATATCACGTTATATTTTTCCACGCTGCAAAGCGACGGCAAGCTGGCGCGCCAAAAGCTCTTTGAAATTAAAAGCGCGCCGACTAAAAACGGCGAAATCCTGCCGCAAAAGATCTTTTGTCTGGGGCGTAAAATCTACGATGCCGATGAAGATGGGCTTGATTACAATATCGCCAATATCAACAAGGTTTTTCAAACGGTGCAAGAACTTAACGGCCTGATGCGCCCGCCCTATGCCTTTGAACAGGGCGAGCATTCGCCGCGTAATACGCTGCGCATCCTTTTAAAGAACCATATTAATGACATTGTAAATGAAAATCTGGCCGATTTATTTGAAGGCATTGATGAAAAAGGCAATTTTGATTTTCAATACCGCTCTCTTTTCAACAAGAAAGCCGCCAATGATAATGCCTTGATGGTTTTCCCGAGCCGTGATTTTGCCCGCGCGGTTATCGGCGATCATAGCGTAAATTCTTTGGATTTCAGCGTGGCAGAGAAAACGCCAGCCCCCAAATTTGCTACACATACGCCCTCTGGCGTTCTTTATCAGGCCACGAGCCAGACCCGCAATTTGAAAACACGCCTTTCTCAATCAAGCGCTCTGCAAGCCACCGGGCCATCCTTGCCGGGCATCCGCGCGATGAACGTCCCCGAATTACACAGCCTTGATATTCAAAGCGCGCAACGCAAAAACCCTGCCGGCCCGCAAAAGCTGAAATCCTTATCCTTTATGGAGCAAAAAGCAGATAATCATCTGACGGTCGCGCGCCTTTTAATGGCAATACAGCGCAACAATTACGACATGGCCAAAGGCATTTATCCGCGCAGCTATTCCAATGCGATCAAGGCCCGCATTGACCACCTGCTCTATGACATACCGCCTCCCGAAAAAGGTGAAACCCGCATTGATATTATTCGCCGTCAGGGGAATGATAACCGCGAAATTCTGGCGGGAATGGGCAACCAGCTTGGCGATAACACCTTTATTCTGCACAAGGAAAATGACAAGGACGGAAATCTGCACCAGCAAGGTGTGATGTTTGATTGCGGGATGACATTTGCCCCCAAAGGCTCTGAATATTCCTATGGCGCGCCCGATATTACGGCTGATTTAGAGCATTTTGATGATTTCTTCCTGACCCACCACCACGCAGACCATGTGGGCGGCCTTATCCCGTATATTGATGCGGGCATGTTTGCCAATAAAGAATACTATGAAAGACTGGCCGAGGGCGAGTTCAGGAATAAAACGTTTCACGGCACGCAAAAACAGATATTGCGTCTGGAAAATGATCTAAAGCGTCACAATATCGACCCGAAATTCTGGCCTGATTTTAACGAGCTGAAAGGCACGGGCTGGGTACACTTACGCAATAAAGAAACAGGAAAACTTTTCGCCAGCGTTCAATACGCCGCAGAATCCATTCCGCATACGGCCCGAACCACAGGTTACCGCGCTATATTTTATAATGGCAATGATATGCAATTCAGCCTTTTGAAGCTGGGCGACATGCGTTTTGGCAAACATTTGATTGAAGGCCATAACAGCCCTATTCCCGCTGCCGAAATCATTGACCGCGACTTTTTATCCGCTGGCCCTGAAATTATTCTGCAAGAACAGCGCCGCATGCTTGAAGCCGGAGAAATCAGCGAAGATGAAATGGTCAATCCAGGCAGTGTGATAGGCCGCCGCGATATTCTGGAGCTGGATGGCACGAACTTGAAAAAACCGGGCTTTGGGCGCACGGAACTGGAAGCCGAAGAAAACGAAGTACGAATCAAAAATGCCTTTCATGCTAATGAGTTGGCGATTGTTTCGATGATGAGCACAACCGATGCAGGGTTCGAGCGGGAATGTCGCGTGGCCGTGCGTACCAATTCGCATTTCTCATTGGTGGGAGCCAATCTGGAGAATGCAGGCGGCATTATGAACAAGACGGGGGTTAATGCCGAATTGCTGGAGCCTGTGGATCAGCGCGAGGTACAAAATTATCTGGATTGGTGTTACGAGCAGATGCACGGCGTCGATTATGGTGATCTCTCGGTTGATCCTGAGTGGTTTTATGAAGATTATCAGGAAGCCAGCCGCGAAGATAAAGAACGCATGGTTGAAGGCCTGATTAAAAGCGACAAAAATTCTCTGGAAGATATTCGCGCCGCGCTGTTTTATATCCTGAAGCAAAACAAGCGCTCGAACACGCGCTATGCCAGACAGCAACAGTTCGAAGCAATGGTGCTGGAAAATCGCGGTGAAGAACTTATGCTCGGCTCCATCTATGTCGGCCGTGACAGCCAGACGATCAAGGATATGGTACGGGAAAATAAAGGGCGCGTTCGCATTGGCGCTACAGGTACACAAGGGACGGAAAATGAAGGCGAAGCCGCCACGCCCAAACATTTTGCTAGGCGCGGTATCTTTAATGCCAATCCGAAAAACAGAAAAACCGCTATCCCTTTGAAAAAAGGCGATTATTACTGGACAATTGCCCAAGGTGCCATTCCCGGCAATGAAAGTGATCGCCATGAGATGGAAATGCTGGGCAAGGAAAGTACGGGCGTGCCTATCTACTCCGCCTATGGCGAGGGCTTTAAGGTTTACAACGCCAAAAACCGCGCGGCCTTGAAAGAACTGATAGAGGAAAGCGGCGGCTTTATGGATCAGGATATGGAAGGGCACCCCATTGCCTGCGAAATGCCGATCTACCCTTCAGGTCACGGCAGCAAAGCCGATGCACGCGCCTTTATTGATATCGTAAAGCCAGAAATGCTGACCCTGAACCATACCGATGATCCGGAAGCCGAGCAGGAATTTTTGGCCATGGCGCGTGAGTTGGATATCGCAACCCCCGGTGAACAAATCAAAAACTTCCATTACTTTACATTTAACCCCGGCG
>JBKHDZ010000039.1:0-14787 GCA_046541095.1 Alphaproteobacteria bacterium
CCCCAGTGCGGCCGGAAACATACTGTGAATCACCACCAAAGCCTGTGACCTCAGCATTTAGCCAATATAGCAATCCTTCAGTAGGGTTAATGGTGCTATTACGGCCATCATACGTTAAAGCCTGCGAAAGAGCCAAAGTATCGCGCTCTCCTTCCTGTTCCAGAATAAAGCGGGAAGCAGTGGTCTGCACATCTGTAATTTCATTTTTCTCGGCACGAAGGCGTATGACCTGACGCCATTTTTCCGACCACGGATAGCCAACGCGCAAGGCTCCACCTGTTCTGCGCTGGTCAAAAGAGCTTTCATCCTGTAAGTCCCGCGTGACATGGAAGAGATCAAAACCAGCCGATACATCACGGTTCAGGAAATAAGGCTCGGTAAAGGACAAATCAAATTCAGTCCGCTCTCCTGCAATAACAGTGGCCAAAAGCAAATCCTGACCACGGCCAAGCAAATTACGCTCACGAATACGCAAATCGGCCAAAGGACCATCTGCGGTCGAGAATCCGGCCCCTACCGAAAGTTCGCCCGTTGATTTTTCGGATACATCCACATCCACAACCGTGCGGTCAGGAGCAGAGCCGGGTGTTGTTTGAACATCCACAGTTTCGAAGAAATCCAGATTACGAATATTCTGCTCGGAACGGGACATTTTGGATCGATTGAACGGGTCGCCTTCTACCAGTAACATCTCGCGGCGCACTACTTTATCAAGTGTGCGAATATTGCCGTTTACATTAATGCGCTCAACAAAAACACGCGGGCTTTCGCTGATTGTGAAAGTAATATCAACCTCAGCTTCTTCTCGATTACGGCTTGTTTCAGGGCGTACATTCACAAAAGCGTACTGCAAATCGCCCAGCTTGTCCGTAATCGCATCTACACTGTTTTGCACTTCATCGGCGTTATACCATTCCCCTTCGGAAATCGTGATTTGTTCGTAAAGAACAGCCGGATCAAAATCTCGCAGGCGCGAATCAATCTGCACCTCACCCACGCGGTAACGCTGGCCCTCATTCAAGGTAAAGGTGATAAAGAAATGATCCTGATCGTTTGATAATTCCGCAACAGCAGAAATCAATTCAAAATCTGCATAGCCTTGAGAGAGATAAAAACGGCGCAATAATTCCTGATCATAAGCAAGGCGGTCCGGGTCATAGCGATCATCAGCCGTAATAAAACGGTACCATGCGCTTTCCTTTGTGCTGATTTCCGAGCGCAGGCGGTCATCATCGAAACGCTGATTGCCGACAAAGCGGATGCTTTTAATCTTGGTAATCGGCCCTTCTGTAATTTCGAAAACCAGATTGACACGGTTTTGATCCAGACGAATTATTTTCGGCTCGATATTGGCAGAAAAACGCCCATTACGGCGGTAAACCTGATACAGCCTGTTTACATCATTTTGCACTTTGGTACGGGTAAAAACCTGACGCGGGCGCAGCTGGACTTCAGCCTGCAATTCTTCATCCTCAATCTGGTCATTACCTTCAAAAGCAATCTGATTGATGATCGGATTCTCAACCACATTGACAATCAAGGTATCGCCGCGCTGGTCCAAAGTAACATCGGCAAATAATCCGGTAGCAAACAAGCTTTTCAAGGCGCTATCCAGTGAACTACGGTTAATTTCCTGTCCAACTTGCAAATCCAGATACGATAAAACTGTGGATGGATCAACGCGCTCTGCTCCCTGCACCTCTATTTGCCGGACAACCATTTGCGCGGAAGCCTGCGTAGATACCAGACTAGCGAATAAAAACAGGACAATATATCCCAAAAGCCGTATGCGTGCTGTGACCATCATTGTATTAGCCTTAATTCTTTAGTATTCGAGGTTTAATTAGCATGAATTTTTACAATGCCATAGAGAAAAATACTGAAAACTCTGCCTCTTTCGCGGCTTTAAAATCCGGAAAGATTCAGAATATCATTTATGTTAGCAACTAACATTAGCCCTATCAATAGCAGTAAACCGATTGAAAGCGCATAATCCTGTATCTTTTCCGGCAAAGGGCGCCTGCGAATGGCTTCGTAGAAAAAGAACAAGAGGTAACCGCCATCAAGTGCCGGAACAGGTAATAAATTGATAAAACCAATCTGAACGGAAAAAACGGCAATCAGCATAAAGAACGTGTACCAGCCGTTATCAATAGCGGTCCCTGTAATCTCGCCCATTTTAACAATGCCGCCTATTTTTTCCGCATCATCGGGAGGGCTACCGAAAAAAACGATATGCAAAAAACGCAGCGCTTCGGCAATAAATAAATAAATTCTAGCCCCCGCATACCAAAGCGCATCAGGGAAATTATGCCGGAGATAAAATTCTTCCTTCTCATGGCGCAAAACAAGGAAGTCATAATTTTTATCATCAGGATCCAGCAAGGCTTTGTTCATGTCTTGAACCGGATAAATGACAAAAGCCTCCTCCTCCTGATTGACGAATTTCACATCAATCGCAAACTCTTGGCCCATACGCTCCAAAAGCAAAGCTCTGTTTTGCTGTATATCTCCATCAGTACGAATCCCGTCAACGGCCAATATTTCCTCAAGCTTTACGCCGGAAAAATTGGTTGCGCCCAAACGTCCGTGTTCTCTGGCTATGCCTTTATCATCAATATATTGAATAGGGGTTGAGGTGAGATCGAACTCCAGAACTTCTGCGCCGCGCTTAATAGTTAAAGATAGCCCGGTCCCCGGAACACGGCTTTGCGCCCAAATATCCTCAAAGCGATCAAAATCATGCCCATTTAATTTTGTGATTTCATCCAAGGGCTTTAAGCCCGCCAGATCAGCGGGGCTTTCTTTGGCAACTGCATAAATAACAGGCTTGGTAGAACCCTCCCCTGAAATCATATACATGGCCGCCAGAATCAAAAGCGCGAAAAGAAAATTGGCAATCGGCCCCATTGCCACAATTACAATCCTCTGCCAAAGTGGCTTGAAACAAAACGCTTCTTTCTTCTCATCTGAAGTAAAATCACGCAAAGCTTTCAGATCAGGGTCCCAAAGCTTTGGCTCAGCGGCACTGGAATACCCAAATAGTTCGACATAACCGCCCAGAGGGAAAAGCGATAAAGACCAGCGCGTATTGTGGGAGCCGGTAAATCCCCAAATCTCCCGGCCAAAACCTATCGAGAATTTCTTAACCCGCACACCAAAAAGCCGCGCAGAAAGGTAATGCCCCAATTCATGCACGAAAACCACAAGAGAGATGGTGAAAACAAGCGCTGCGGAATAAAGCAGGAAATGATCAAAGAAAGCCTGAAAATAAGCCATAGCCATATATTATAGGCTACGGCTTATATTTTCATCTATAAAATGAGTTGAACAATGTCGTTCAAATTGGCAAACACCATAATACACACCAAAAAGAACAGACCGAATCTAAACGCATATTCCTGAATCTGTTCAGGAATCGGTTTGCCCATCAAAGCCTCAAAGGTATAGAAAACCAGATGTCCGCCATCCAGCATAGGAATCGGGAATAAATTAATGAGGCCAAGGTTAATTGAAAGCAGAGCTGTAAAGAGGATCAGGGAAATCAAACCTTGCTGGGCCATATCGCCGGCAACAGCGCCAATACGAATAATACCGCCCAATTCGGTCGCACTACGCGTCCCGGTAATCATTTGCCCAAGCGCTTCAAGCGTGCCGACAGTTATTACGTAAGTTTGCTCGATTGATTCTATAAAGCCGTCCCAAAGCCCGAATTGCACAAATTCACCATCCGTGCTGGAAATAAAGAGAACGCCATATTCCTCGGCTTCTGCATTGGTAAATTCAGTATTAAATTCCTGCAAAGGGTTAACAGTTAATACATCTACTTCGCTGCCGCGCTTAATTTCAATAGTAAAAGTTTCACCAAAACGGTTCTGTAAATCGGCAATCTTCGCCTCAACATTGCCCTCATCATATTCACGGCCGTCAATATTCAAAATATTCTTGATCTGCACGGCGTGGCGTGGGCTAATTAAACCAAGCAAACCGCGGCTATGTTTAAAGCCAAAGCGGTCTTCCTGTTCAACTTTATGAGGTTTTGCATAGATATTAATAACATCATCACCGCGCTGAACAAGGAAATGGCGCTCTTCATCTAATGATATCATCATCTCGCGGCGAATATCTTCAAAGCTGCGAATGGTTTTGCCATCAATTTCCAAAACCTCGTCATGCGGCATAAACCCATGCTCGGCTGCGCTACTGCCGCCAATAACAGCAGCAGCAACAGGAGGTGTGACAGGTTTACCATTATAAACATAAAGACCACACAATAATATAACAGCAAATATGTAATTAATGGCAGGGCCGGCGAACACCACTGCGGCGCGCTTCCATACAGGTTTAGAGAAAAATGCCTGATCGCGCTCTTCAGGCGTCATCGGTCTGACATCACCGTCCTCGCCTTCTACATTATCGCCGTGTTGTGCGCTTGCAGGATCAACATCCCCATATAGCTTCACATATCCCCCCAAAGGAATAAGCGAGAATTTCCAGCGCGTGCCGTTTTTATCATTCCAGCCAAAAATCTCACGGCCAAAGCCGATGGAAAAGCTTTCCACTCGGACGCCGCAAATACGGGCCACAATATAATGCCCCCATTCATGGACAAAGACGAGAATACTTAAAACCAGAATAAAGGTTCCGCCGTAAATCCAGACATTGTTGCCGAAACTCTGGAATAATTCTAGAAAATTCATGATATAGATACCGCTTTCTTGTTGGTTTGAGCTTTTAAAAACTCCAGGGTTTTTGCGCGCACCATCTGATCAAACTCTAGGACATCACGCAAATCTTGAATGTTTTGACTATTCACGCTCTGCAAAGCATGGTCAATAGCCTTCATAATATCACCAAAATATAATTCATTGTTTAAAAAAGCGTCAACGGCGATTTCGTTCGAGGCATTTAAACATATCGAATAAGATAGATCGTTTTTAAGGGCTGTATAGACCCAATCCATACAAGGAAATTTTCCTGTATCAACCTCTTCAAACTCAAGAAACTTTATATCTTTAAAATTCAATGTATTACCTGGCGTTTTTAAACGGTTAGGATAGGTTAATATATTGGCAATCGGAGTGCGCATATCACTTGCTCCCATCTGCGCCAAAACCGATCCGTCGGCATATTCAACCATTGAATGTATCAAGGATTGAGGATGAACAATAACATCGATTTTTTCAGGCGGCATGGCAAAGAGGTAATGCGCCTCGATGACCTCAAGAGCCTTATTCATCATCGTTGCGCTGTCCACGGAAATTTTCGCTCCCATATCCCAATTTGGATGCGCCAGCGCGTCTTTAGGGGTTGCGCGGTGCATATCCTCTATCGTCCAGGTTCTGAAAGGCCCGCCCGAAGCGGTTAAGATGATACGCTCTATTTCGCTTCTATTGGCTTCTTCGAAAACCTGAAAAATCGCATTATGTTCGCTATCGACAGGAAGCAAAACCGTTCCGCATTCCCTCGCCTTCGCCACGACAAAAGGTCCCGCAGCCACCAAGGGTTCCTTATTGGCAATGGCAACATGCTTTGAATTCTCAATCGCATTCATCAGCGGCTCCAAACCCGCCATGCCAACAATCGCCATCATGGAGATGTCCGCAGGCATAGCAGCCGCGTCCAGCAAAGCCTGCAGCCCCGCCATAACCTGAATTTCGGTGCCAGCCAGTAAATTCTTTAATTCGGCATAGGCACTTTCATAGCCAATAACAGCATAAGACGCGTTAAACTCCATAGCCGCCTTGGCTAAAGCCTTTACATTGGTGTGAGCGCTAAGAACCTGAACATCGAATTTTTCTTTATGTGCACCAATAACATCACGTGTGCTTTGGCCGATAGAGCCGGTCACACCAAAAATATTGATTGTACGTATTGAGGAAGACATATCAGATATTGCCAATCAGATATTCCAGAGCAATAAAAACAGGCGCAGCCAGCATGAGAGAATCAATACGGTCCAGCAAACCGCCATGCCCGGGCAAAATATTGCCCGTATCTTTAACATTGGCCTTTCTCTTCATAAGTGAAACCAAGACATCGCCAACCTGACCGGATAAGCCTATCAATGCGCCAAAAAGAAAATAAAGCGGTAAATTCTGTACCGCGATACCGTTAAAGAATTCATACCCCATCCAAACCAGAGCAGGCATTAAAACGGCGCCTGCCAGCCCTGCCATGGTCTTATTCGGGCTTATTTTTGCTGCCATTTTCGGGCCACCAATGATTTTACCGGAAAAATAAGCGCCAATATCGCTCGCCGCAATCAGGATAATGAGTAAAATTGCATCCATATTCTTGCCTAGACCAATCATGAGAAAGGCCAGAAAACAAAAAGCCAGATAGGCCGTTCCCGGCAAGTAATAACGGGAAAAGCCAAGTTTTTTGGAAAGGGCAATCCATTCAATCTGCGCCAGAATAAAACAAACCAGCATCCAGAGCATGAAAGGCCAGCTTCCGTAATAGCAGATAAAAAGGGCCGGAGGCGCGACCACGAGCGCCGTGAAAAACCGTTTACGCAATTTTCCAGGATCAATAGAGGCCATATCTAAACTTTCATCTTCACTTGGCTTTGGATGCCTTGATCGCACCAAAACGCCGTTCGCGGGCTTGATAAGCTGCTATAGCTTCTTCCAGATCCTTTTTCCCGAAGTCCGGCCATAGTGTGTCTGTGAAATAGAGTTCACTGTAAGCACATTGCCAAAGCAGAAAATTGCTGATTCTTTCCTCGCCGCTGGTACGGATAAGCAAATCGGGGTCGGGCATCCCCCGTGTCATCAGGCTTTGTTCAAACAAGATTTGTAAGTCTGTATTGTCCATAGTAGATATGGTATTTAGTTCCGCAACCTGACGCACAGCGTTCAAGATATCCTGTCGGCCCCCATAGTTCAGCGCAATAGAAACGGTCATGCCATCATTATTTTCAGATAAAGTTTCGGCATTGATAATGAGGTCTTGAATATCACTATCAAAGGCAGTGATATCGCCCAGCACCTTTAACTTTAAATTGTTTTTTAGAAGCTCTGCCGTTTCTGCGCGCAAATAATAGCGCAAAAGCCGCATCAACTCTTTAACCTCGCCTTCAGGGCGGTTCCAGTTTTCCGATGAAAAACCAAACAGGGTGAGGTATTGAACGCCCAATTCTCCTGCCGCACTCACCGTACGCTTGACCGCCTTTGCACCTTGCCTGTGGCCGATTGTGCGAGGCAAGCCTCTACGCGAAGCCCAGCGGCCATTTCCATCCATAATGATGGCAATATGCTTCGGAATTTTCAAAACGTTTTGTTGATTTGGATTTTGCATCGCTTTAATTTATCACCCTAGATTTGCTCGATGCCTTACACTTGCATGATATCTTGTTCTTTGGAGGACAACATTTTGTCAATTTTTTGAATATTGTCATCGGTGAGTTTTTGAACCTCATCAGACAGCTTTTTATGTTCATCCTCGGAAATATCACCGTCTTTTTCCATTTTCTTCAGGGTATCCATCCCATCACGGCGGACATTACGAACGGAAATGCGAGCGTTCTCGGCATATTTACTGGCAACCTTGGTCAATTCCTGACGGCGTTCCTCATTCAAATCAGGAATAGGAATACGGATCAGATTTCCTTCAGGTTGAGGGTTCAATCCCAAACCAGCATCACGGATAGCTTTTTCGGTGGCTTTCACAAGCCCTGTATCCCAGACTTGCACGCTCAACATGCGTGACTCGGGAACGCTAACTGTGCCAACCTGATTGAGGGGCATTTTGCTGCCATAAGCATCCACGCTCACAGGGTCCAGCAAACTTACAGAAGCGCGCCCTGTGCGCAATCCGCCAAATTCCTTTTGAAGATTTTCAACCGCGCCATCCATACGGCGTTTCAAATCGGCTTTATCAAAACTCATTATTATAACCCTTTCCAGCTTACTTATTTATTTGAAACAAGGGTGTATTTCCCCTCGCCTTTGACGACTTTTGCGAAATTGCCTTCTTCTTGCACAGAAAACACAACAATAGGGATATTGTTCTCCCGCGCCAATGAGATTGCCGTGGCATCCATAACACGCAAATCTTTGGTCAGAACATCGAGATAATTGATTTTATCGTAATGCTTGGCATCTGCGTTTTTAACCGGGTCGCTATCATAGACGCCATCTACTTTCGTTCCCTTGAAAATAGCATCGCAATTCATTTCAGAAGCGCGCAAGGCGGCGGGAGTATCGGTTGTAAAATATGGGTTTCCGCTTCCGGCCGCAAAAATTACAACGCGCTTTTTCTCCATATGACGCACCGCGCGGCGGCGAATATAAGGCTCGCAAACCGTGGACATCGGGATGGCTGACAAAACGCGTGTATCAACGCCAATTTGCTCTAGCGCCGATTGCATGGCCAACGCATTCATAACCGTGCCCAGCATACCGATATAATCGGCCGTTGTGCGCTCCATTCCATTGGCCGCGCCAGAAACACCGCGAAAGATATTGCCTGCCCCGACAACAACGCAGACTTCAATACCCATTTCAACGACCTGTTTGATATCCTCGGCAATACGATTGACGCGCTCGGGATCAAGACCATATTCGCGGTCCCCCATAAGAACCTCTCCCGACATTTTCAGCAATATACGTTTAAATTCAGGTTTGGGCGTCATGGCATTATCGATCTTTTCGGCAGCTTGCATCTTTTACACAGATTCTTTTTAACTTATTTCTTTGATAACCACACCAATTTAAACGAAAGATTTATCGCAAAGCAATAAAGCCGTCAAAGAAATTCACGATATTTTTTAAATACTTGCCTGCAAGATCATGCCATCATAAGCAGGCTCGTAACCTTCAGCTATCTCCGAAAGCAAGGTCTGGTAATCCATAGACAAAGAAAGGCTTGTAAGAATAACACGCTTTGCACCGATAATCTTATTATAAGCGTAAATCTGTTCCAGCCCCATATGCACCATATTATCACTGGTATGGTATCCGGTGGAATCCACCATCCATGTTTTAACACCTTTCAACGTGTCAAGAGCATCTTGCTCCAAATGACGCACATCAACGCTGTAGGCAAAATCACCAAAGCGATACCCAACAGTTTTGCAGGTATAATGATCTTGTTCAAAAGGGATAAAAGCTATATCGCCCGCGCTCATCTCTTTGCCGTAATCACTATCCTGAATAATCTGCGCGTCCAGAATTTGTGGGTAAACCGGCTTTTGCTCCATCAACAAATGCGGAAATGTCCGCTCGAAAACCTGCATGGTTTCATTATTGGCATAAATAGGGACCAGTTTTTGATTACGAAACCGAAAACCACGCAAATCGGCAATGCCATCGGCGTGATCGCTGTGATAATGCGTATAAAGAACAGCATCCAGATTTTGTATATCAAAATGATTGAGCTGGTGACGAAAATCAGGCCCGGTGTCAATTATGAGTGTCGTTTCATCCGATTGAACCGCAATACAGCATCGATTGCGCCTGTTTTTCGGTTCATCAGGATCGCAAGCACCCCAGAAATTGCCCGCTGCAGGCACGCCTGCCGAGCCACCGCATCCCAAGACTGTAATCTTTACTGAACCCATGTTTTCTTTGCTTTGGGAAATACACGGAAAAAATTCTCCGTTGTATGTTTTGCCATTTCTTCCGGCGTTATATTCAAAAGCTCCGCCAGAAATTCACCTGTCTTAGACACATAGGCCGGTTGATTGGTTTGTCCACGATATGGAACAGGTGCTAAAAACGGCGCATCCGTTTCCACCAGAATTCTATCAAGCGGCACCATTTTGGCGATCTCGCGCAATTCTTCGGCGGCCTTAAAGGTCACAATGCCTGAAAAAGAAATGTAAAGCCCCATTTCAAGTGCTTTTTCGGCAAGAACAGCCCTGGAGGAGAAACAGTGCATAACACCAGTTAATTTGCCCTGCCCCTCCACTTTTAAAATTTGTGCTGTATCCTCTTCGGCATCACGGCTATGAACCACGATAGGAAGACTTGTTTCCAGGCAAGCACGGATATGCTTGCGGAAACAAGACGCTTGGTCATCGCGCGGGGAGTTATCGTAATAATAATCCAGTCCGCTCTCCCCGATCCCGATAATTTTATCTTCGGCCTTGGCTAATTGGACAATATCTTCCTGCGTTATTGCTTTTTCGCTGTCCAGTCCGGCATCATGAGGATGCGTGCCAATGGTGCACCAGACATTTTGATGCGCCTTTGCGGTTTCAAGCTGGTCTTTGAAATCGCCGCTAATCTGGCAGGAAATTGTGACCATACCGTCAACACTGTGCGCATTGGCTTCACTCACAAGCGTTTCAGGAGAACCGAAATCGCGGATACGCTCATGGGTCAGATGACAATGGGAATCGATCCACATTCTTACGCCGCCGCTTCTTCTTCGACAATGCGCGGGAAAACGCCTTCAGGCTTTTCAATGGTTATTCCCGCATGCAACGCGTGATCGGCCGCAATATGAGCGAGCAAACGCTGATCGCCCTTAATTGCCAGCTGATCCAGAATTTTTCCGGCGGCATCCGGCGTTACCGGTTGCATGGCAATCGCCAGACAGCGAATGACTTCTGCCAGAACTGCCAGCACAATCTCCATGCGCTCCGGATCTTCTTTTTTGAGTTTCCATGGCGCTTGTGCGTCGATATAACCGTCGGCGGCACGCGCCACGATCATAATCTGCTCAAGAGCCTTATGAAATTCAAACGCATTGAAATGCCCGCGAATATTATCGGGTAAAGCATAAGCCTGATCGAGCAATGCGCTGTCTTCGCCATTCAGATCTTCGCGGGCTGGCAGTTTGGCATCACAATTTTTATATATCATGGAAAGCGTACGCTGGGAAAGATTGCCCAAACCATTGGCCAGATCGGCATTAATGCGCTGGATGGCATGGCTATGCGAGAAATTCCCGTCCTGCCCATGCGGTACTTCGCGCATCAATAAATAGCGCAAAGCATCAAGTCCGTAGGTTTCCACCAGACCATCAGGCGAGAGAACATTACCGATAGATTTAGACATTTTCACGCCATCGACATTAATAAAGCCATGCGCAAAGACCGTTTTCGGCAATTCCAAGCCAGCCGACATCAAAAAGGCGGGCCAATATACGCAATGAAAACGAATAATATCCTTGCCTATGACATGAAAGTCAGACGGCCAGAAATCCTTGAATTTCGCATCTTTCGTATCAGGATAACCAACCGCGGTAATATAATTGGTCAGCGCATCCAGCCAGACATACATCACATGATTATCATCATCGGGGACAGGAATCCCCCAACTTAGGCGCTTTTTATCGCGCGAAACGGACAAATCCTTCAAACCGCCTTTGACAAAGGAAATGATCTCGTTGCGGCGTGAAGCGGGCTGAATAAAATCCGGGTTTTCTTCATAGAGCTTTAAAAGTTTGTCGCCATATTCCGAAAGCTTAAAGAAATAGCTTTCTTCCTCCACCCATTTTACTTCCGTGCCATTGGGCGTATATTTTACGCCGTTTTCTACGGTTAATTCATCTTCGGTAAAATACCCCTCTTCGCGCACCGAATACCAGCCAGCATATTGGCCGAGGTAAATATCACCGCGCTCTTTCAATTTGTTCCAGATTGCCTGCGCCGCCGCATAATGACGCTTTTCCGTTGTGCGGATAAAATCATCATTGGATGTATTGAGCGTTTTTTGCATTTTCAAAAATTCAGCCGCATTTTGATCGGCAAAATCCTGCGCGCTCATACCGTTTTTTTCTGCTGTTTGATGTACCTTTTCACCATGTTCGTCCGTTCCAGTCAGGAAATGCACATTTTTACCATCCAGTCTTTGAAACCGCGCCATAACATCGGTCAAGATCGCTTCATACGCATGACCCAGATGCGGGACACCGTTCACATAGGAAATGGCTGTTGTGATATAAAAATTATTGGTTTTCATGCTGCTCTTTTACTCCGAAAATAATGCAAACGCTTTTAAAGTCGCCTGACGTTTGTCCAGATTGCCATGATTGACAGTATCAAAATGCTGTTGAAGGTTGTCACAAATTTTGGTGAGGTTATCAAGGGAGGATTTTTGTAACAAATCCTGAAATTGCTTTAACGATGATAAAGGCCCTTGCGGCAAAGCCAGTCCGCGCGCCTTGGATTTCACAAGCTGGGCGGATATCCATTGCATCACATTTTGAAACATATCAAAGCCGGCAGCATTGCCAGGCCGCGCAAAATCTTCCGCAACCACATTGATTTGCGACCATCTCCAGCCCGGGTAATCTTCAAACATGGCAATAACGCGGCCCATGACATCCAGACCACCTTGCTCGATAAATGATAATGCCCGCTCGATACTGCCTTCGGAGAGTGTATATAAAGCTGCAAGCTCCTGATCGGAAAGGCCATGCCCTTGAATTTGCAATAATGCCTGCATGTTATCGCGGCTTAGGGGCTGAAAATTAAGAACGCGAGCGCGGGAGCGAATTGTTGGAATTAAGGCTCCCACGCGGTGCGCAATCAAAATCAGTAGCGTATGGCTGGGAGGCTCTTCCA
Organism: Alphaproteobacteria bacterium; assembly: GCA_046541095.1. Classification (GTDB taxonomy): domain Bacteria; phylum Pseudomonadota; class Alphaproteobacteria; order Micavibrionales; family Micavibrionaceae; genus UBA2638. Next base: position 12,521 of record JBKHDZ010000039.1, read on the forward strand.
GAATTTTCAAAATGGCGTTTTGGGCGTTGCGGTTCATAGTATCTGCATCATTCACAATAACAACACGCCAACCGCCCTCGCCAGCCGTCATTCTTAAAAAAGGCGCAACCCTTCTGATTTCCGCAACTTCAACCCCGCCTTTATAAACGCCTTTATTCTCATCAAATTGACGCTCTATATACAGAAAATCGCTATGCCCTCCCGCTGCAACGCGGTGAAATACGGGATGATCCTTGCCTATATCCATAGATATAGGCGCAGAACTTTCATCCGGTCCAAATAAGGCATCTTGTGCAGGGTCGGCAATGTCTTGAGATAATAAAAAACGAGCCACCCTGAAGGCAAAAGTTTGTTTGCCTATACCTTGCGCCCCTGCAAAAATAAGGGCGTGCGGCATTTTATCGCTGTTATAAAGCTTCAACAAAAATTCTTCTTGCTGCTCAAACCCAAAAGAAAGAGCGTTGGCTCTGGGCGGCCCCAAGCCGGATATTACGCCCTGCGCTTCATCGGATACAAGCTCTTCGAGCTGAGGTTCTTCTCCAAATAAATCCATTATAAATATCCTTTTACTTTTTGCAGGATTTGAGCGCTGATAGTATCAATCTCTTGCAAGGCATCTACGATACAAAAACGGTTCTGATTTTGCTCGGCAAGTTCCAGAAAACCCGCCCGCAATTTTTCGTGGAATTCTATATCCAGATTCTCATATTTATCTTCATTGCTCCCCTCATCTTTCAAACGCCGCGTCGAGCGTTTAAGTCCGTCAGAAGCAGGAATATCCAAAAGAAAAGTTATATCGGGCTCGAAATCACCCAAAACATTGCGCTTTATAGATTCAATTATTTTCAAATCCAGACCTAAACCATAGCCCTGATAAGCCCGCGTGGAGTCGGTAAAACGATCACAAATTACGATACTTCCGCTTTCTACAGCAGGCTTTATAAGCGTTCTGACATGATGCGCCCGTGCCGCGAATAACAGCAAAACTTCTTCGAGCGGACTCCATTGCCCGCCATCACTTTGCACGAGTAGCGCCCGAATTCTCTCGGCTTCCTCTGTACCACCGGGCTCTCGTGTAAGCATTACATCACGTCCCTGCTCTCTCAAAGTGTTAGCCAGCTTCTGGACTTGCGTGGATTTGCCGGAGCCCTCGCCCCCTTCAAAGGTAATAAAAAGTCCTTGAGAAATCATCATCAGGCGAGTTTAAAGCGATTAGGCCCCGCCTGCCAAGTATTGTTTTGCCTTGGCAATCGTGCCGGAGAAAAACCCAAGCGGTGCAATATCTTCACCTGCCAAGAGAGGGTATTCCATGACTTGTTTTGAGGTAGGCACATGCACCTTTAAGCTTCCTATGACATCGCCTTTGCGAACGGGCGCTTTCAATGGCCCTGTATAAACGGCCTCCATTTTCACATCTTCGCCGCCAATGCGTTGCAGGGTCATGATAACATCACCTTGAACCTGCAGGGGCACACTCTCTTTTTTTCCGAACGCCACTTCAGCCATACCAACATTTTGGCCGGATTTTAAAAGCGTTTTATTTTCAAATCCGCGCAAGCCCCATTCCAGTAATTTTGCGCCTTCTTGAGCGCGAGACTGCTCGCTGTCCAGACCGTTCACAACGATCACAACGCGTCGGCCATCATGGGTACCCGAACCAATCAAACCATATCCGCCCGCCTCGGTATGACCTGTTTTAATACCGTCTGCACCCATATCACGGTATAAAAGCGGGTTACGGTTTTTCTGTGTAATTTCGCTGTAAGTAAATTCTGTTTCCGAATAATAATCATAGTGTTCAGGGAAATTGGATATGATCGCTTTGCCCAGAATTGCCAGATCGCGCGCCGTAGAGTAATGCTGTGGATCAGGCCAGCCGCTCGCATTTACAAAATTGGAATTCTTCATCCCCAACTCATGCGCCTTTTCAGTGGCGGCCTTTGCAAAGGCAAGCTCGGTTCCGGCCAAACCTTCGGCCAGCACAATCGTTGCATCATTGCCGGATTGGATAATCACACCGCGGATCAAATCTTCGACCTTGACACGTTTATTCACCTCCACAAACATTTTAGACCCCCCTTTGCGCCATGCCTTCTCGCTCACCAACAAGGTGTCATCGAGGTTCAGTGACCCGTTTTTAAGTGCATCAAAAACCATGTACATGGTCATGACCTTACTCATCGAAGAGGTTGGCATTTTCTCATCGGCATTTTTCTCGAACAAAATCATGCCAGATCACATCCTCAAGCAAACACACATAAGGGTAT
>JBKHDZ010000040.1:0-14728 GCA_046541095.1 Alphaproteobacteria bacterium
AGGTACGCACATGGGCAATGCGCGTCATAAGTGCATCGACATCGCCTTTGCTATCATCCAGCCGTTTGATCTGGGCCGCCACCCAGTCCTCGCCGAGAACATTATCCGAAACGCGGATATAGATATTGGCAATCAGATCTTGGTGCGCTTCATTCAAAGTTTGCCTGAAATCGGGAATCTGGCAGACATCCCACAACAAACGCACCTGCTCGGGGTTAGTAGCGCGCGCCATTACATCATCACGCTCCATCATGGCTTTCAGCGCCAGATAATCATCCGATGGCCTGCCCCGCACCAGCATTTTATCACCCGATGAAGTATCCAGAGAAACAGAGAGCATTTTCGGCGAAGAAAAATCCAGATTGGAATTGCGCCAGTAAATTTCCCGTACACTATCGAATTGGTGATTTTCGATCGCTTTTACGGTGTCTTCTTCCAGTTCGCTTACTCTGCCCGTCACCCCGAAAGTTCCATCACGCATGTAGCGGCCCGCGCGCCCGGCAATCTGGGCCAGTTCCATATTGCGCAAGGGGCGAACACGATGCCCATCGAATTTACGCGTCGCGGCCAGCGCAACATGATTAATGTCCATATTCAAGCCCATCCCGATAGCATCGGTTGCCACCATGAAATCCACTTCGCCGGATTGATACATCTCCACCTGTTTATTGCGCGTGCGCGGAGATAAAGCGCCCAGAACAACGGCTGTCCCGCCTCTTTGGCGGCGAATTAATTCAGCCATGTTATAAACATCGTCCATAGAAAAACCGACAATCGCCGTGCGCTTGGGCAAACGCGTCAATTTTTTAAAGCCTGTATAAGACAGTAAAGAAAAGCGCGTGCATTGCTCGAATGTTATGCCCGGCACAAGGCGCGACAATACAGGTTTCATGGTATCAGAGCCGAGGAAAACGGTTTCTTCAAGCCCCCGCGCGCGCAAAATACGATCTGTAAAAACATGACCGCGGTCGGAGTCTTCAGCCAGTTGCACCTCATCAATAGCCAGAAATTCAAAATCCTTTTCAACCGGCATCGATTCAACGGTACAGCAGAAATATTTTGCCTGCGGCGGGATAATTTTTTCTTCCCCCGTAAGCAAGGCCACTCGGCTGCGCCCTTTGGCGGCCACAACCCGCTCGTAATTCTCGCGCGCCAACAAGCGCAATGGAAAACCGATCACGCCGCTTTGATATGAAAGCATCCGTTCAATCGCACGGTAGGTTTTACCCGTATTTGTCGGCCCTAAATAGGCAATGATACGGCCATCATTGCGTATGGCTTTATTTGAGACATGCATTCTTCAACCCTACCCCGAAAGCCCTTGGAAGAACATGGTTTTTCTGGTTAAATATTCAAGGCTTATCCGCTTATTCACATTTTCAGGAGATTTTTTTATGAAACGGTTCTTACAATTTTCGGCCTTGGTAGTGCTGTCCAGTTCAATACTTACCCCTGCCTACGCGCAAGAACTGGATGAAAACGGGCAAAAATTGAAAGCCATGTTTCAGGAAATGATTGACGCGACAAGCGAAGCCTCCACCAATAATTTAAGTTCTCTGGAATTTGATGGGGATGTAAGTGTTGAAAAAGCGGGGAATTATTATGCCGTTACACTGCCCTATGCCACTTTGAATTATAATGATGGCGCGAAGTTCGAAATCGGTCTGATTGCTATTAATGCTGCCGCCCATGAAAACCCCGATGAATGGAAAATGACTTTTGCCCTTCCCACGCCGATGGCTTTTGTGAATGAAGAGGGTAAAAAAGACTTTCAAATTAATATCGGCGGGCAACGCGCGGCAGGCGTGTGGAACAGCAGCCTTGGGTATTTTTCCAAGCTGGACGCACAATATCAGGATATCGAGATGAAAGATCCTGAGAATTCATTCATCTTCACCCTGCCGCAGATCAAGGCCGTCTATGATTTAAACGCCGATGACAATCAAAAATGGTCAGGCCCCGTTTACTTCACCTTTAATAACATGAATTTGAACATTCCCGAACAAGGCGGCGAGGTATTGCGCATTGGCGATATTAATTTGAACATGGAAATGTTTGACTACAACCCGGCAGGCTTTACAGAGTATCAGCAACGCATCGAACAGCTTATTTTACAATCCGAGAATCCTGATACCCAAACACCGCCAGATATTGCGGGTATTTTTGATGCCTTTATCGAAATGATAGGAAATGGATTTACATCCGAATACCAGATAAAAAATCTGGTTGTCCGCGGCAGTAAAGAGCAGGAAAACTTTGAAACCGTGAATATAGAGAGCGCAGGTTTCGGTATGGATTTTACAGGGTTTCTAAATAATGATGTCACAATAGAATTGCGCATGGGTTATGACGGATTCGAAATCTCACCCACACCAGAAGATATGCCTGATCTTGCACCGGAAACGCTGAATTTCGATTTATCCCTGCAAAATATCCCTTTCCGCGAGATTGCCGATATGGGCAAAAATACGGCAGAAATGGCAATGACCAACCCGCAAATGGCGCAGATGGCCGGAATGTCCGTGCTTTTTAAATTGCCCGCCCTTTTATCCCAGGCCGGGACCTCTTTGGTGATCGACAATAACCATTTTGGCAATGAGATATACCACGCCACCATTGATGGGAAAATTATCACCGATCTACAAGCGGCCAATTCTGCCACGGCCGATATAACAGCGCGACTGCGCGGCCTTGATGCCGTTATACAAAGTCTGAACGCCCAGATGAGCGAGAATCAGGGACAAGGAGAAAATCAATCCTTTATCCAGCAACTTCTCATGGGGCTGATGATGGCCAAAGGATTTGCCACCGTTGAAAATGACGAGGACGGAAAACCTGTGCATGTTTATAAATTCATTATGAACCCGCAAGGCCAAATGCTTTTGAATGATCAGGATATGAGCGCTTTAACAGGCGGCATAACAGGCGCACCTTTAGGCGGGCCGGTTGGTGGCCAAACCGGCGACGCTCCTGTAGCCGCTCCAGCCGAATAAATTCAGACTTTCAAAATATAAGGTAGCAAAGAATCACAGCGCAACCAACCTTCGCGCGAGGGGATAAGATAGCGGCCTTCCCTGTAATCCAGCCACCCTTGCGCGCAAGCAATCTCGATATGCTCCCAATCCAGCTTCTCTTGCGGGTTTAAACCTGTTTGTCCGCCAAGCTTTTGTAAATCAATTCCCTCTTTTATGCGCAATCCGCCCATGAGAATTTCTTCTAATCGGTCTTGCACACTTAGCTCATCAAAAACTTCGCAGCCTTTGCCATTTTCATTAACGGCGCGTAGCCAGTCTTCAGGCTTTTTATAATCCTGCGTCGCATATTTATTGCCGTTGATTGTGATGCGCCCATGTGCGCCTGGGCCAATCCCGATATAATCCTGATAATGCCAGTAAACAAGATTATGGCGCGATTCTTGCCCGCTCGCGCCGTAATTGGATACTTCATAGGCCGGCATATCATGATCGGCCATAATATCATTGGTCAGATTATAAAAATCAGCGGCCTTATCGGAATCAGGAAGGGTAAAATCACCGCGCGCCTCCTGCTTTTCAAAGGCCGTACCGCCCTTCACTGTTAATTGATAGGCCGAGAGATGACCCTTCATCATAGGGATCGCGGCTTTTAAATCACGCTCCCATTCCTGCAGAGTTTGATTGGGCAAGGCGTAAATCAAATCAAAGGTAAAACGATGAAAAACTCCATTTGCAATATTAATAGCTCTCAAGACTTCGTCCGAGCCATGCAAACGACCCAAAAATTTCAAGACATCATCGCGCAAAGATTGCACGCCCAGTGAAAGGCGGTTTACGCCTGCTTCGGAAAAAGCCTTGAATTTATCAATTTCCGCAGATGTGGGATTGGCTTCCAGCGTAATTTCAATATTGTCGGCACATGGCCAGCTTTCGCGTATGGCGGTGATAATATCCCCTGCCAGTTCGGGGGCCATTAATGAGGGTGTTCCGCCCCCAAAATAAATAGACACCACCTCACGGTCTGGCATCAAATTTTTATAGGTTTTGATGGAGTGTAAATAAGCATCCCGCCAGACTTTGCTTTCATGCTTATTATTCAAATAAACATTAAAATCACAATACGGGCATTTTGACACACAAAAAGGCCAGTGGATATAAATCCCCATCTGGCCTTGTTGAAACATAATTTACAACTTTAGTAATCAGTTAACGTTGAAAGAGACTTTGTTTAATTGCGGCGCTGTAATCACGCGGGTTGTATCACCGATTGTATTAAACATGGATTCGAAAATAATCGGCAATCCGAACAAAGCACCACCAGCGGCCAGACGCACAGCGCCGTCTTTCATAGGTGTCTGCGATGGATTCTCGACATGATCTTTCAGCTTCATAATGCCCAGCACACCCATAAGCATTCCCATCAAATACGAAATACCTGTCAAAAGGCCCGGAATTTCTGAAATGGAATCATTGATGTTTCTGGCAATATCACTGAAATTATTGCCTGCCAAAGCTTCATCAGAAGCACTCACGAAGCCGACGATCATGGCGGCCTGTAAACCTAAAATACGTTTGTTAATGTTAAACATGTGCTTTTATCTCCTCACTTATATCCTCATTGGGAATTCGCGATAAGGTTTACAATTTTTTCATGCTCTATGTCAAGTTTTACAGCCAAAAACCCTATGCGGAATTACGTATTGAGCTTTGCGAGTAATTTACCAAAAGCATCGGCGCGGTGGGAAATTTTATGTTTTTCGGCCGGATCTATCTCTGCGAAGGTTTCGCTCATGCCTTTGGCCACAAAAATCGGATCATAGCCAAAACCCTTGGAGCCACGCGGCGGCCAGATAATTTCGCCTTTTACGCGCCCTTCAAAAACATCTTCACGCCCATCCGGCCAAACCAAAGCCAGAACACAAATGAAAGCAGCGGTGCGATCATCACTATCGCCCAGCTCGTCATGCACACGTTTCATGGCCTTGTTAAAATCACGCGGCTCTCCCGCCCAGCGCGCCGAATATATGCCGGGCTCACCGCTCAAAGCATTTACCGCCAGACCGCTATCATCGGCCAAAGCAATTTTGCCGCTTGCCTTAGCCGCAGCCCTTGCCTTTAAAAGCGCATTGCCTGTAAACGTCTTTTCCGTTTCTTCAGGCTCCTCCAGATTCAAATCCGAGGCCGAAAAAAAGTTTTTCGCGTAAGGAGCCAGCAACTCTGCAATTTCGCGCACCTTGCCCGTATTATGGGAAGCAATGACGATATCCTGATCTTTTAAATCAAGCACAGCCTTATATCCCGAGCGCCTGTTTTTGAAGGGCCGTTAATTCGCCGCAGGCATTTTTCGCCAGTGATAACAACTGTAAAAACTCTTCTTCGGAAAACGGCTCTTTTTCTGCCGTGCCCTGAATTTCGCAAATTCCGCTTGTGCCGGTAATCACAAAATTAGCGTCGGTATCAGCATCTGAATCCTCATCATAATCCAGATCGGCCACGGGCACGCCTTTATAAACGCCGCAGGAAATGGCCGAAACCGTATCGGTAACAGGCACGCTTTCCAATAAGCCTATATTAACCAAATGCTGAAAAGCCATATACATTGCCACAAAACCACCTGTAATGGCGGCTGTTCTTGTGCCGCCATCGGCCTGTATAACATCACAATCCACTCTTACCTGACGCTCGCCCATCGCGCTGAAATCGACGACTGAACGCAAAGCGCGGCCAATCAAGCGCTGGATTTCCTGCGTGCGCCCTGATTGTTTGCCTTTGGCGGCTTCGCGGTCCATACGGCTGCCTGTTGATCGCGGGAGCATACCATATTCACCCGTGACCCAGCCTTTACCCGAATTGCGCATCCACATCGGCACGCGCTCATCAACGCTGGCCAGGCACAAAACATGGGTATCACCGAATTTCGCCAGACAAGAGCCTTCCGCATGTTTATTAACATTCGTGATTAATTCTACTTTGCGAATATCCTCCGGCTTGCGGCCTGATGGTCTTGTCATGTTTGCTCCTTTTTTGACTTTGCCTGACACTGTAGGGAAGTGTTCTGAATTGTCAATTTGAACTTTACCGATTATATTGTTTTCTCATGATAGCCGAGCTTAATGAAAGAAGCCGGGAAATTTTCCGGCATATTGTAACGACTTATCTTGATACGGGCCTGCCCGTAGGCTCGCGCACGCTTGCAAAATCCCTTGATTTGAATTTATCCCCCGCCAGCATACGCAATGTAATGGCGGATTTGGAAGATATGGGACTATTGCAGGCTCCACATACATCTGCCGGACGCATGCCCACCGATAACGGCTTGCGGCTTTATATTGACGGCCTCATGGAAATCGGCGCGCTTTCCACCGAAGAGCGCCAGAAAATAGAGGCTGAATGCAGCGTCAAAGGTTTGACCATGAACGAGATGGTTTCTAATGCCACCAATCTTCTCTCCAGCCTGTCATCATGTGCCTCGCTTGTTATTGCCCCGAAAATACAAAAGCCCGTCAAACAAATCCAGTTCGTGATGTTGGAGCCCGGCAAGGCGCTGATTATCATGGTGATGGAAAACGGGCTGGTGGAAAACCGTTTGATGGAAATTCCGGCCAATGTGAATGAAAGCATCCTGCAACAAGCCTCCAATTATTTAAATGCCAAGCTGGCCGGAAAAACACTGGGCGATGTGCAAGGGGCAATCGAGCAGGAAATTCGCGAAAATAAAACCAGACTGGATACGATTACAGCCGACCTGATTGCCAAAGGTATTGCCATACCGCAAAACAAAACGGACGGACATATAATTATACGCGGCCAATCGCGGCTGTTGGAGGATGTGAAGGCTTTAGAGGATCTGGAGCGCGCACGCGCTTTGCTGGGTTATCTGGAAGAGCAGCAAAATATGCTAAACCTTGTCAGCAATGTCGAGCAGGCACAGGGCGTTCAGATTTTTCTGGGCACCGAAAACAATATTTTCGACCAATCAGGCTGGTCCCTTGTGTTATCGCCTTATAAAAACAACAATGATAAAGTGATCGGAGCCATTGGAGTCATCGGACCCACGCGGTTAAATTACGACCGGATTATTCCAATGGTGGATTATACCTCACAAGTGATTGCAAGACTGCTTGATGACTATTAGGATAGTAAAGATTTATTAAACCCATGACCCAGGTTCATACCAAATGAGAACTTTGCAAAAATTGACATTATGCCTTTCTACACTCGCCCTGCTCGGCGGAACAAGCTTTGTGGCGCAGGCTGACTATAAACCTAACCGCTTTAATACAGAGCCGACACGCGAGCAGATTGAAGAAATGGGCTTCACAGGTATTCTGCCTTTGGATAAAACTGGCTTTACGATTTTCCAGCGCCCCAACACACCTGATAATGAGCTTGTATTTTTTGTCATGTCGCGCGTTCCGCTTGAAGGATGTTTTGATTCCATCCCTTTTGAAGCCTCTCATCATATCCAGGGCCCTGTGCTGACAATCAATCTGGAATTTCCGATCATACAGGTTCAAAAACGTAAGGATTGCGAGAAAAAGCGGGTAATGGAAACAACAGAAGTCATTCTGGATCTGGATGAAATGCGCGAAAATAATGTCAACATGCTTCGCTTGAGTTCCCGTTATGAAACCAGAAGTTTTGATGTGGAGTTAACGGATCAGAAAATATCGCTTCAACCCAAAGAAAGCGTTATGCTGGAAGGCTTGGAATACTGGTTTTTACCGGCCAACACCGTTTTCCTGAGCGTGCCTATGGCCACAGATGATCTGTACTATAAAAACCCAATGCTGCAAGAGCTTGCCATGCTGGCCGGGCGCAACGGCCTTGTTCCGATTGAAACAAAAATCCCGGGCTACACGCCAAGTAGCGAAATGCTCAACACCTTTGTTTTTCTTGATACGGAAGGCGATATTCGTGAAATGCTGAATAATGGACAGGAATTCGTAAATATTGGCTCCATTCACAAAACCGAGCCTTTTTATGGCCCCAATGGCCAGTATGATAAAAAAATACCAATCGATGTTCTGGCAACCTTGCCAGCAAGCATGAAGTAGTTAATATTAGTGGCTATGAGTAATAATTCTGAACATAACAAAAATGACGGCCCTCCGGGTGAAAGTCTTGCCGAGCGCTCCGCACGACTTGAAGCCGAAGCGCAAGGTTTGTACGCCGGTGATGAAGACGATAACGACCCTTTGGCACCGGAACCTCTGCCTGAAGATGCTTTAAGCGATAATGCCGGCGCTGATGTCATAGCTTTGCAGGAAAAAATCTCTGCGCTGGAAGCAGAGCTTGATACAACAAAAGATAAAATGCTGCGCGCCGTGGCCGAAGCCGAAAACACAAAACGCCGCGCTCTAAAAGAAGGCACAGATGCCAAGAAATTCGCTGTGTCGTCCTTTGCGCGTGATCTTTTGCCTGTTGCCGATAACTTAAAACGCGCAATCGAAGCAGTGCCAGAAGATTTGAAAAGCAATGAGCATATCATCAATCTGATCGAAGGGATTGAAGCCACCGAGCGTGAATTATTGCGCACCTTTGAAAAGAACGGTCTTCAAAAGCTGGAGCCTCTTGATCAGGTTTTCGACCCCAATTTCCATGAAGTGATGTTCGAAACGCCAATGCCGGAAAAACCTGCGGGCACAATTATTCAAGTCATGGAAACAGGCTATATCCTCAATGGCCGTCTTATCCGCCCAGCCCGCGTTGGCGTGGTAAAAGACGATGGTCAGGGCAGCGGCGGACAAACCCCGTCGAGTGATCCTGGCAGCACTATAGATACCAGCGCCTAAAATTTTTGATCCATATAGTCTTTGTGCACGTATCAATTCATGAGTACATAAAGTAACGGTGCCTAATGGGCTGTGAAAATCTTGTATTCACCTCTGGAATTTATAGGTCAGTATTGATATTGTCTTCTAACTACAATATATAGATGTATAAATCCAAAGGGAAATTGACCGGAAAGTGCCGAATAAGCGGGCTTTTCAAACAATATTCGCCAAAATAGAAGAGGTAAAAAATGAGCAAAGTAATTGGTATCGATTTAGGTACAACAAACTCCTGTGTCGCTGTTATGGATGGCGACGAACCAAAAGTTATTGAAAATTCTGAAGGAACGCGCACAACGCCCTCCATGATTGCTTTCACCAAAGATGGTGAGCGTCTGGTCGGACAGCCCGCGAAACGTCAGGCCGTAACAAACCCTGAAAATACGCTTTATGCAATCAAGCGTTTGATTGGCCGACGTTTTAAAGATGGCGAGGCGCAAGACCTTATTAAAAAAGCACCTTTCAATGTTGTGGAAGGTGATAACGGCGATGCCTGGGTGGAAGTGGATGGCGAAAAATATGCGCCTTCTCAAATCTCTGCCATGGTACTGGGCAAAATGAAAGAAACCGCCGAAAGTTATCTGGGCGAGCCTGTTACACAAGCCGTAATCACGGTTCCGGCCTATTTTAACGACTCCCAGCGTCAGGCTACAAAAGATGCGGGCAAAATCGCAGGACTGGAAGTACTCCGCATTATTAACGAGCCTACTGCCGCAGCTCTTGCTTATGGCCTTGATAAAAAGAAAACAGGAACAATCGTGGTGTACGACCTTGGTGGCGGTACGTTCGATGTTTCCGTTCTTGAAATCGGCGATGGCGTTTTCGAGGTTAAATCCACCAATGGTGACACATTCCTTGGCGGTGAAGACTTTGATTTGCGCATCATTGATTATCTGGCCGATGAATTCAAAAAAGAACAAGGCATTGATCTGCGCGATGACAAGCTGGCTTTGCAGCGCTTGAAAGAAGCGGCTGAAAAAGCCAAGATCGAACTGTCCAGCGCCACATCGACCGAAGTGAACCTGCCCTTTATTACGGCAGACAGCTCCGGCCCGAAACATTTGAACATCAAACTATCCCGCGCCAAGCTGGAATCATTGGTCGAAGATCTGGTCAAGCGCACCATTGATCCCGTTAAAAACGCTTTGAAAGATGCCGGTTTAAAAGCATCGGAAGTGGATGATGTGATCATGGTCGGCGGTATGACCCGCATGCCGAAAATCATCGAAACCGTGAAAGATTACTTCGGTAAAGAGCCACATAAAGGCGTAAACCCCGATGAGGTTGTTGCAGATGGTGCGGCCATTCAGGGCGGCGTTTTGCAAGGTGATGTTAAAGATGTCCTCTTGCTGGATGTTACTCCGCTTTCTTTAGGTATCGAAACACTGGGCGGTGTGTTCACGCGTCTGATTGACCGCAATACGACCATCCCGACCAAGAAATCCCAAGTCTTCTCGACTGCAGAAGATAGCCAGAACGCTGTGACCATCCGCGTTTTTCAAGGTGAGCGTGAAATGGCGGCCGATAACAAATTGCTGGGACAATTTGATCTGGTCGGTATTCCTCCGGCCCCGCGCGGTGTTCCGCAGATCGAAGTCACCTTTGATATTGATGCAAACGGTATTGTGAACGTGTCTGCCAAAGACAAAGCCACAAACAAAGAGCAGCAAATCCGTATTCAAGCCTCTGGCGGCTTGTCGGATGAAGACATCGAAAGCATGGTCAAAGATGCCGAAGCCAACGCGGAAGAAGACAAGAAACGCCGCGCGGCCGTCGAATCCATTAACAAGGCTGAATCTCTCATGCACGCCACAGAAAAATCGCTCGAAGAATTCGGTGATGATGTACCTGCGGATGAGAAGAAGGCTATTGATGCGGCTATGGAAGATCTTAAAACCGCGATTGATGGCGGCAATGCAGAAGATATTGATGCCAAGGCAGAAGCTCTGGCTCAGGCCAGCATGAAGCTGGGCGAGATGGCCTATCGCAAGGCCCAGGAAGATTCTGCAGGCACACCTGATAGTGAAACTGCGAATGCTACTTCCCAGAGCGCAAGCTCTCATGCTGATAAAGACGATGACGCCGTTGAAGCGGAAGTCGTTGATCTAGAAATCGAGGAAGATGAAGACGAGAAGAAGTAATTCTTATCTCTCTTATCCTTCCCTAATAACAAATGAAGTGATCTGTTTTCTTACAGGTCACTTCTCTTTAAAACAAAACCATAGACCGGAGCATAAAGGAATGTCAGCGCGTGATCGCAGAATGCAAAAACCCGTATCCTATTATGAAGTTTTACAAGTTTCTCAAAGTGCCGATGATGCCGAAATACGCAAAGCCTATTACCGCATGGCCAAACTTTTTCACCCCGACCGCCACCCGCAAGAACGGCGCTTGGCAGAGCTGCGTTTTCGGTTGATTAACGAAGCCTATACGCAATTAAAGACAAAACAAAAACGCCTTCAATATAACAAAAGCTATCGCCAGGCCGTCCATAATTATAAAACCATGTCCGCTCAGGCTGGCAATGATAATATCGCTCCACCTGCCGAACAAAAGAAAAACTGGATGAATTTTATTGGTGAATTCTTTGGTTTTTCAAAAGCAGGCCAATCCAAACACGTGTAAGCTATCAATATGAGTGAAAAAGACTTTTATAAAACCTTAGGGGTATCACGTGATGCCGATGCGGCCGAAATTAAAAAGGCCTATCGCAAGCTTGCGATGAAATATCACCCTGACCAGAACAAAGACAATCCCGAGGCCGAGGCCAAGTTCAAGGAAGTCAACGAAGCCTACGATATTTTAAAGGATGAGCAAAAACGTGCGGCCTATGACCGCTATGGCAATGCTGCCTTTGATGGCTCTATGGGCGGCGGCGCCGGTGGCCCGGGCGGCTTTGGCGGCGCTGGCGGTTTTGGCGGTGCAGGCGCATTTTCCGACATTTTTGAAGATATGTTTGGCGATTTCATGGGGGGCAGAGGTGGTGGCCGCACGCAAACGCGCGGCGCAGATGTGCAGTACACGATGGAAATTTCGCTGGAAGATGCCTATCACGGCAAAGAAGTGACCATCAAATTGCCCTTGAATGAGGAATGTGATTCCTGCGGCGGGAGCGGCGCAGAATCGGGCACAAGCGTTGATACATGCGATACTTGCGGCGGTGTTGGCCGCGTGCGCGCGCAACAAGGCTTCTTTACGATTGAGCGGACCTGCCCGACATGTCATGGGCAAGGCCAATCTATTAAAAACCCTTGTAAAAAATGCGGCGGCGATGGCCGCATTCAAAAAACACGCAACCTCAAAATTAAAATCCCAAAAGGTGTTGAACATGGGCGGCGTATTCGCCTGTCCGGTGAAGGCGAAGCCGGAGTGCGCGGCGGCCCGCGCGGGGATTTATATGTGCTCATTTCTACAAAGCCGCATAAACTCTTTAAGCGCGATGCGGCCAATCTTCATTGCCGCGTGCCTATCCCCATGACCAAGGCTTCTTTGGGTGGAGATATCGAAGTCCCTACTATTGCCGGCAAAACAGCCAAGGTGCAAATTCCTGCCGGCACCCAAACTGGCCAGCAATTCAGATTAAAAGGAAAAGGTATGCCCGTATTAAAATCAGATGTTATGGGCGATCTTTACATCGAAATCTTTGTCGAAACCCCGGTTAATCTGGATAAAAAACAAAAAGATCTGATGGACGCACTCGATCAGACTTTATCCAGTGCCAAATCCGGGCATAAACACTCCCCCGAATCTTCCAGTTTCTTTACAAAGATGAAAGAATTCTGGGATGATTTAAAAGAATAAGGGTCGGACATCCCGACAGTTAACTTATGGCTTTTGGCACACATTATAACCGCCTGAATTTTCATTTCGATGAAATCTACAAAACCATGGTGGACAAGAAAAACGGCCTGAAAATTTCGCTCGGGCTGGTTAGCGGCCTGCGCGGTAATAACAGCCGTTATATGAGCATAAACAAAGGGTTTACCGTATCATTTCAGGAACAGGGGATGCCCCAGAACGAACTGGATATTTTGTGCAATAAAATGGCCGAACAAGCACAATCCCTTGGCATTGATGTGTTGCTCACCAAAAGTGATTTGCCTTTTGATAATCGCTGGTTTGTCATGGGAGATTTGCGCGGTTTGATCGAAGCGGCGCGGCAGGATAAAATTTTTATGCCATTGAGTGATTTCTTGTATGAAGGCATTATCGTAGAGTTGGAAGATTACGAGGATAGATGGGAGCCGGAAGAATGAAAATAGGCATTGCTGGATATACCGGGCGCGTCGGGCAATTATTGGTAAAAGAATTAACAAACGGCCATTTTCAAGGAACCGAATTGGCAGGCGGTTTAAGCCGCAGCGAGCCTACTGAAAACCCCGGCTTTTTCATCACGACGGAGGCGCGCGCCCTGTTCGAAACTTCGGACGCCGTTATAGATTTCACCCTGCCCGATAGCACAATGAATAACGCGGCGGTGGCAGCACAAACAAAAACGCCGCTTATTATTGGCACAACAGGCTTATCGAAAGATCAGGAAGAAAAGCTGGCAGAGCACGCCAAAGATACCGCCATTATCTATGCCGCCAATATGAGTCTTGGCGTCAATCTTCTTATGGCGTTGATAGAAAAAGCCGCGAGAGCCTTGGATCCTGAATGGGATATTGAAATTTTTGAAAGTCATCACAAGTACAAAATCGACTCCCCTTCCGGCACGGCTTTGGCTTTGGGGCAATCGGCGGCCAAAGGGCGCGGCACGCAATTACCCGACACAATTAATTGCGATAGGAATGGAGCGCGTCAAAAAGGCGATATTGGTTTTGCCGTTGTCAGAGGCGGCGATGTTGTGGGCGAGCATAGCGTTTTCTTTTTTGGTGAAGGCGAGCGTATTGAATTGACCCACCGCGCCACTGACCGCGCGCTCTATGCCAAAGGGGCCATTAAAGCCGCGCTTTGGAGTGAGGGAAAACCACCCGGCCTTTATTCTATGCACGACGTTTTGGGATTATCCCAGCGCAGATGATTCCAGCGCCAATAACATTTTCTTGCGTGGGCTACCCCAGCCATAATTATCAATAATCCCGCTAGCCCTTATAACGCGGTGACAAGGTATTAACACTGATACGGGATTAGCCCCGACCGCATTCCCAATCGCGCGGCTTGCTTTGGGGCGATTAAGCTGTTTTGCAATATTCTGATAGGTCAATGTTTTTCCGGAAGGTATGCGCAAAAGCGCTTGCCAGACCTGCAGTTGAAAATTTGTACCATATAAATCAAGTTTAATCTTTTGCTCACCACTGCTCTGACCGCTCCAAATATCAAGCAAATGCCGACCCTCTTTTTCAATCGCTTTATCATCGCGGCGAAATTGCGCTTTTGGCCAATGGCTTTGCATCCGGGCGATGCAATGCTGCGCGCTTTCTTCCATCATAAACCCCAGCCAGCAAATGCCTTTGTGCGTCTTTGCCACAATGATATTGCCAAGAACGCTCGGATATATCCCATAGGTTATCGTTAAATTTTCTCCGCGGGTTTGTATATTGCCGGGTGTCATCCCCTCGCACGTGACAAACAGATCATGCAGGCGCGAGGTGCTACTCAGCCCTGTTTCAAAAGCCGTATCCAGCACTGAATACCCTGCTCCCAATAAATCTTTGGCCTGGCGCATATTCATATATTGTTGCAAACGCTTCGGGCTAATCCCGACTTTTTCTTTAAACAGCTTTTGGAAATATGTTGGCTCATAGCCTGCGCGGCGCGACAAAAACTCCAGATCCGGCTGATCTTGATAATGCTCAACCAGATAGTCAATGCTCTCGGCAATAATGCTCATATTCTGCGCCATGCCCATAAAGTAATTCGGCGCGAGATTAAAACCAATCCGTTTCTTGCGGTTTTTGATTTTATTCGTATGATAAC
>JBKHDZ010000041.1:0-14368 GCA_046541095.1 Alphaproteobacteria bacterium
GTAGATGCCATGATGCGGCTGGTCAGTAATGATATTATGCCCTTAAAAGCCGCCCGCCGAAGGGGATTTAAACTATTGGATAAAATTTCCCCGCTCAAGCGTTTGGCCATGCAACACGGGCTCTCTCCAACACTGGATCAAGGCCGCCTCATGGCGGGTGAAAAACTCTAATCACGCACAACCCGTGCAATAGCGAGCACGTCAATGCCGACAGGTTTGACCTTACGCAAGGCTTTTGTGCATTCCGTGATTGTTGCGCCCGTTGTATAAACATCATCAATCAGGACAATTCTTTTTCCCGTCAGAGCGCCCTCATATTTGGGATTCATCATAAAAGCCCTGCGCACATTTTTCGCGCGCTCGCCAGCCTTTAGATACCCTTGTGTTTGTGTATTGCGCGTTCTTACAAGCGCATCGACCAGTACGGGGATATTTGTTTCCTTGCCTAAACGCTGAGCTATAATTGCCGCTTGATTATAACGCCGCCGTATAAGCCGCCAGCGGTGTAACGGCACAGGTATTAAATAATCAGCCTCCATTAACATGTCCTGCCCCGCCGCTTTTAACCACGGCATAAAGGCCAGAACGGCCTGCATCTGATCACCATGTTTAAAACCCAAAATCATATCACGGCTGGCATCATTATATTTCAGCGCTGCCCTTGCACGATCATAAAGCGGCGGTTTTTGAAGACATGATCCGCATAAATGTATGCCCGTACCTGTATCAAATTCAAACGGAAAGCCGCATTTTTCACAAAATGGATCTGTAATAAAATCAAGCTTCGACCATATATGCGGGGCAACCATGCCTTGATGGGTTACTTCCGCGCCACTAACGATACAGCGCGGCGGCAGGATGAAATCAATCACCCCTTCGGAAATACTCTTCATGTTTTTTTGTAGTGCTTTCATAACCCGATTGCCAAATCCTGCGCATCACACTACATTAGGTCACCTGAATAAGGAAAGAGTAAAGTGGAAACTGAGTATATCACCAGCACATTGGAGGAATATTTCGAGCGGCGCAACGAGCTGTTGAAAGATACCGATTACCGCATCGTGCGCAAAGCCTGGTTTTCGCTCTCTCATCTTTTGCTGAATGAAAATGCCAAAGTGGCCGATATGGGCTGTGATGACGGGGTCATGACCTATGCTATGGCGGTTTTGGCACCCAATATCCGCTTTATCGGCGTGGATAAAAGCAAACGCGCCATTAACAAAGCCAAAGAGCTTTACGCCGATAAAGTCCACAATCTGGAATTTGTCCATGCTGATGTCGCTACCAGCATGTTTGAACCCGAAAGCATGGATGCAATAATCAATTCCTACATCCTGCATGCCGTCTATTCAGGCTCACGGTATAACGAAAAAATTGTGAGCGATACGTTGGCGCGGCAATTCAAAATGCTAAAATCCGGCGGGACAATGTTTATCCGCGATTTTGCACGCCCCCCACCCGAAGAATATGTTCTGCTGGAGCTACCCGATATCACCTCTGATTCCGATGAACTAGACAAGATGAGCGAAACCGATTTGCTGATCTGGTATTCCGAACATGCAAGGCCGCGTCAGGATGCGGGCTGTGGCGGGTTCTGGCTAGAGGAATTGCCGCCACGCTTTCCAAAGACACGCCTGTTTAGACTCCCCTCCAAATGGGCGTATGAATTTTTAATGCGCAAGGATGATCGCGAGAAATGGGACAAGGAATTGCCCATGGAATATACGTTTTTTACCATGCGGGAATTCAGGAAAGAATTGCGCGCTTTGGGTTCACGCGTTGAATATTCCGCGCCGTTCTGGGATGAAGATTATATCGAGGATCATTTTGAAGGCCGCTTTCGTATGTATAATAATGAGGGGCAGGCCATGGGCTATCCCCCCACCTGTTATCTGGCCGTAGCGCGTAAGATGAAAGACCGCCAGAGCCTTTTGATCGGCGAACGTCGCCCCTCCAAAGCCGAAGATAGCGCTATACGCATTACGGCTATGCGCAATGAAGTGACAGGAAATATTACCGATGTTATTTCCCGCGATTTTCTTCCGGCTGAAGTTATCCCTTATCACGTCAATGAAGAAGGGCGCCTGAAAATCTATCTTCACGACGGAATTCCAAGAGGGGTTGTAAACACTGTGCCGCGCTATGGTGATAACATTGATGGAAAGCGCTGGTCCGGCCATATGATTGAAGCGCTTACCGTTGATGCCACAGTCGTCAATGAAATAAAGCCCGATGATATCAAAGATACTGTCAAATTTGCCCGCGATTATATCGGCTTGAAACCACGCGATAGCTCCTTGCTCTTTCACGGGCCTGATTATTACCCCGCGCCTGATCACATAGATGAGCGCATTAAAACTTATTTTCTGGATGTCGAACGAAGCAAAAAACCTGTTAAACCCAAAAACATCATCAATAAGAACGAAAAATTCACAGCCAAAGGCGAAGTGCGTGAATTTGATGCCCAGCAGGTTTTGAATGCCATTACAGTTGGCATGCTTCCCAATGCGCGGCTGGAATTACAAATTCTCTCACTATTCGAGCATTTGAATCTGAAGCCGGAAACATGGACCAGCAAAGATTTGAATATCCAGACCCAGAAAATTAACAAGCGCGCTGAAATAAAAGATTTGCTGCATAAAATCCATGAAAAGGACGAGCGTTTCAAGGCTGTTAAAGGAACGGCAGGCCAGTTGCGAACCGTGCACTCCATTTTTGTGGAAGAAGGCCATGCCCAAGGTTCAACGACTGGATTATCTTCGGATGACATGGATTTTGTGGTTTCGGATGAAAAAACCATCAATACAGCCGTTGTTATTCCTCTGACCAAAGGCATCAAGGATGATTTACATGCCGGGCTTCAGGTTGATTATTTCCCCGTGCCACAGCGCCATGAAAGCAACGGCCTGACCATGCATGCGCCAAGCTTTAACATTCCTGCGGAAATCACAAATTTAAAACAGCTTAAACGCTTTATTGCCGATAAATTTTCCATGAAGCCGGAAAACGTCATCAAGCTGGGCGAGAGTTATTTTACTCATGTCGGTCTAACCCAGCACCGCGTTTATCCCTTTGCCATTGTCGCCCCTGCTGAAGCCTTCGGCCCGACAAAAAGTGATTTCATTCCCTTTCATCAATACCGCCTTTTGTGGTCATCGCTATCTAAAGAAACGCATTTTATGGTTGTGATTGCCCGCGCCTGGCAAGCCCTGAATGACGATATCAAGCGCGATTACAAACTGCGCGTGAAAGAAATTGTGCAAGACCGCTTTTCGGGTCGCAATACCGATTGGGGCATCCCTATGAGCTATGCCCCGCCGCCCGGTAAAAAACCGGAAAACAGCAATTCGCGGCTTTTGAAAATGAACGCTCCTTCTCCGCATAAAGACGCTAACGCTCATGCGATCAATGCACCCGAGAATAAAGAACCTCAAAAGAACGACAAAAAAGTCGTATTGAAAAAACTCAGCGCAGGCCATACGCCTTTTCATGAAAAAATTATGGCTGAAAAGAAAAATGCGGTGGCCGAGGCCGATCTACAAAAAAGCGCTGATACTGCGCCCGCCAAAAAGCCTGAACTCGACAGCCAACTGACCGAAGAATTTTCAGAAATGGAAGAGCTGGCCAAAGTCGTGCAGGAACATATGCCGCCCAAAGATGATCATGAATTAAAGCCTGAAAAATGGTAAACGGCCTCATTGAAATTTTTGATCGCGCTTTATGGCTTCAAAGATTACAACGCGCGGCTCCGCACTATCAAAACCACGATTTTTTGCTGCGCTGGTGCGAAGAACAGCTTTGCGATCGCCTTTCTCTTGTTACCAAGGAATTCGAAAACGTACTGGTCATCGGGGAACGCGTTACGCCTTTTCTGCGCGATCATCTGCAAAGCAAAACTGTCACGCACTTACGCCAGAGCGATATCTTTCCTGCGCATTTTGATAACAATGCCATCGGCTCCCCCGAGGCCTTGCCCTTTAAGCCTCACAGTTTTGATCTCATCATCAGCGCCCTTGAATTGCATTTGATTAATGATCTACCCGGCACTCTTTTGCAGATAAAGAATACATTAAAATCCAACGGGCTTTTTATCGGGGCCATGTTCGGCGGCGAAACCCTGAGCCAGCTCAGGCAAAGCATGATGCAAACCGAAATGGATTTAAAGGGCGGCGTATCCCCGCGTGTTTTTCCGTTTGCCGATAAACAGGATATGGGCGCCCTGCTCCAGCGCGCAGGCTTTGCTTTGCCCGTTGTGGATTCTGATCAACTAACCGTGACTTACGAGAATATGTTCAAATTGATGGCTGAACTACGAGCCATGGGCGAAAGTAATATTATAAAAGAGAGGGATAAGAAAAATCCCGGCAAAAATTTTTTTCTGCAGGTCGCGCACTACTACCAACATCATTTTGCGGAAGAAGACGGACGCATTCCTGCTACGTTTGAAATAATTTTCCTGCATGGGTGGGCGCCGCATGAAAGCCAGCAAAAACCCCTTATGCCCGGATCAGCAGAAAAAAGCCTGAAGGATTTTTTATAAGCCGAAATCTTCGAATTCGGCAAAAGGCTCGACCGGGTCATAAGAGCTTTCTGCGCCCCTACACTGCTCCAGTAAACTGACAGCATCCACTTTAGCAAGCGATGATTCCACATGCGCAACACGCGCATTCGGCAGACCGCCATTTTGCACGATGAGAGCATCGGCCAACTCTTTTACGGCGTTATGCATCGCACTGGCAGAGCCATTCCAATCCGCCGTTTCAACAATTATTTCAGCGGCGGGGATTACCCCCTGATCCATTACAGTTTTAGGCGCACCCACGACGTTGTAATCGCTTGATCCGCGGACCATATTTTCGAAAATTTCAGCCATTTTTAAAGCATTGGTGCAATGGGTATCTCCGTCATATTCTTTGCGCGGAGCCTGCCCTGTAAAGGTTACAGAATAATGGAATTTATCGTGCATTTTTGACCTTTTTATATTTTGATAGGCTCAAAACTAGCATTTTTTATATGTAAAATCAAACTTTTTTGTTTTTACGAATTTATCCTTTACCTTTTGTCCTTGACCACTATCCTTAATCTTTAAACCGCAAAACAACGATGCGAGAGATTGATACGCCATGAAAATAGAGATCATTCCAACGTTAAAAGATAATTATACCTATATTCTTCACGGCGCTGAGCAAACAGCCGTGATCGACGCAGGAGAAGTACAGCCTGTTATAGATTACCTTGAGCGCAATAATCTCAAGCTGGATATGATCATTAATACGCATCATCACGGCGATCATGTTGCGGGGAATCATGAATTGCGAGAAAAATATTCCTGCCCCGTTGCCGCGCCGGAAAAAGAAGCGCAAAAAATCGGCGGCGTTGATATTCTATTAAGCGAAAACAGTGATTTTGAAATATGCGGGAAAAAAGCGCAGATAATAGAAACGCCCGGTCATACGCTGGGGCATATTTGTTTATATTTTGCGCAAAGCAAAGCACTGTTTTGTGCCGACACCTTGTTTTCCATGGGGTGCGGGCGCGTATTCGAAGGCACACATGAACAAATGTGGAATTCCCTGCAAAAACTAAGTTCCCTGCCCGATGATACATACATTTATTGCGGGCATGAATACACGCTGGCCAATGCCGAATTTTGTTTGCAGGTCGAGCCGGATAACATTGCGCTCAAACAACGTTATGAAGAGATAAAACATCTTCGGGCCAGTAATAAGCCAACAATACCAAGCACATTAAAGCAGGAAAAAGAAACTAACGTTTTTTTACGCGCCGAAAACGTAGAACGCTTCGCAGAAATCAGAACGCAAAAAGATAACAGCTGATAGTTTGAATTTTCTAATCGTTACCGCCAGCGGCCTTCTTGGGAGAACGGCGGCGCTGAGGTTTGCGCTGAACATTCACTTTATTGCCTTGTGATTGATCATGTGCATGATCACCGCCATCATCGTGCGGCTGGCCTTTTCCGGCCTTGGAAGCTCTATGCGGAGGAATGGGAATAGGCTTTTGCGTCATTTGCTCGCGCTCGCTTATGGCCAGTTCTATTTCCAGACGCGAGGATACTTTTCTGAGTTCGTGAATAGCATCTTGCATCGCCTCGCGGGTTTTTTCGTTCTTTTCATCACCGCGCCATGCCTCATAACTTTTCAAACACTCGCCGCAGGCATTTTTCAAACGTTCCTGGATATCTTCATCAGCCATTTTTATACTCCCGTAAATTTAATCTGACCATAAGGTAACGCGGGCTTATGCTTATATGCAAGACAAAACCGACAAAGCGGGCTTTATTCATTTCCAAAAACGGTATTAAGTTGCTGGCTCACGCGGATAAATGTTGTGCGCTTGGATAATTCTTTCAAACGTCGCGCACCGACATAGGTGCATGAAGAACGCACGCCGCCCAGAATATCCTGCAAAGTGTTTTCCACCGGCCCGCGATAAGGTACTTTCACGGTTTTCCCTTCCGATGCGCGGTATTCGGCCACGCCGCCTTTATGTTTGGTCATGGCCGTATCACTGCTCATACCATAGAACTGCACAAATTTTTTGCCGTTTTCTTCGATAACTTGCATTTCGGATTCATCGTGGCCGGAGAGCATACCGCCCAGCATCACAAAATCCGCGCCACCGCCAAAGGCTTTGGAAATATCGCCCGGCACCGTGCATCCGCCATCCGAACAAATATGGCCTTCCAGACCATGCGCAGCATCGGCGCATTCTATGACGGCCGATAATTGCGGGTATCCCACCCCTGTCATTTTGCGGGTTGTGCAAACACTGCCCGGACCAATACCGACCTTGACCACATCGACGCCAGCCAGAATTAGCTCTTCCACCATTTCACCCGTCACAACATTGCCCGCCATAATTGTGACATCAGGAACCATTTCACGGATGGATTTCACGTAGTCCACAAAATACTCGCTATAGCCATTGGCTACATCAATGCATAGTTTTTCGATTGAATTCTCGGCGCTTGTTGGGCGTTTCTCCAAAAAGGCTTTCAACTTTTCCTGATCATCTTTGGCAAAACCGATTGAATACCAGACATTGCCGCCGCCATGGGCATCAAAGAAATCAATAAGCTTTTCAAGCGGGTAGTGTTTATGGAGCGCTACATTCAATCCATTGCCATCCTTGATGAAAGCCTCGGCCATTTCAATGGTGCCTACCCCGTCCATATTGGCGGCAATAATGGGCACGCCTTTGAATTTTTTTCCGCTATGGCGCATTGTAAACTCTCGGGATATATCAACCTCTTTGCGGCTCGATAATGTCGAGCGCTTCGGGCGGATCAGCACATCTTTAAAATCCAGTTTTACATCTTCTTCTATACGCATAATTGTCTTTCTTATTTTTTAAATCAGGATTTGAATATTGAATTGGCAACATCTTCCGATGCTTTCTTTTTGGCAATCATATCCGTGGCGCGTGCAATTTCATCCTGCAATTCGGATATGTATTCATTCAGCTCGGCAACAGACATACCATCCATTTGCGCGGGAAATTGCCGAATATTGATTTTTCTGCCGTCTTCATCAAACATAACGCCATTCCTTTCCTCAATTTTTATAAAGCCTGAGAAACCATTTGCCAATAACGATTAAAATTTTGCTGGATTTTTTTTGACAAAACCCGTATAACCCCATTATTCCCGAAATTTTGTACAAAATTGTTTTGACACGGGGTCAGGGTCAAGAACCCTTTTCTATTGGAAATTTAAGGAGAGAAGAATGTCATCAGCATTAAAGAAGAATTCCGCACCCAAATTATTGATGCCCAAAGCAACAGCCGTATGGCTTATTGAAAATACAGGCCTGACTTTTTCGCAAATTGCGCAGTTTACCGATTTGACCGATATCGAAGTCGAGGCTCTGGCCAATGAAGAAATCGGGCGTGGTCTGGTGGGACGCAATCCTGTCGAGCATAAAGAATTGACACAAGAAGAGCTGGCGCGCTGCGAAAATGATCCCAATGCAGAGCTGAAAGTTGCCAAAAACGATTTGCCTACCGTTAAAATGCGCTCTAAAGGCCCGAAATATACACCGGTTTCAAAGCGCGGCGATAAGCCGGATGCGATTGCCTATATTTTGAAGCACAATCCTGAAATCAGCGATGCGCAAATTACCAAGCTGGTTGGCACCACAAAACCGACCATCAACAATGTTCGTGAACGCACGCACCCAAATATGTCGAATATCAAGCCCCGCCACCCTGCCGATCTGGGTTTGTGTAGCTACACAGAGTTTGAAGCGGCCGTAGAAAAAGGCTTGCGCGCACAAGGCAAAGACCCCGAGGCGGTGAAAGCCCAGCGACAAGCCGAAGCACAAGATGCATTGAAACAAGAAGAGCCTGCAGAAACCCATGGCGGCGGCGGATTTGATTTCTCGAACTTCCTTGGCGACACGTCTTATTCGAATAAGGATGACGATTAAATCAGCGTAGAGCGTTTACGCGCCCGAGCAAGATAATAAAAAACCGGCCCTGAATGCAGAGCCGGTTTTCTTTTGTTATTGAAATAGCCGTTAATGATTGGCCGAACTTCGTTCCAGATGTTCAATATGATCTTTCAAGACCAGTTTTTGCCGTTTTAATTGCTTTAAATAATACTCTGCACTAGCCTCGGCAGGAGATTTCATCGCTTCGTCAATACGGTTTTCCAGCGCGGCATGCTTTGCTCTTAAGGCTTTGATTTTGGCTGTTGTTGGCGCATTGATAGCTTGTGATGTCATACGCATCTCCTCTTCTTGAAATGTTGATTTATGCAATATGTAATAATACAGCGAAAATCAGGGGCCGCGCAAATGAGCAAAAACTGATCAAATAAAAACCTATTTGATATTAATCAGTTAATGCAAATTTTTAACAGAAGTTTTGAAAATCTCTATCCCCGAATTTTCATCGCTTATTACGTAACGATTCTATGACCGTTCTATTAGTATAGCGCATGAATTCTTAAACGATGTTTAAGAGATCAAATATCAAATACAACACCTTGGGCGAGCGGCATATCTTCGGAGTAATTGATCGTTTGGGTTTGGCGCCGCATATAGACTTTCCAAGCATCAGAGCCGCTTTCACGCCCGCCGCCCGTTTCTTTTTCACCGCCAAACGCGCCGCCGATTTCCGCTCCGCTGGTTCCGATATTGACATTGGCAATACCGCAATCAGAGCCTTGTACGGATAGGAAAAATTCGCTTTCGCGCATATTGGTCGAGAAGATGCACGACGATAACCCTTGCGGCACATCATTTTGCAAGTCAATCGCCTCGGAAAACTCATTATATTTCATCACATATAATATCGGCGCAAAGGTTTCATGCTTCACAATCTCGCTTTGCTCCGGCATTTCCACAATGGCAGGGGCCACGTAAAAACCATTGGTACAATTTCCATCGGTGAATCGCTCTCCCCCAGCCAGAATTTTACCGCCTTGGGCTTTGGCATCTTGCAGCGCTTTTTGCATGCCGTTGAAAGCATCTTCATCAATCATAGGCCCGACAAGCGTATCGGAATCAAGCGGAGAGCCTATGCGCACAGATTTGTAGGCTTTTACAAGCGGCTCCACGAGAGAATCATAGACGCTTTCATGCACGATTAAGCGGCGCAGGGATGTACAACGTTGTCCGCACGTTCCAACCGCGCCGAATACAGCGGCACGCACCGCCATATCAAGATCAGCCGAAGGGGCAACGATCATGGCGTTGTTGCCACCCAGTTCCAAAAGGCTTTTGCCCAAACGGCTTGCCACATTTTTGGCAACGGCCTTGCCCATGCGGGTTGACCCTGTCGCACTGACCAGCGGATAGGCCGCATCATTGCTCAAGGCTTCGCCAATATCACGCTCGCCAATAACAACCTGCAAGAGATTCTCAGGAATCTTGTGCCCGGCTTCTTTGAATTTGCGCGCCGCACTTAAAAATATTTTTTCGCAGGCCAGCGCCGTCAAAGGCGTTTTTTCAGATGGCTTCCAAACAAGTGAATTACCACAGACAAGCGCAAGTGCAGAATTCCAAGACCAGACCGCCACAGGGAAATTAAAAGCGGTAATCACGGCCACAGGCCCCAAAGGCTGCCAAGTTTCTCGCATATGGTGCCCCGGGCGTTCGGAGGCTATAGTCAGACCGTAAAGCTGGCGTGATAATCCGACGGCGAAATCGCAAATATCAATCATCTCCTGCACTTCACCGCGCCCCTCAGAGAGGATTTTTCCGCATTCCAGGGTGACAAGGCGGGATAGCTCTTCTTTGTTATCGCGCAATTCCTGTCCCAAGAGGCGCACAAATTCACCGCGCACAGGAGCCGGAACACTTCGCCAGATCTTAAAGGCTGCTTGCGCATTTTTGGCAATTTCCGGCATATCATCTGCCTTTGTTAAAGGAACATCGGCAATTTTAGAGCCATCCACTGGCGTAAACACACTCAGCGCGCCGCCGCGAATTTGTGCCTCATCCAGATTGCAGTCTTTCAAAATATCTTCATAAGAATGCGTCATTTCTTGTTCCTTTACTTTCAACATTGCCAAATCTCCCTGAACTATGATTTATTTTATCTATGAAGGATAAAATAATATATGGCATTTTGATAGGGTTGTTAGGCATCTTTTTCACAGTCCTTTTTTCGCCAGGCGCCTATGCAAAAAGCCGCTTCGAGCGCTATATCCATTCTTCATTTTACGAGCGCGCTATCAAACAGGCCGCCAGCCATTACGTTCTTGCGCGCATAGAGAATTGCACCACCAGAAGAACCGTTTTTGTCCGCAAGCACTATGATCTTTTGGAGCCTGTCATTTTTAAGAAGAAGAAATCGCATCCTGTAGAAGGACTATGGATTGAGCGCGTCACCATTCTAACATGCGGGAAATCATATAATCTGGATATCAGCGTGGTGAGTAAAGAAAGCGGAGAACAACCAAAATTTGATGTCAGCGTATCGGGGAATAACTAAATAAAGCTTTTTTGAGAACGTTAAAGAAACGCAATCACGCCGCCAAGTTTTTCAGATATTCATCTTCTTCGGGCGTGTTGCTTCGCTCTAACGCTTTGTTGCGATAAGGAAAGCGTCCAAAACGTTCTATTTCGCGGTAATGCCGCAAAGCATGCTCATAACCCATCGGGTCTTCCACTTGCATGGTTTCGAACAATTCTACCGATCTCTTTTGATCGTTCAGGTTTTCACTATGCATAAAGGGCATATATAAAAAACGCCGCTTCATAGGAATGAGAATTTGATCGAAGCCACGGTGAATAGCATGTTTGGCAATAAGAAGGGCTTGTTTATCCGTTTCGAAAGCCTGTTTTTCACCGCGGAACAAATTACGGGGAAACTGATCCAGTAAAATGCATAATGCCAGGCAGCCTTCCGCATCTTTTTTCCAGTCCTCGCACGCGCCGCTTGCGGCCAGTTCGTAGGTATTAAAAAACCTGTCCCGTATGATCTGGTCGAATTCAGGATTAATCTGAAACCATTGCTGAGGCTTTGTTTCTTCGAACCAAAATGAAATTATGCTTTGCTTGCTATCCTTCATTCTTAAAGAATAGCGCGGTTTTATCAAAAAGGAAATAGAGCGCCGGTTTTAGAGCGAGATTATTTATCTTTTCCGGCTGACGAAATGACGCTGGCTGCCTTACGACGTGCTTTTTTGGCCGCAAAAAATAACACGATCGCCGGAATAAAGGGCGCAAACAAAACAATAATCAGAACGGGGTTGGTCAGAAAATTCATTGCTTGCCCATCCACAAATTTTAAATACAACGCAACAAAGACAAACAAACCTGCAAAGGCAAACAAATAGGCTGTCAGTTTATAAGTTCTGTTTTTCAGCAGATATTTTTTAGCGCTGTCTTTTTCACTTTGATTCATAACATTTTGAATGGCGCTCACTCCGGCATTTTCGGGTCAATATTACACAATACTCCATTATACCGCATTTCATAAGTGGTAGGAAAGCCTTTTAGATTAAATTACATTCAATAATTCTAATGTTGATCAGACCAGATTTTGCGCTTATAGGCATACATAACGCCTGCAAAAACCAGCAAGAAGATGAGAACACGCAAACCTATGCGCTTGCGATCTTCCATATAAGGATCTGCCGCCCATTTCAGGAAATGGGTAACATCTTTGGAATATTGCTCAACCGTTTGCGGCGTGCCGTCTTCATACATGACAATGTCGTCTGTTAAAGGCGGCGCCATCGCAATCACGTGGCCCGGCATGTATTTGTTCCAATATTGGCCTGCCATCAACTCTTTGCCCTCCGGCGCTTCTTCATAGCCTGTCAGCAAAGCATAAAGATAATCCGCGCCATTCGGGCGTGCCTTGGTAATCAGCGATAAATCAGGCGGCAATGCGCCGTTATTTGTGGCTTTGGCCTGATTATCATTGGCGTAAGGAGAAACGAAGTGATCGCTCGGCAATGCAGGGCGCTCGAACATCTCCCCTTCTTCATCGGGACCATCCATAACCATATATTCGGCCGCGATATTCTTGACCTGATTTTCGGTATAACCAAGCATTGTCAAATTACGGTATGCCAGATGTTTCATGCCGTGACAAGCCGCGCAAACCTGGCGGTACACCTTCAAACCGCGCTGCATGGCGGCGCGATCATACGTGCCGAACATACCATCAAAACTCCAGTCCTGCTCCGGTGGCTTGGGCCCTTCCCCGGCAGCATAAGAAGATACAGGTGCAAAGCTTATTGCGCTTAGAGCCGCAAAAACAACAAAACAACGATGCAAATTTTTAAAACTAATCATGGTTTTACACTTTTATCTTTCTTCTAAGCGGGAGCCTTTGCAGGGTTATTCTTTTCAAGCACATAATCATGGATGCTTTTCGGCAGCTTGGCAACCGGCTCGAACTTATTCAGGATCGGAATAATTATAAGGAAAAAGGCGAAATAATATCCTGTGGCCAGCAGACCCAAAACACTATACGGAATACCCAAAAGCGTTCCATCCGCAGGCTTTGATCCCAAATAGCCGAGGAAAATAAAATCTATTACCAGCAGGATGAAAAACAGGCGATACCAGGGACGGAAACGGGAACTGCGAATTGGATGTTTATCCAGCCATGGCAAGACAAACCATATGGCAATCGCCCCGAACATGGCAATCACGCCGCCCAATTTGGCATCGATAATTACAATTTCCGTGAAGGGGATACCGATATTGAACGTAATTGCGCGCAAAATCGCATAGAAAGGCAGAAAATACCACTCAGGAACGATATGTGCCGGCGTTACCAGCGGGTCAGCCGGAATATAGTTATCGGGGTGGCCAAGCGCATCGGGCAAAAAGAATGCGAAAAACACATAGACAGATAAGAATACCATAAGGCCAAACATATCCTTAATGGTGTAATACGGATGGAAAGGAAGCGTATCTTTTTGCGTCTTCGGCTCAATGCCTGAAGGATTGTTCGAGCCGCTGACATGCAAGGCCCAGACATGCAGAAACACAACCGCAAAAATCACAAAGGGCAACAAATAATGCAGGGCAAAGAAACGGTTCAATGTCGGATTATCCACCGAGAACCCGCCCCAAAGCCAGACAACAATCCCCTCACCCACAAAAGGTATGGCCGAGAACAAGTTGGTAATCACGGTCGCGCCCCAGTAAGACATCTGCCCCCAGGGAAGAACATAGCCAATAAAGGCCGTTGCCATCATCAGCAAGAAGATCATAACTCCCAAAATCCAGAGCAATTCGCGCGGCTGTTTATAAGAGCCATAATACATGCCTCTGAAAATATGGATGTAAACAGCGACAAAGAAAAAATGTGCCCCATTCATATGCATGTAACGCAGCATCCAGCCAAAATTGACATCGCGCATGATGCGCTCGACACTATCAAAGGCATAATCGGCATGGGCGGTATATTGCATGGCCAGAACAATACCTGTTACGATCATTGTGACCAGCATCACGCCTGCTATAGCTCCGAAATTCCAGAAATAATTGAAATTTTTTGGAACCGGAAAGACCCCATATTCTTTATTAATAACAGTAAAAATGGGCAGACGGCTGTCTATCCATTCTATAACGGTGTTATCAAATTTTTCTCTTTGTCCACTTCCCATAGCTTTTACTACCCGATTTTGATTCTTGTATCATTGATAAATTCATAAGGCGGCACAACCAGATTTGTAGGTGCGGGACCTTTGCGAATACGTCCTGATGTATCGTAATGCGAGCCGTGGCAAGGGCAAAACCAGCCGCCATAATCGCCTTTCACTTCGCTGGCTTTTGTTCCCACAGGAACACAGCCCAGATGCGTGCAAATTCCAACCAATACTAGCCATTCCGGCTTTTTCACGCGAGCAGCATCGCGTTCTTTATCAATCAGGGCC
>JBKHDZ010000042.1:0-14050 GCA_046541095.1 Alphaproteobacteria bacterium
TAAATGCGCCGGATACCTATATGGAGAAAATTGCTATCGGCCCCGGCTTTTCACCTGATATTCTGGATCTGGATGCGCCAATCGCTGATACCCTGGCCAAGCTGGCCAAGGAAAAAGATGCCGCAATCAATGATTTGAATGTCTGTATTTTAGAGCGCGATCGCCACCAAAATCTCATTGCCGATGTCCGCAAGGCCGGAGCGCGCATTACATTAATAGGCGATGGAGATGTTTCTGCCGTTATTGCCACAGCGCAAGAGCATACAGGCATTGATCTATATGTTGGCTCCGGCGGCGCGCCGGAAGGCGTTTTGGCGGCGGCGGCCCTGCAATGTATTGGTGGGTCCATGTTAGGGCGTCTTATATTCCGCAATGATATGGAGCGCGCCCGCGCCGTGAAATGGGGCGTTAAAGATTTTGATAAAATCTACACCACGCGCGATTTGGCCAAAGGCGATAACGTAATGTTTGCGGCAACAGGCGTGACAGATGGAACCATGCTCCGCGGCGTCCGCCGCAATGTTCAGGAAGCCAAAACATCGTCGCTGGTCATGCGCTCGAAATCAAAGACAATACGCCATATCGAAGCCACGCATAATTTAAAGCACAAGCCGTTGCAGGTTTTTTAGACAATCCTGTTATTTTCATAGAGCTAACCTGTTTGAAAACTGTAAATAAACTCAAGTCTTATCGCGTTGATAATACTTCCAAGAATGATAAACTATTCGCTAAAGACTTGTTTCTTTCTTAACGGCCTATATATTATTGGCTTGATTAATAAACTTCCCGCTTCAACATTAAATATTAACGGCTTTTAAATAGATTGACTCTCCATGAAAGTAAATTTTTTCTCTATGGTGCTTGTGGCTATGGCTCTTTTGGTATCAGGCTGCGATAGCGAGAATGAAAATGCCGCCGCGCAAAATGGACAAAGCTCCGCATCCCAAGAGGCTTCTGTCAGCTTCATAACGCTGGAGCCCCAATTACTGAATGCGACCACAGAATTGCCGGGGCGCATTGTTTCCTATCAGGTTGCCGAAATCAGGCCGCAGGTCAGCGGTATCATTCAATCGCGCCTTTTCGAAGAAGGCAGTTTTGTCGAAGAAGGCCAGCAGCTTTATCAAATTGATCCGGCTCGCTATCAGGCCAGCTATGATGTTGCCATGGCCAATTTACAAAACGCGCAGGCTCGGTTGGACAACGCGCAAAACTTATCAGATCGTTATGAAAGGCTTGTCAAATCCAAAGCCGTGAGCGAACAGGAATTCGATGATGCAACCGCCGAATTAAATCAGGCCAAAGCGGCCGTTGCGCTTGCCGAGGCCGAAGTTCAAACCGCCAAAATCAATCTTGATTATACCAAGGTCTATGCCCCGATCAGCGGGTATATCAGCCCCTCAGGCGTTACAAAAGGGGCCTTGGTGACCGCCCAGCAGGAAAACCCGCTGGCCACAATCCGCCAATTAGACCCCGTTTATGTCGATCTATCCCAATCCGCCTCAACCAGCGGAACAATACAGGCCAGCCTGATGAAAGCCAGAATGAATAAAAATGCGGGCGAGGGTGAAATTTCAGATGAAAAATCTGCAAATACTAGGGCGAGCGGGCAGTTTAAGGTAACATTATTCATGCCCAATACCGGCGAGCCTTACAGCCATACCGGAATTCTGGATGCGACCGATCTGGCCGTCGATGAGCAGACAGGCTCTATCCGCTTGCGCTCTGTTTTTCCCAACCCCGATATTGTCCTGTTGCCGGGCATGTTTGTGCGCGCCACGATTGAAGATACCGAGCGCACAAAATCTCTGATCGTTCCGCAAAGGGCGGTTCAGATCACACCTGATGGCAACAAATCGCTCTGGATCATTGATGACGAGAACAAGGCTCAAAGACGCATTATCCGCACTGATGGCACTTATAAAAATAACTGGATTGTTATAGACGGCGTTCAGGACGGTGATAAAATCATCGTGGAAGGTACAATGATGTTGCGCGAAGGCACTAGCCTCAATGCAAGCGAAATGACGCCTGAACAAAGCGGCAATCAAGGGTAGAGGCCTTCACAACATGTTTTCACGCTTTTTTATCGCCCGCCCGATTTTCACATGGGTTATTGCCACCTTTATTATGGGGTTTGGGATTTTTGCAATTCTGCAATTACCCGTCGAGCAATATCCGAATATCGCCCCGCCCAAAGTCTCTATCTCTGCGACATACCCGGGGGCATCCGCCCAAACTCTTGAAAACACGGTCACACAGATTTTAGAACAAAATCTGACGGGCATTGATAATTTACGCTATATCCAATCCGAAAGCTCTTCTTCCGGGCAGGCGAGCATAACCCTGACTTTTGAGCCCGGAACCGATCCCGATATTGCGCAAGTGCAAACGCAAAACAAAGTTTCCCAAGCCCTCTCGGCCTTGCCCGGCATTGTGCAGGAACTTGGTGTGCCCGTACAAAAAGCGGGAAGCAGCTACTCTCTTATTGTCGGATTTTATTCCAAAGACGGCTCGATGGGACGCAATGAAATTTCCGATTTTCTGTCCAGTACGCTGGAAGAACCTTTAAGCCGTGTGGATGGTGTGGGGCAAATACGGACATTCGGGCCTGAACATGCCATGCGTATATGGCTTAATCCTTTTAATATGAACAATTACAATATCACGACTTTGGATGTTGTTCGTGCAATCGAAGAGCAGAATGTGCAGCTCGCAACAGGGGAAATCGGCGGTGCGCCCAATCTTCCCGACCAGCAATTAAATGCAACCATTACCGCACATTCCCTGATGACCAGTGTGGAAGAATTCGAAAACATCTTGTTAACGGTGAATGAAGATGGCTCTCAAGTCACCTTGAAAGATGTTGCGCGCATAGAAATCGGCGCCGAAAGCTATAACATTATCGGTCGCTGGAACCGTCAGGAAGCCTCGGGTATCGCCATACAATTATCACCTACGGCCAATGCCCTGACAACGATACAGGCGGTGAAAGACAAGGTTGATAGCATGCGCTCGGTTATCCCCGATAACCTTGTCATTGTTTACCCTATCGACGTATCCCCCTTTATCAAAACATCCATTTTGAACGTATTGTTTACATTGGGGCTGGCCATTGTTCTCGTTATCCTTGTGATATATGTCTTTTTGCAAAACTGGCGGGCAACCCTTATTCCGGCGATTGCCATCCCCATTGTTTTGCTGGGTTCTTTCGGTGCGCTTTATATTGCCGGATATTCCATCAATATCCTCACCTTGTTTGCATTGGTTCTGGCCATCGGGATGTTGGTGGATGATGCCATTGTGGTCACCGAAAATGTCGAAAGAAAGCTGGAAGAAGAAAAGGATCTTGATCCCAAAGAAGCCTCGAAACAGGCGATGAAAGAAATTTCGGGTGCCTTGCTGGGCACAACCGTTGTGATCTGGGCTGTATTTTTGCCGATGACATTCTTCGAAGGCTCTGTAGGCGTAATTTACAGGCAGTTTTCCATTACTATTGCGGCCGCAATGGCGCTTTCTCTTTTGGTGGCGCTTACCTTATCTCCCACCTTGTGCGGCAGCATTCTGAAGGGCGGCAAGGTTCTCACTGATAAAGGGTTTTTTGGGCTGTTTAACGCCGGCTTTACCAAGGCGCGGCGCGGCCATGCATATGTAATGGATAAATTTTTGGAAAACAGGGTTATTTTCCCGTTGATATTCCTGCTGGTTATTGTTGCTGCTGTTTTAATGTTCTTGCGCATCCCCTCCTCGTTTCTGCCTGATGAAGATCAGGGCCGTATGTTTACGCTGATAAACGGCCCGCCAAGCGTAACCTTGAACCAAACGCTGGAAAAAGTGAAACAGGTTGAAGATTTTTATCTGGATAATACCGATGGCGCGGTCGAGGGATTATTTGCCGCGGCAGGATTCAGCTTTTCAGGCCAAGGCCAGAATGTCGGCATATCCTTTATCAAGTTAAAAGACTGGGAAGAACGCAGTGAAGACCAAAGTGTTTTTGATATTCGCAACCGCGCCCAGCAAGCATTATCTTCAGTAAAAGATGCCATGATTATCCCGATTGTCCCGCCGCCAGTTAGCGCGCTTGGCAATTCCAGCGGGTTCGAGGTCCAACTGGTGGACCTGGCAGGCGTTGGCCAGCAAAGATTAAGCGAGGCACAAAACCAGTTCTTGACGCAAGCCAATCAAAATCCTTTATTAACCCAAGTCCGCTTTAACGGCTTGAGCGAAAGCCCGCAATATAATCTGAATATCGACAATGCAAAGGCAAGAGCGCTCGGCGTTCCGGTATCCGCCATTAACCAGACCTTGAGTGCGGCCCTTGGGGGAACCTATGTGAATGATTTCCTGGAAAGCGGGCGCATCAAGCGCGTCTATTTGCAAGCCGATGCGCCCTATCGCATGTTGCCCAAAGATATTGATAACTGGTATGTGCGTAATCAAAACGGCGATATGGTGCAAATGGCCGAACTGGCCAAGGGCGAATGGACCTATGGCTCGCCCAAATTAACGCGCTTTAATGGTAGCTCGTCCCGGGAAATTCAAGGCTCGAATGCGCCGGGCGTCAGTACAGGCGATGCGTTACAGGAAGTTTTAAACATTGCCAAAAATCTTCCTGAAGGTATCGGCATTGAATGGACGGGGCTTTCATATGAAGAAACGCGATCAGGCAATTTTACAGGTCTTTTATACATGATTTCCGCGCTGGCCGTATTCCTGATTTTGGCGGCGTTGTATGAAAGCTGGGCCATCCCTATTGCCATTATGCTGGTGGTCCCCTTTGGCATTCTAGGGGCGGTCTTTACCACATGGGCCTCGCAATTCTGGATGGAAAGCGCCTTGGCCAATGATGTTTACTTTCAGGTGGGATTGCTGATGACAATCGGGCTGGCCGCCAAAAATGCCATTTTGATCGTGGAATTTGCAAAATTGAATTTTGATACAGGGATGAGCGCTTATGATGCGGCCTATAGCGCGGCAAAGCAGCGTTTTCGCCCCATTTTAATGACTTCTTTGACATTTATTCTGGGCGTTTTACCACTGGCCTTGGCCACAGGGCCAGGCTCGGGCGCGCAAAACGCCATCAGTATCGGCGTTCTGGGCGGTATTACCTCGGTAACCTTCTTTGTTGTATTCTTCGCCCCCTATTTCTTTATCTGGGTTTACCGCATTTTCAAACATGACGATGTGGAAAAAGCACGCAAACAAAGAGGGGCAAGCAAAAATTCTGCGGAAGGACAGCCATGATGACTAGATTTATCCCTGTGATGCTCGCGGGCGTGCTTTTATCCTCCTGCACAATGATATCCTCATTAGAGCGCCCCAATATGCCTATTCCTGCAAACTACCCTGAAGGTCTGGCCTATAATGCCGATTTGAGCGGAGAGCAGGAACAAAGCCTGCACGATATCGCCTGGCAAAACTTTTTCAAAGATGAAACCCTTAAAGCTTTGATTGCTGAGGGCTTGAATAATAACAACGATGTTAAGACAGCTGTTTTGAATATTTCAGAAGCACGCGCTTTATATGGTATCCAGCGCAGTGATCTTATTCCCGATATTGAAGCGGGTGGTGGTTATACGCGCCAGAAACTGCGTGCGGGACGGACAAGCGGCGCAACTTCGGCCACATCTTCAGGCACCCAAGACAACATCATCACTGAAAATTACAGTGTTAATCTGGGCTTTACGGCCTATGAGCTTGATTTCTTCGGGCGGGTACAAAGCCTGAATGAAGCCGCGCTCAACCGCTATCTCTCCAGCTTATCTGCGCTTGAAACGGTGCGGCTTACCCTTATAGCCGAAATTGCTTCGGCCTATGTGTCCTTGCGCGCCAATCAGGCCTTGTTAAATCTGGCGCGGGAAACATTGCAATCGCGCAAAGAATCTTTCGATTTAATCGCAAAAAGATTAAAAGAAGGGGTTGCCACCGATCTGGAACTGGTTCAGGCCGAAACCCTGCTGTTGCAATCGCGCGTTGATTTATTCGAATACCGCAATGCTGTCGCCCAGGATATGAACGCCTTGCGCTTATTAATGGGCACACCGCAAAACATGCCTGATTTGGTTGATACGGATGCAGATATGGACTTTGATGGGTTTTTACTGGATGTTCCCGCGGGCATGCCGGCCGATCTTTTATTCCACCGCCCGGATATAAGACAAGCCGAGTTTTTATTATACAGCGCGAATGCCGATATCGGCGCGGCGAGAGCGGCCTTCTTCCCGCGTATATCTTTAACGACTTCGGCGGGCTATCGCTCTGGCGATCTGGATGATTTGTTTAGCGATGCCACGCAAGTCTGGAGCTTTGCCCCGCAGATAGAGCTACCCATTTTTACAGGCGGGCGTTTGAAGAACAATCTTGATCTTGCAAAAATCCGCAAAGAAAAAGCCGTTGTTGAATATGAGAGCGTGATTGAAAGCGCCTTTCGCGATGTTGCGGATTCCTTAAGCGCGGTCAGCACTTATGAGGGCCGCATTGAAGCCCAGCAAAATCTGGTTAACGCCGCCAAAAAGCGCGTTGATCTGAGCACGCTGCGCTATGACTCAGGCGTGGAGAATTATCTGGCCGTTCTCGATTCCAAAAGAGAATTTTACACCGCCAGACAAAACCTCGTCCTGCAAAGAGCGGCCGGTATTCATGCCAAAATCGGCCTGTATAAATCTGTGGGCGGCGGCGTAGCACAATAAGATAGAAGGGGCTATTGGCACTAGTTTTTGCCAATAAGCTGGCCATTCAGCTTCGTCGCTTTGGGAAGCGCCAAGAGCAGATTAAAAGAGTTTAAATGATTTTATTATGAAAATGGCTGTGCTGAGGGACCAAATAAAAACTGAGTCTCCAATTTTATATTTAAAATCAAATAATTAACGCAAATTTATTTGCCGTAATTCGAATTCTTTTTGCCGCTTTCCTTGAGTTCTTTGGTGCAACCGCTACAGCATCAGCGGTTGCACCGCAAACTCAAACAGACCGATCTGTTAAAAACACCTAGCGGAATGACCTTTATGGAACGGAGTCTCTAAAAATTTTAGGATACTTCGGCCTTAAGAACAGCGTTTTCTAGGGCGGGGTGCAAAGATCTTTTCGAAAGAATTTCCACTTCATCACCTACGTTAATAGTCCCTAATACTCTTGCAACAGCATTTTGACCAAAAAAGACGCCTTGTAAACCGTCACCTTTTCCACGTCTTACTTGCCCCATAGTTTTCAGTGGTTCGTTGGATGGAGAGACGCCTTCAGTTTGATCTATTGTTGTAATTTTACAACGGCTGCAAGGTTTAACAAATTCTAAAACAACATTACCTATTTTGAGTTCATGAATAACATCTTCTTCGAAAGGCTCGGCACCTTCTAATACTATATTGGGCCTAAATCTTTCCATGCCGATTTCAACATTGGGCGGGAAATGTTCGCTCAGCGTTTTCAATGATGCCATGTTGGTGACAAGCAAGGGAAAGCCATCTGCAAAGCTGACCTGATCCCCTTGCCGGGAGTAGGCTGGATCTGTCGCACGAATAAAATCATCTGGAATTTTTACGAGCCTGCAGGGCTGCCCTAAATAATCTGAAAACCATTTTGCCGCCGTATCACCAGCGTCCACAGCGGCGCATTCGTCACTCCATACACGTACAGCTCCCTTATATTTATTCCAACCACTTTGACTAACTTCTAGCGTTTTTCCTGCTGGTGTTGAAAATTTTATCTTGCCCTCTTTATCTAAAGAGGATTGAACAAGAGAAAGTTTTTCGCACCCCCTATCGCGCTGCGTTATAAATTTCCCTGCGTTTATTCCCTGATCCTGAACCAGCATCCATAGCCTGTCATGCGTTGGGCCGCGTTCTGTCAGTACAAATTTATCAACAGGCATGCCTGCACCTGACTTGAGTGGGTAAATATAGCAACCGGAAACTTTAATGCTCATGTTAATCCTTATTTTTCGTAACAATAGCTCAAGCATACATATTAAAGCAATATGTTTTTGAAATATATGTTTTTGAAATATATGTTTTTAAAAGTCTCCAGTCTCTAAAGATTGCTCACTGCCGCGGGTAAATAGTTTCAATGGGTTAGCGCGGGTGTGGAGAGCATTTAGGCTAATGATCTGGTCATAAATTACCGCGCTTATCAAATTCACCACCGAGATCGCACCCTTTGACGAGTTCGAAACGGTGCAATAACCACTCGAACTTTCTCGAAGCGTTTCAAGATCATGTCCCGAAACCCCTTGGAAACTGCGGCTTATCTCTTGCTAAATTATTGTGGAAATAAATGGCTGGGGTGGCAGGATTCGAACCTGCGCATGCCGATACCAAAAACCGGTGCCTTACCGCTTGGCTACACCCCAACAATGTAAGAAACGATATTTGGTAATTCTTTAGGATGGTGCCGCAACACGGACTCGAACCGCGGACCTGATGATTACAAATCAACTGCTCTACCAACTGAGCTATTGCGGCACACTACCTAAAAAAATATATCGCCGATCTTATTATATCCTTATTCAAGGACGGGGAAAAATCGAAACCCCTTAGTGATCAACCGTTTCAGACCGCAGAGCATTTAATTACAAATCAACTGCTCTACCAACTGAGCTATTGCGGTGTCACTATTCCCAAAATCATTGCCAAGAATGATATAGGCATTGTTTTGTACCAAAAAAATAATCTTTTTCAAGCAGTTTTATACTTTTTGTGAAAAAATTATTTTCGCCAGCCGATTATACGGCGATAGAGTGGTATTTGCCGCGATTTTCTGATAAATTATATATAAGTGGGCTATCTTATTTAACATCATCAAAAGGATCGTTTCTTGGCAGGCGGACAACAGGCTGAAAATACCTTGCATGAAAATGCCATCGGCTGGATTATTCTGGGCGCGGTGATTGCCGTTCTGATCTGGCTGTTCTGGTATTATTTCGATGCCGAGGTGCGCAATATGGTGCGCTGGGTCCGCTATGGTGAAATGTGGATTGTTAAGCTTTTCATCGATTTGTTTGAAATGCTGGGGCTTGTTAAAGACGGGGAATATAAAGTATTCTGGCCCGCAACGGGGCAAGAGGTTTCCTGGCAGGCCGGATTTGAATCCACGCCAAATTACCGCACGGAAAAGCTGACATATACGCATTTATCGCTTTTTGGCGCTTTGGCAATGGAGCCATTGAAAATGCCGATTGTCGGCATTCTGGGAGCCATGGCGTTCTGGGCGATGTTTAAAGGCCCCAACACCCAATACCGTAGCAATCTTGGCCTCGAAGGACTGATGGCGCGTCAGGCCGAAGTATTCCCGGTCATCACACCGTTTATTGAGTTCAATCCGGCAACCCAGCCGCCGCGTTCCCCCGGAACACCCGTGCCGGCAGAGCTTCCCTCCTTTGCGGAGGCTTTAGGCCCTGAAGAATGGCTGGCTTATGAGGAAATACCTATTCCCGACGGGCAAATCGATGAACAAGCCGCCTTTAATGCGTTTCGCAAGCAATTAGGCCCCCGCTGGAAAGGGCCGCAAAAATTAAAGCCCTATAAACAGGTTCTTCTGGCCTCATTCTGCTTGAAAGCCGCCCGCAAACGTAAAGAGGCCGATGCCATGCTCGGCCGTCTGGCTTGTTGCTGGTCCTTTAAAAAAGGGCTTAATCTTGCCAAAGACAAAACCTTGTTGAAAGAAGCCAGAAAAATTCTGAATGATAAGAAATTATCCGGTGAAACACTGGGCAAATGTAACCAACATGCGTATGAAGTCACCGCTCTTTTGCGCGCTTTGCAAACCGCCCGTGAAGAAGGAGGGGTATTGGCTCCGGCGCTATTTGTGTGGCTACGCGGCTATGATCGTACATTGTGGTACCCGCTCAATAATATCGGCCGCCAGAGCTTTCATATGGAAGCTTTAGGGGCCATGTCGCATTATGTGGCAGAAAAAAGAACATCGCGCCCCATCCCGGTGCCAAAGCTGGATGATGCCGTTTATACGATAAAAGAATATATGGGATCCATGCGGGCGCGGCCTATTCCGGTACTGGATTATTCCCATTCCAAAAAGAAAAGCGTTAAAAAAGCCGTTTAAACATGACCGACATGAAAAGGAAATTAATCAATGTTTGCCAATAAAGTAAAAAATATAAGCCGTACAACTGCCAATGTAGTCGATGGAAAACTGATCTTGTCTTTCCCCGATGCAATCACGCCGATTGTCTGGCAGATTGATTTGCATGATGCCAAATCCTCGGCCTTTGAAGTGGTGGAAGAAGACGGGCAATTCAAAATGATCTCCAAAAAGCAGGGCGCCCAGAAAAAAGAGGTCATTGCCCCCTTTGCCACCAAGGAAAGTGCGGTCGAGGCATTGATGGTTACATCCGATGCCCTGGCGCGTGCGCACGGACATATCCATAATGCCCAACCCTCCAATAACAATAACGGAGCGGCTTCACCTGCAACGCAGCCCCATAATGTGATTTACAGCCATGCGGCCCCACAGGCAAAAAAAGGCGGAAAAGGCTGGATTTTTGCGCTCGTAAGCCTTGTTTTGATTATCGGGCTCTTCACCATGGCCAACACCATGCAGCCACGCTCGCCTTCTTCTGTACAAAACGCAAGCGGAACGGACGATTTCGGACAAAACGCATCTTCCAGAGCTGGCGTTCCGGTATCGGCAGATGATTTTTTAAGGGCGCGGTAAAAGGAAGGAATTAAAATATTTACGCTCGTCATAGTCGTTTAATTTTTTCTTTGCAGTAGGAATAAACGACGAAAAATAGAAATATCTATTTGAGGAGTGAAATGACGCCCTGCAAAGGGAAAAGGAAATGACTAGGAATGGCGTTAGACCAGAAAAAATATGAACACGAACATAAGGCCATCCTTCGGGATGTGCGGCCTTTGGGGCGCCGTATTGCCGATACGATGGCCCAGCCGTCTTATTCCTCGACCGTGTTTATTATGGCCGCAGGCGGCATTTACTTCGTGCCGTGGATGACGATTTTTGCCGATGTTGTACTCATTCTATGCTTGTTGTTTTTTATATGGCTACGCTCTATCGACCGCTCTCTGGCTTTTAAATTGCCGATGTCGGCCGCCAAGAGAAAATATAAAGACAATAACAATATTGGCCCGGGGCGTAGCGGAAAACCTGAAGGCGTTTTATATGCCGGGAATGTCGGAAACACCAATGAGGAAGTCTGGTTTACCGATTCTGATATTCGTACACATATCTTGTATCTTGGTACAACAGGTGCCGGTAAAACCGAAGGACTGAAATCTTTGGTATCCAACGCCCTGACATGGGGATCGGGCTTTGTGTATGTGGATGGTAAGGCCGATACCGATCTTTGGTCATCGCTTTCGGCTATGTTGCGCCGTTTTGGCCGTG
This sequence comes from Alphaproteobacteria bacterium, assembly GCA_046541095.1. Classification (GTDB taxonomy): domain Bacteria; phylum Pseudomonadota; class Alphaproteobacteria; order Micavibrionales; family Micavibrionaceae; genus UBA2638. The sequence goes on from JBKHDZ010000042.1 coordinate 11,353, forward strand.
ACGATGATTTGCTGGTTCTGAACTATATGACCGGTAACTCTTCGGTGCAGGCGCCATCCAATACCATGAACCCGTTTTCATCCGGTTCGGCCTCTTATCTGACCAACATGCTGGTGTCTTTGATGCCTGAATCCCAAGGGGACAACGCCATGTGGTCGGAGCGTGCGATCTCTTTGGTATCGGCGATTATGCCCGCTCTATGCTGGAAACGCGATAATCAGGATGTGCCGCTTTCGGTAACGATTTTGCGGGACTCGCTTTCCCTGCCAGCTGTTGTGCGTCTGGCACGCGATGATGCGGTTCCCGAGGATTTACGCGCGGGCTTAAAAGGCTATCTCGATACCCTGCCCGGTTTTAACCATGATGCCTATGATGATCAGGGGAATGTGAAACCGCCCGATGGCTCTGGCCCGCCGCCCGATACGCAAACTGCCAGCCAACAGCACGGCTATCTGGCCATGCAGTTTACACGCTCCTTGCAATCTTTGGGCGATGATTACGGCTATATTTTTGACACGCAGGCCGCCGATGTGGACATGGTGGATGTGGTTCTAAACCGCCGCGTTCTGGTCGTGCTTATCCCTGCTTTGGAAAAATCCACCGACGAGATTGCCAATCTGGGTAAAATCGTATCTGCCACGATTAAAGGGATGATGGGTTCGACCCTTGGTTCTACGGTAGAAGGGGAATCGGAAAAAGTTATTGAAAACAAGCCGACAAAATCCTCAACGCCCTTTATTACTGTTTTTGACGAGGTTGGTTATTATACCGCCAAAGGGATGGCCGTTATGGCCGCGCAGGCACGTTCTCTTGGTTTTTGCCTTGTTTTCGCCGGGCAGGACTTACCGGCCATGAAAAAGCTGGTGCGCGAAGAAGCACAATCCATCACCGCGAACTGTAACATCAAAATCTTCGGTAAACTGGAAGATCCGACCGAAACCAAGGAATTCTTCGAAAAGACGGTTGGTCAGGCGATCGTGACGGAAGTATCCGGCTTCCAGATGACTGGCGGCTCCGAATTCGGCTCGTATTTTGATACCCAGCAAGCTGGCGTTCAGCTGCGCCCCCGCGCGTCTTATGACGAGCTGCGCGGATTTAAAGAAGGGGAAGCGGTTGTCACCTTTGGTGAGGCCGTTGTCGATTGTAAAATCTTTTATTGTAATCCCGGCATGGCCAAAGCCATGCGTGTAACGCGCTTTTTAACCCTGCCGCCACCTGATGAAGCGATTATCAAGCATGCCTCAACCATTACCAAAATGCGCGATTTGATGGTCAATAAAACATGGACGGCCGAGCGTGCCGATGTTGCCGTGGAAACGCCGCCCGAAATTGATGCCTTGAATGAAGGCTTTGCCGAAGTCGAGGAAAAAGTCGAAACATTGGTGGATGCGGCCATTGCCTCTATCGTCCATGTGCATAAGCTGGAAAATTCCATTGATGATGTGCCCGCCGCCGCTGGAGGCGGAACGACAGGAGGAGGCGCGCAACCAGCTGCCAAAGCTCCTCTGCCGCCCGCCGGCCAAAAACCGCAAAGCCAGCCGACTGCGCCGCAAGTGCCCCCACAATCTCCTTTGGCACAAAAACCGAATACAGCGCCGCCTTCAACAGCGCCTCAGGCAAACACTACAGGCCAGCAGCAAAGCTCGCCCGTTTCGCCTTTTGCCAAAAAACCTGCCGATGGACAAAACGCCGCGCCGCCTTCTGCACCGCCACCCGCAGGCAAGAAAGAGGCGCCCATGTCCTTTTTCTCGAAGAATGATACCCCAGCTTCGGGGAATACAGCTCCACCCGCAACGCCGCCTCAACCAGAGCAACAGCCCGCCGTTAAGCCGCCTGCGGCATCGGGACAACCCGCGGCGCAAACACCGCCCCCCGCCCAATCAGAACCCGCAAAAGCAGAGCGCAAGAAATTACCGCCTGAAATAGAATCGATCATTACCAGCGCCGCCAAAGATACAAAAAAGGCTTTATTCAATGACCCTGAAGATATCGACTCCGCCGAATAATAAACCGCATCGCCGCACTGAAGCGGGCAATGTATTTCTTTTCATCCTGATCGGGATTGTGCTGTTTGCCGCCATATCCTTTGTAATGAGCCGTGGTTTTAGAAGCGAAGGCACCTCCAAGATTTCCGATCGTCAGGCCGAACTGGCGGCGGCCGATATTCTAAGCTATATCCAGCGCGTTGAACGGGGCATAAGCCGCGTGCGCCGCAGCAATATTTCCGAAAATGATATATCGCTGGAATTCGACGGCAATTTTGTCAATGCAAATTGCGATGCGCCCGCCGATGCGGCCTTTCCTGATTGTCAGGTCTTTAATGCGAGGGGTGGCCGCGTCAGCGTCGTGCCCCCGCCTGCCAATGCCAATGATGGAACAGACTGGCATTTTACCGGCCATACTTGCATTGCCGATATCGGAAATGGGGATGGCACATGCGAAGGCGATAGCATTTCCAATGAAGAGCTTTTGATGGTTCTGCGCAATGTCGATCAAAATGTCTGTGAAGCCCTGAATGAACGCCTTGGTATTACAGGCATTCCGGCCGACACGGGCGGCGGTTTTTCTGCAACCGCTTTTACGGGAACTTTTGCCGATAATACCGAGATTATCCTTGCTGGCGGACCTTTCCGCGCCGCCTGTTATGATGCCGGCGGGAATACCTATCATTTCTATAAAGTGCTTATGGAGCGGTAAA
>JBKHDZ010000043.1:0-14030 GCA_046541095.1 Alphaproteobacteria bacterium
TTCACTCGCAATGACGATATTCATTATGCTTGAGTGTTGAAATTATGGTATGAATATTAAGCCACCCGGTTTTTTACCCGTCATTACGAGGAGCGTGAGCGACGTGGTAATCTAAATTTTTACCACAGATAAACACTGATTTTTTATTACCACTTTGGGCTTTGTCATCCTAAGCGAAAATTTTTTCTGTCATCCCGAGCGAAAATTTTTTCTGTCATCCCGAGCGAAGCCGAGGGATCTTCACTCAGTGCCATAGATTCCTCCGCTCGTTTCACTCGGTCGGAATGACGGGGGGAGTGAATGGTCGGAATGACAAAGTAGGGGTGCAGGCTGGAATAAAGCAGAAGGTGGATGCTTTTATAAATTAGCGTGCATTGGTTTTTATTCGCGGTAATAAAAACATTGGATTGCCACGCTCACTTGCGTTCACTCGCAATGACGATATTCATTATGCTTGAGTGTTGAAATTATGGTATGAATTTTTTCCATGGTAAATAAAATCGAGATATATACAGATGGTGCATGCTCCGGTAACCCCGGGCTTTTCTCGACCGAAGCAGCGAAGTTGCGTGGTCGCATAGGCTCACGCGGCTTGGCCGCTTCGAGCCGTAAGACTCGGCCCGGGATACTAAAAGCGGGTTTTTGAACAAGATGGTAAACAAAATCGAGATATATACAGATGGTGCATGCTCCGGTAACCCCGGGCCGGGCGGCTGGGGGGCTTTACTTCGCTGGAACGGGCACGAAAAAGAGCTGTCGGGTGGCGAGGCGGAAACCACCAATAACCGCATGGAAATGATGGCTGTCATCAAGGCACTGGAGGCGTTGAAAAAACCCTCTAAAGTCGATCTTTATACCGATAGCACTTACGTTCAAAAAGGGGTCATGGAATGGATGGCCGGATGGAAGGCCAAAGGCTGGCCGAAGAAGATAAAGAATCAGGATTTATGGCTTCGCATTGATGAACTGGTGAGCACCCATAATGTAACCTTTCACTGGGTTAAAGGCCATGCGGGTCACCCTGAAAACGAGCGCGCCGATTCGCTCGCCACATCGGCAATTCCTCGCTAAAAATATTTTATCCACAAGGCAAACTGCGGCTTACAAGGCAGAATTCGAATTTTTAAGATTCTGTTAAGATTCGCACGCCAAGCTGAAAACAATACGATAACTGGCACTCTGCAAAAAGAGGATTGAACCGAAATAAATACGTTTTTTTGTGTATAAGCCGATTTTCAAAGGAACGCTCGAAAGTCTTCAAAAGTTTGCCTGATTATCCAACAACAAAACTTTATAAAGCCGGAAAGGTGATATGATTATGACACAGCAACACGGTAAGACCAACGGGGACACATTTTCCAAACTTGCAAACAAGCATGTTTTGCCGCTTCCACCGCAAGCGGATGCGCAGCATAAAGATGAGATGGCCATTTATGCGCGTTTCATGCGCCATTTGCGCTATGTCCCCAATAGCAGGGTCGAGATCAAGATTTTATCGGCGATCCAGTTTACGGCCGATATGTTGCAATTAAGCGATGCCCATGTTTCAAAGACTTTGGTTGAGCAGGGGCTACGTGCGCCGCGTCTGTCTTTTCCTGCTGATTTCCTGAGTTTTATGGATCAGGCTTGCATGCGTTCGGACTGGGAAGTCGGCGGCCCCAATCAGGCGATGAAAGAGCTAAAAGAATTCTGGGATTATATTGGCGAGGATAAATTTGCCAGTGTTAAAGGCGGCCATGATTTGTTAGAGGCGCATTTGGCCAGCGCGGTTTAATGTACTATAGAAGGTAGAGATTAATTGTTATAGCGCCTGTTGCTTTCATGATTTTGAGAAGCGGCAGGCGTAATTTCCTGTCCAAAGCGCGTGCGCCGCTCATCCGCTATAGCGCGGCTGTTTTGGTCTGTAGAAAAAAGGCGGCCCAGCAATCCTTGAAATCCGTCATCGGGTAGATCGAAATTTGCGGCTCCGCTATAGCTGTTTTGCGCGCCCGCTATTATGCGGCCCCATATGCGTGCAGGCACCGAGCCGCCTGTAACTTTAACCATCGGGGCATTATCATCATTGCCGACCCAGACAACACCGACAAGACTATCAGTAAAGCCGGCAAACCACGCATCGCGGAAATCGGAAGAGGTTCCTGTTTTGCCCGCGGCGGGGAAATTTTGTGCGGCGGCGCGGCCTGTGCCATTTTCAACAACGCTGCGCATCATGCTTTGTAAATCATGGATGGGGCGGTTTTGCACAACCTGCCGCGTGATGGTGCGGGCAGGGCGTTCATAATATTGCTTGCCGTCCATGCCTGTAATTTTGGTGATGCCATAGGGGAAAACGCTATAGCCGCCATTGGCAATAACCGCATAGGCGGTGGCCAGTTCCAAAGGAGAGATACTGGAAGTTCCGAGCGCCAGACTTAAATCCCGCTGAAGCGGTGAGATAATGCCAAGGCGCTTGGCGGTTTGTAAAACAGCATCGCGGCCAATCTCTTTCATCAAACGTACCGAAACTGTATTAAGAGAATAGCTGAGGGCGGTTTCAAGATTAACAAGGCCGTAATATTGATCGCCGAAATTCTCCGGCTTGTATTGGCCTTCTGTTATAGGTTCATCCATAATCGTGGAATCAGGCGACCAGCCTTGTTCCAGCGCCGCCAGGTAAACAACAGGTTTAAAGGCCGATCCGGGCTGGCGCACCGCTTGGGTTATGCGGTTAAACTGGCTTTTGTTGTAATTGCGTCCGCCCATCAATCCCAAAACAGCGCCGTCATGGCCCAGAATAATGGCCGCCCCTTGCGAGATGTTTTTCTCGTCATTCTCCTCGCTATCCAGCGTCTCTGTCAGCGCTTGGCGGGTCTGATTTTGTATGGCGGGATTTAAGGTTGTGTGCACAACCAGATCTGTTTCGGGCGTTCCGATAAGATCATCCAGCCCGTCCACAACCCAGTCCGTGAAATAGCGGTCGGCATTGGCATCTGTGGGTTTGAGGCGCGGCTTTATGGGGGCGGAAGATTCGCCGTCAGCTTGTTCTTGCGTGATGTATCCTGCATCCTCCATAGCGGCCAGCACCACATCGGCGCGCTTTTTGGCGAGCGATGGATTGCGGCGCGGGGAGAAACGGGATGGGGCTTTGAGTAATCCGGCAATGGTTGCGGCTTCGCGTAAATTCAAATCTTTGGGCGCTTTATCAAAATACAAATTGGCCGCCGCATCCACGCCATATGTGCCCGAGCCCAGATAAACGCGGTTCAAATACGCGCTTAAGATTTCATCTTTGGTTAACTGGTATTCCAGCCAGATGGCCAGCATCGCTTCCTGCATTTTGCGCTTTAAGGTACGCTCATGGCTTAGAAACAGATTCTTTGCGAGCTGCTGGGTAATGGTCGAGCCGCCCTGAACCACGCCGCCTTCACGAATATTCACCGCCATGGCGCGTGCAAGGCCAATCGGATCAAGGCCGAAATGCTGGTAAAAGCGCCGGTCTTCAATGGCCAGCACGGCCGAGATCAGGTTTTGCGGGATGTCCTGAATAGGCACGCTATTGCCCTTGATTTCTCCATAGCGGGCAAGGACGGAGCCATCTGCGGCCATAACGGTGATCGAGCTTTGGCGCTCAAATGAGGCGCTTTGGGTAATGTCCGGTAATTCTGTCGCATACCATGCAAGCACACAGGCCACCGCAATAAACGCCCATAAACCCAGAACAAATGTCCATTTAAAAGCCCAGCGAAAAAACGAGAATTTCTTTTTGGAAGATTTGCGTTTTGAAACCTGATTCGATTTTGAAGAGGGTTTTTTACGCGCCGTCTTTTTTTTTGACGCATTTTTCTTGCCGGAAGTTTTCTTGGGGGATTTTGCCATGCTTTATGATGCGCTTTAAAACATCTTATGTGCAATCTAGCCAATAGCGGCACCGCGCCGGGAATTTATCGGTTTTGGAGGTAATGTCCTCGAGCTTGGCTCCGCAATGTTCGGCAATTTTCTTGGCGGCTTCGTTTTTCGGGTCTATGGTCATCAAAGCGCGGTCAATGCCGAGATAACAAACAAAGGGCATACCTTTGCGCAGGATTTTCTTGCCAAAGCCCTTGCCGCGCATAGAAGGGCGAATAACAAAATTAAGATGACCGCCCCATTTTTCCAGATGCCAGTTCAGGCGGTGGCGGATATTAAATGTGCCGATAAACTCATCATCCTTGACTAGCCACAGCACGGTTTCTTGTACAGGCTCCACCCAGTCATCATAGGGTTTGTGCAAATGTTTTTTCCCGGCATTCACATCAGCGATAAAGTCGCGGAAATTATTTTTATCTTTCAGGGCTTCCGCATCCAGAAAAGTATAGCGCCCCTCGGCCTGGAATTCTTTCAAGGCCTCAAGATAGCTTTTGTGATAGGAAATATCGGGTTTAACCAGTTTGGATGCAGACATATTATTATTTGTGTTTTTGCTTTATACTTGGATGCGTTGCCGTTCGGTTTCATTTTATAATTTTATTATTCTTCATCATATAAAGGTTTCATGCAAAAAGAACAAGAAAAAGCTCCACGTATTAATGTTCTGGACGGCTTGAGGGCGCTGGCAATCCTTCTTGTTTTGGGGCGGCACAGTATTCGTCCGTTCTGGGAAGATATCTCGGTTCCGTTTGTGAGCGTGGGCGGTATAGATTTGGCCAACCCTTTGGTGAATGGCTGGATTGGCGTCGATCTTTTTTTCGTGTTGAGCGGTTTTTTAATTACGGTTCATCTTTTGCAACGTTATTTTCCGGATGGCAACCATACAGGGCTCGGCTCTTATTTCAAGCGCAGGTTTTTTAGAATTGCGCCTGCATATTACCTTGTTTTAACCATGGTTGTGCTGGGGCTGTTTCCTTTTTATCCCTATCCTGAAAGCACAGAGAATATCGGGTGGCGCTATCTCTATCATCTTTTATATCTGCAAGATTATCTGCCATCGGATTTGATGGTTGTGTTCTGGTCGCTGGCCGTGGAATTTAAATTTTATATTTTGGCTCCTTTCATTATCTGGGGGCTTTTGAAACTGCCCGAAGGCCCGGGGCGTTTGGGCGCGGTGGCAACTCTTCTCGGCGCTCTTCTTGCTTTGCGGTTTTATAGCATCGAGTATTGGATGGAGGATTTTAATGATTATGCTCCGTATTTTTTTAACTTGCGCACAGCTTTTCATTTATCGCTCGACGGGCTTTTATTCGGGATGATATGCGGACTGATATATAACGCTCCTTCCATTATGGCGCTATTTAAAAAGCCTGTCATGGCCAATGGATGTTTTTACGGCGGTCTGGCGCTCATTGGTTTTTTTGCCTTTTCTGCGCCGCTTGTAGATTTACACGTATCGTATTTTGATAAAATGTGGTTACCGTTTTTTATCGCGCTGGGCTTTGCCGCTATGATGATGGGACTTTTAAGTCATTGTTATGGCTATAAGCTGTTTACAGGCAGGTTTCTATATTTCATCGCCCTTATTTCCTACAGCCTTTATCTTGTGCATTTGCCCATGTTGTATCTGGCCGAAATGATTGCGGTGCGCGTTATCGATATCTATGCCTTTAGCCCGCCCGTTATGTATGCATTGTATTTACCGTTTTTTCTGGGGCTTTGCTGTATGGCGGCAAGCCTTTTATACATTTGCGTGGAAAAGCCGTTTATAGACTGGTCGCACGGACGGCGTAAATTATGGGCCAAGCCTGATGACGATAAGAAAAACGCCGCGAAGGATTAATTTCACGGCGCTTTAAAATGGTTATCTTTGCAGGCATGCATTAATCACATAGTGGGCCTTGCGGAGGCTCACCGGTGAAATATGTCACGCTTGCCGCATCCAGATTATCAATATCTGTGATGACAAAGAAATTGTCTTTGTTGAAACGTTTATTATTTGCAAGAATATCCTCTTCCAGTTCTTCTTGCGTATAAAGATATTGCGTTGGAAATTCTCTATAATTCCCGGTTAAACCGCGCTCTACAATTTCCTGATTGTTAATGCGCACGGCGGCGGGGGCTATTGGGGCGCGTTTGCACATAAAGCCTTCCTGAATGTAATCAGTCGCGGCCTGAGTGCAGTTTTCGACGTAATCGGCATCCTTTTCCACTTTATTGCAATAAGCGTTCACGCTCACTGTAAACTCTTCTCCGTCGCGCGTTGCAGGAATATCAAGTGCCAGTAAATACTGATCTATCAGGCTGACCTGATTGCCCGGTGTTTCCGCGCTTTGTTCTGTGGCGGCATTTTCATTGGTGTTGGTGGATTTTTCTTCTTCTTCCCCTTTACAAGCGGCCAAAGCCAATACGGCGCTCAAAGCGAGGGCTGGTGCTTTCATAGACATGTTTTTACTTCTCCCTTTATAATATTTTTGGAGTTCTGTTAAAGCATTTTACGAAAGGGGTGTCAAAGGGGTGGCAAGCAGAAACTTATAAAAGCATCATCGCCGCAAGGCCCAAAAATGCGAAGAATCCAACCACATCTGTTACTGTGGTCAGGACAACAGCCGAAGCTACGGCGGGGTCTGCCCCTGCGCGTTGCAGAAGAATGGGAATAGCGGCGCCGCACGCTCCGGCAACAACCAGATTAATAACCATGGCAAGGGCAATCACAATGCCGAGCATGGGCGAGCCGAACCAGATGGCTGTGGCTAGCCCCGCGAGCAGGGCAAAGAGAATACCGTTAAACGTGCCGACAAGGCTTTCCTTGCCGATAATGCGCCATTTATTGGCATCGGATACTTCTTTGGTGGCGAGCGAGCGGACAGCCACGGTCAGGGCCTGCGTTCCCGCATTGCCGCCCATTGAGGCCACAATCGGCATCAAGACGGCCAGGGCTACGATTTGTTCGATCGTGGCATCAAAGAAAGAAATAACAGCCGAGGCCAGAATGGCGGTCAGAAGATTGACAAAAAGCCAGCGAAAGCGCGTTGTGGTGGTGGATAAAACAGCGCGGTAGAGGTCGCCATGCTCCACACCGGCCATTTTCATGATGTCTTCATGCGCCTCTTCATCAATAACATCGATAATGTCATCAATCGTGATAATACCGAGCAAACGCCCGTTTTCATCCACCACGGGGGCGGAGAGGATATTATCGCGGCGGAAAATATCGGCCACATCTTCCTGATCCATCTCTGCGGGAATAGGGTGGGCATCATCCAGTTTCAAATCGGTGAGTTTAACATCGCGCCGCGCGCAGATGATGCGGTTCAAAGGAATTTCCCCTGTTACGTGGTAAGAGGGGCTGACCACAATGATATCAAAGAAATCATCGGGCAGTTCTTCGGCCATATTGCGCAAATAATCAATGGTTTTCCCAACGCTCCAGAATTCGGGGACGGCCACCACTTCGCGCTGCATTAATCGCCCGGCAGAATCCTCGGGGAAACTTAAACCCTCTTCAAGGGCAAGGCGCGTTTTGGATGATAGTTTATGGATGATCTGTTTTTGAAAATCTTCATCCAGATCTTCGATAATATCTAGCGCATCATCACTTTCCAGCTCGGAAATAATACCGGCCACATCGGCGGCTTGCATATTCATCAGGGCCTGACGGCGCAATTCGGGGTCAAGTTCGGAGAAGGTTGCGGGTGAAAGCTGGTCGCTATACATATCCAGCAATTCGCGCCGGTCTTCTTCGGCAAATTTCTCGATCAGTTCTGCCGTGTCGGCGGGGTTTAGCTCTTCAATTACAGCATGAACCGTATCGGCATCCTGCGCGCGGATGGCTTCCGTAACTTCCTTGATTTCCTCGTCGGATAAACGAAACGGATTTTCTTCAATCTCCGTTTCGCTTCTGAAATCTTCTGTTATGGGCGGGGTATTGGACATTCCTTGCGCGTTCCTTATTTAAGAACAACAGCTTACAAGATTTTGTTCCGCCTTGCACGCGTGATTTTTGTGGTTTTGGATGCTGCGCAGGCTTTAGCGCCTCTATCTAAGGCGTGTGATCGTTTGAGTTCACAGATTTTGCTTGCTGGTAAAACTCGTAACCACCTATGGCGCTGGCCGTGAATAACGCCACCAAAGGGCTGGTGGTTAAAAAACCCGCAGTGGCGCCCCAAAGGGCGCCGGTAAAACCGGAATGAATGGCTGCATCTTTTAATCTTTTAAAAGCCATGATTGCTTCTTACTTTTTTTACAAATGATGTACGGCCGCTTTGCGTTGGGCATCTTCATCATTCATCTCGGCTTCCTGCACTTGGGCGGCAACAACGGCCAGACAGGTGGCGTTGATAATACCGCGCGGAGTAACAGCCGGCGTTAAGATATGCGCAGGGCGGGACACACCAAGCAATAGCGGCCCGATGCTGACCCCTTCACCCAGAACTTTCATCATGTTGAAAGAGATATTGGCGCTTTCGACATTGGGCATGATAAAGAGGTTGGCTTGGCCGCTCAGGTTTGAATTGGGCATGATCTCCTTGCGGATTTCTTCGGAAAGCGCGGCATCGGCCTGCATTTCCCCGTCAATTTCCAAATGTGGGTCGCGCATACGGATATCGGCATAGGCGCTGCGCATTTTGATAGAGCTTTCGGTATCGGTGGCCCCGAAATTGGATTGCGAGAGCAGGGCGACTTTGGGATGAATACCAAAGCGGCGCACTTCTTCGGCCGCCAGCAAGGTCATTTCCGAAATCTGCGCAATGCTGGGGTTCGGATTAATCTGCGTATCACAGAAGAAATATGTGCCTTTGGATAAAAGCAGGGCATTCAGCGCGGCAGGTGTTTCCACGCCGGGTTTCAGGCCGATTACATCCTTGATATGGCGCAAATGGCGGTGATACTGGCCAACCGTTCCGCAAATCATGGCATCAGCCTCGCCTTTATGCACCAGCAAGGTGGCAATAACGGTCGGGCTTGTGCGTACGCGATAGCGGGCCGTTGCGGGCGTTACACCGCGGCGTTCCATCAGGCCGAGATAGCTTTCCCAGTAATCGCGGTAGCGCGGGTCATCTTCGGGATCAACAAGCTGGAAATCCTGATCAATTTTAATACGGAGGCCAAGGCGCTTGATGCGATTTTCCACGACTTTGCGGCGGCCAATCACAATAGGCTCGGCCGTGCCGTCATCAATAATGCCCTGAACGGCTTGCAGGACGTTTTCTTCTTCGCCTTCGGAATATACAACACGTTTCGGATCGGCCTTTGCGCGGGTGATAATTGGGCGCATAACCAGTTGCGAGCGAATAAAGAATTCACGAAGTTTTTGTTCGTAGCCTTCAAAATCAGTGATCGGGCGGGTGGCAACACCTGTTTGCATGGCGGCTTTGGCAACAGCCACAGGCAGATCAACGATCAAACGCGGATCAAATGGCTTGGGGATGAGGTATTCGGGGCCGAAAGTCAGATTCTCATCGCTGTACACGGCGGCCACTTCGGCGGAGGCTTCCTTGCGGGCAAGCGCGGCAATCGCCTCCACGCAAGCCAGTTTCATTTCCTCGTTAATAGCGGTAGCCCCGACATCCAGCGCGCCGCGGAAAATAAAGGGGAAGCACAATACATTATTTACCTGATTGGAATAATCAGAGCGGCCCGTGCAGATAATGGCATCATCGCGCACTTCGCGCACTTCTTCGGGCATGATTTCAGGCGTTGGATTGGCCAGTGTCATAATCAGCGGTTTATCGGCCATGGATTTGACCATGGATTTGGAAACCGCGCCCGCGGCCGAAAGACCCAAAAAGACATCGGCATCTTTCATCGCATCATCCAATGTGCGTTTATCGGTTTTGACAGCGAATTTTTCCTTGGCCGGGTCCATGCCTTCATTGCGGCCCTCATAAACAACACCGCTGCGGTCGCAGACAATAATATTTTCTTTGGGCAATCCCGCTTCGACCAAAAGGGTCAGGCAGGCAATCGCCGAGGCGCCGGCGCCATTGGCAACAAGTTTGATTTTCTTGATATCGCGGCCGGAATATTCAATCCAGTTTTTAAAGGCTGCTGTTACGATAATCGCTGTGCCATGCTGGTCATCATGAAAGACGGGAATATTCATGCGCTCGCGCAGGCGGCGCTCTATTTCAAAACATTCAGGCGCCTTGATGTCTTCCAGATTGATACCGCCAAAGGTTGGCTCCATCGCCGCAACCGCATCGACAAATTTATCAATATCCTGTTCCTCGATTTCAATATCGATGGAATCAAGCCCCGCGAATTTTTTGAAAAGAACGGATTTTCCTTCCATGACGGGTTTGGATGCCAGCGCACCAATCGAGCCAAGACCAAGCACGGCCGTTCCGTTGGAGATAACGGCAACCAGATTACCCTTGGCCGTGTAATCATAAGCGGTCAGCGGATCTTTTTCGATTTCTTCGCACGGAGCGGCCACACCCGGGGAATAGGCAAGCGCCAGATCGCGCTGGTTTGACAGCGTGGTTGTCGGCTTGATCGAGATTTTACCGGGCTTTGGATATTTGTGGTAATCCAGTGCATCCTGACGAAATGCGTCTTTGTCTTGCTTGGTCATGGGGTGTGCTTTTGTCCGTGTCTAAATTAATGAAGATTATGCAATAACAAACCGCCTTGAAAACTGCAAGATGAAAGAGTTTGTGCAGTGCGGTAAAAAGCTTGGTTTGTTGGGGTGTGATGGTGCAAAACTAGAGATGAAGAAAAGAAAACGACCTGTTAGTTGCTCTGGAAGAAATATCAAAATATCGGTAAACCAATAGTTTATCTATAGCTTCTTTATAACGAGCACCCAACAGGCCGCATCTTGGTCGTAAGACCGTTTTGAAAAGTGCCGTATCAACCGTTAGCATCCAATTTAAAAGTGTTTATACGAAAACGCATAAGCAAGTTTTTAAACTGGCACCGATTGGTGCGGTCTTTTCAGAAGAATAAGGGAAAGCAATAAAGCTATGTTATTCTTCTTGATAAACAGTGCAGATTTAAATTTTCAAAGATAACTCGTGAAAGAAATCTAAAGAGCGTTTAAATCTTTGTTGCTCTGTTTATAATTTTAGAGTAACACATTTTTCTTGCGCGCAAAGCCTAAAAACCTCTTTAAAATCAAAAAGTTGTGGGCTTTATAGTGGGTGGTTTATGTATGGTTTTGTGGGTAAGTTGAAACGATGTTTTGTTTCAATGACTTGTTTTGTAGGTGGAAAAAATTGAAAATTTTGATTTTACAAAAATCTTTTACTGGCGAAGGCTTTGCCTGAATGGGATTTTAGATATTGTTCGAAACTGTAAGCCTTGTCTTTGTCGTTAAATGCCAAATACATTTCTATGGTCCAAGGCATGAATTTTGAAGTGTGTGTGGATTGGCCATTATTATGCTGCTCAAGACGTTTTTGTAAATTTTGGGTGACGCCAATATATCTTTGATCAGGATGATTTTTACTTTTTAGCAGGTAAACGAAATACATATTTATAATATAATGAAAATGGCGTGCCATGCGAAGCGTTTTAAAGGCCCATGCTTCGCCTTTGGCTACGCAGGGCATGCTTCTCGCTAAGTTCGCTTCGCTCACCAAGCTGCGAAGCATGGTGCGGCCGAGAGGACTTGAACCTCGGCATGTCGTGCTTGCACGAGCATGCCTTTATAAAAAAGTGGAGGTCCACTTCACCCGAGCCTAGTGCAATTATTACCAGTAATCACCCTTTGGGGATTGGTGCGGCCGAGAGGACTTGAACCTCCACGGGATTTAACTCCCACAGCGACCTCAACGCTGCGCGTCTACCGATTCCGCCACGGCCGCGAAAAATCGGGAAATAGATAGTTAGCAAATAGTTTAATGGTCGGCAAGAACTTAAATTTATTCTGTGCTTTGGGGGTGGAGAAGTCTAAGGCTCGCTTGGCTCGGCGTACATCGCTCCGGCTTTTTTCCTATCCAGGCTTTGGCTGATTGCCGTTTCGCAACTCCGCCGACCAGTGGATAATTCTTCCAGCTGAGCGGATATTTCACTATGAATACCGGATAAAATCTGGATAGCATCGCCATCATTCAATTCGTTTTTGTGAATACCCAAATTGCCAAAAGTTTCATATATGGCCTTATCGGAAAAACCAAAAGCACCATAAATATCCTGTGTGTCGCAATTCAATAAAATGGCGGCCTCTGTCACCATATCCATAAATTGAAGCCCATGCTCGCTAAGGACTTTATCGCTGTTTATTTTCTGCAAATTTTGTATGGGCTTATGTTCCAGAAGCCCTTCCGGGTGTCTTTCCAGATCCTCTGGTTCCAGACCTTCGGCATGAAAATAATCATAGGCATAGCTGGCTGAAAAATCTTCAATCGCTTCCAGCAAGTTTGAAAAACGCTCTTGAAGATCGGCGTTTGCTTTTTCACTTTTTTCGTATTCTTCACCCTGGACATCATAATTGGCCGGGTTTGATACAATTTCGTTAAATATTTTAATCCCTGACATTATTCAAAATTAGTTTATTCTAATTCAACTTGTCAAGTTTCGGGAAATAAAATATCACATGCACATGGAATGGAAATTCTCCAAAAATCCGGTTGAATACGCTGATGCGCTTGCGTTTATGAATAAGCGTGTGGAGGCCATTCACAACGGCGAGGCGGCGGAATGTATCTGGCTTTTGGAGCATCCGCCGCTTTATACAGCCGGAACGAGCGCAAAGGATAGTGATTTACTGGATAATCGTTTTCCGGTATATGAGGCGGGGCGCGGCGGGGAGTACACCTATCACGGCCCGGGACAACGTGTGGCCTATGTGATGCTGGATTTAAAACGCCGCCAGAAAAAGCCGGATGTGAAAAAATATGTCTGGCAGTTGGAAGAATGGATTATACGTACACTGGCCGAATTTGATGTCAAAGGTGAGCGGCGTTGCGGGCGCGTAGGCATTTGGGTTAAGCGCGATGAGGGGCGCGAGGATAAGATCGCCGCGATCGGCGTACGTATTCGCCGCTGGGTCACGCTTCATGGCATAGCGATAAATGTTAATCCCGATCTCTCACATTTTGGCGGCATTGTGCCTTGCGGTATAAAAGAGCATGGCGTGACGAGCTTGGCGGATTTGGGCAAAGTGCATGATTTTGATGCGCTGGATACGGCGCTGAAAAAACACGCCGGCATTTTTGAAGAGTGCTAACCTTCCTATTCCCCGAAATACGGGAACGCCACATTAAAGAAAAACAGCGCTCCTGCGGCTATTAGGCCAAGAGAAATAAGAATGGCCAGCATCGGCACGGGGCCTTTCTGGCGGTTATATTCCTCTTTATTTCTGGGCGGGTTTTCCAGTTTTTGCTGTGACATGATTTTGTGGCTCCTTTTTATTTAAAGTGCCAACGCGTTGTTAAGCGAGAGGTTCCTTCAAACAGATCAATCCGCGGCTTTTGGCACGAGATGTTCGCTGGCATAGCCGGCAATAAAGGCAACCAGTTTTTCGATATCGCTTTTCAGTGCTGTATAATTACGGTTTTTCTCACCGGTTTCTTCATCCATGTACAGCGATTTGTTAATCTCGATCTGAATGGAGTGCCGCCCGCGCGCGGGGTTTGAATAGCGCCGCACCAGTTCCACACCCTTAAAAGGATCATTAATGCTGACATGGTAGCCAAGTTTTTTTAGGTAATCGCGCAAGGTATGCGTGAAATCCTGATTGGCTGTGCTGGCATCTCTATCGCCGATCACGAAATCACTATGGCGAGCTTGCATCCCTTGAATGCCGCGCGGCATGCGTGGACGCGCCGAAGAATGGGGCATGGAGTGACAATTAATGTGCCAGACTTCCCCGAAATTGTAATGCGCCTGTTCAATCAAACCTTCCAGCGCTGTATGATAGGGGTTGTAACAGGTTTGAATGCGGGCTTGTATTTCTTCGGCCGAAAGATAGCGGTCATAAACAGGCACGCCGGGTTTGACCAGCCGCCTGATGAGCCCGATCCCCGCATCAGAGCGGGAGGTCGGATCAATAGGGCCGAATTGATGCTCCGGCCAATAGCCGCCATGCAAAAGGTCGCTGTCTATATCATCGGCGGCGCGGTTGACATCAATATAGCTGCGCGGGAAATGGGCGGTTAAGAGAGTTCCTCCATAATCTGGCGCGAAAGAAAAAAGGT
>JBKHDZ010000044.1:0-13732 GCA_046541095.1 Alphaproteobacteria bacterium
CGTGAAGGCGGCCGCACAGTGGGCGCCGGCGTGGTTTCCAAGATTATTGAGTAAGGAGATATTACTATGTTCAATAAAAATAAAAATTTAAAAATAGCTGATTTGACTTTGACTGCTTTAGATGGAAAGCGTCGTTTGGTAAATGCTTTTGATATTGCCATGGTAGCAGAAACAAGTACTGGTTCTACCTTAACTCTAAAGGTTCCCGTTGCAGGTGAAAAATGGGTATCTAAAGATGGATTGCAGGTTGAGGTTTCTGAAACTTTCGACCAAATTTCCGAAATGCGGGCAAAGTTAGGATTATAAAATGGATGCACAAACAATACGTATTACTCTGAAGGCTTTCGATCACAGGGTTCTGGATCAGGCCTCTAGCGAGATCGTAAATACAGCAAAGCGTACTGGCGCGCTGGTTCGTGGACCTGTGCCTTTGCCAAACAAAATTAAAAAGTTTTGTGTGATACGCTCCCCGCACGTTGATAAGCGTTCTCAGGAACAATGGGAAATGCGTACACATAAACGCTTGCTGGATATTCTGGATCCGACACCGCAAACAATCGATGCTTTGATGAAGCTTGATTTGGCCGCAGGTGTGGATGTGGAAATCAAAATCGGTCAGCAACAAGCTGCTTAAAGGCTTGATGATGGCGCTCCGGTCTTTTGATTGGAACTTAAAAATGAAATTGCTCTTTTAGAGTTTTGCTAAGTTGGGGTGGTCCCAACCTCTGGAAAGGAAAAAGAAAATGAGAACTGGACTTATTGCACGTAAAGAAGGGATGACACGTATCTTTGATGAAGATGGGCGTCATATTCCTGTGACAGTTTTGAAAGTGGATGGCTGTCAGGTTGTGGCTGTGCGCAATGAAGATAAGGATGGCTATAGCGCTGTTCAGCTGGGTGTGGGTAAAGCCAAGGTCAAGCGCGTTTCTAAAGCCAATCGTGGTCATTTTGCAAAAGCCAAGGTTGAGCCTAAAAAGAAACTGGCCGAATTCCGTGTTTCCAACGAAAATCTGCTGGAGATTGGTGCCGAGCTGGGCGCCAGGCATTTTGTGCCCGGTCAGTTTGTCGATGTATGCGGAACATCTATTGGTAAAGGTTTTGCCGGAGCGATGAAGCGCCACAATTTTGGTGGTATGCGTGCTTCGCACGGTGTATCCATTTCTCACCGTGCCCATGGTTCGACCGGTCAGTGTCAGGAGCCGGGTAAGGTTTTTAAAGGCAAGAAAATGGCCGGACAGCTTGGTAATGAGCGTGTCACAACGCAAAATCTTCAAGTCGTTGCTATTGACGAAGAAGATAATCTGATTTTGGTAAAGGGCGCGGTACCGGGCGCGAAGAGCGGCTGGGTGTATATTACCGATGCGGTGAAAAAGGCGTTGCCGGATGGCGTGCCAATGCCGGCGGGTATTATTGAAGCTGCCAAGCCTGCAGCCAATGAAGAAAAAGCCGAAGCCAAGAATGATGCTCCTGCCGATAATCAGGCAGAAGAAGCAAAGGCAGAGGAACAAACCTCAGAAGAAAAGAAGGACTAAGCCATGAAAGTTGCAGTCAAAACATTAGAGAATAAAGCAGCCGGCGATATTACTTTGGATAAAAGTATTTTCGGCGTGGAAGTCCGCCCTGATATTTTACACCGCATGGTGAATTATCAGCTGGCCAAGCGTCGCAGTGGCACACACAAGGCCAAGCAGCGCCATGAAATTAGCGGCACAGGTAAAAAGCCCTGGGCGCAAAAAGGAACTGGCCGCGCACGTGCCGGTGATTTGAAGCGTAATATTGACCGCGGGGGCGCTGTTGTTTTTGGCCCTGTGGTACGCTCACATGCGGTTGATTTGCCAAAGAAAGTACGTAAGCTGGCTTTGAAAATGGCACTTTCTGCCAAGGCGGCTGATGGTAAGTTGATTATTATCGATGATGCCACGGTAAAAACGCACAAAACAAAGCCGATGGCTGAAGCCTTGAAAAAGATGGAATTGACATCTGCCGTTATAGTTGGCGGCGCTGAAATTGATGTTAATTTTGCAAGAGCCACAGCCAATATTCCTTTGATTGATGTTTTGCCATCCCAAGGGGCGAATGTTTATGATATCCTGCGCCGCGATACGCTGGTTTTGACAAAGCAGGCCGTGAACGATATTACCGAAAAGTTGAAAGGTTAAGAACAATGGCTAAAGCGAAAAAAGAAATTGCCGAGTGGATGTATCAGGTTATTGATGCGCCCCATATCACTGAAAAAGCAACGATGGGCTCTGAACATGGTCAAGTGACTTTCCGCGTACGCAAGGATGCGACCAAGCCGCAGATTAAAGATGCGGTAGAAGCATTGTTCGGTGTAAAGGTGAAAGGTGTAAACACCATGATCCAAAAAGGTAAAACAAAACGCTTCCGCGGTATTATGGGCCGCCGTAACGATTTTAAAAAAGCGATCGTTACACTGGAAGAAGGCCAGATGATTGATACAGGAACCGGAGTATAACTTGTATGAAGATTGAACTTGATCTTACTGTTTCAAATTCGACGTTAAGTGAAGCTTCCAGAAAATTAGGAAAGCAGATCGCCGAAGCAGCTGGTGAAGAATTCAATCATGACAAACATATTGCACGGGGTTTCGAGGAATTGAAAGCCAGAATGCAAGCGGAAGCAAACAAGGCGGCTTTGGAAGCACTGATAAAAATTTAAACTATGGCGGCTTCGCCGAAAACGAGCAAAAGGAAGAAGTAAAATGGCATTAAAACAATTTAAACCAAGATCACCAGGTCAGCGTCAGCTGGTTCAGATTGATCGCAAGGATTTGCACAAAGGCAAGCCCGAGAAGAGCTTGACCGAAGGATTGACGAAAACAGGTGGCCGTAACAATACGGGTCGCATCACATCGCGCCATATTGGTGGTGGTCACAAGCGCCGTTACCGTTTGATCGACTGGAAGCGTGACAAGCGCGATATGGAAGGCACAGTTGCGCGCATTGAATATGACCCAAACCGCACGGCTTTCATTGCTTTGATCGAATACAGCGATGGTGAAAAGCGCTATATTCTGGCGCCGCAACGTTTGGCTGTTGGTGATAAAGTTGTGGCTGGTGAAAAAGTGGATGTGAAACCCGGTAATGCGATGGAATTGCGCCGCATGCCTGTGGGGACGATCATTCACAATATTGAAATGAAGCCCGGTAAAGGTGGCCAAATGGTGCGCAGTGCCGGAACATTCGCCCAGCTTGTTGGCCGTGATCAGGGCTATGCCCAGATTAAACTGACTTCCGGTGAATTGCGAATTGTGCGCGGTGAGTGTATGGCAACGGTTGGAGCAGTTTCCAATCCTGACCACATGAACACCAATGATGGTAAAGCCGGTCGCACACGCTGGAAAGGCAAGCGCCCGAGCGTTCGCGGCGTTGTGATGAACCCGATTGACCACCCGCATGGTGGTGGTGAGGGTAAATCATCGGGTGGTCGTCACCCTGTATCTCCTTGGGGTAAACCAACCAAGGGTGCGAAAACACGTAAGAATAAAGCAACTGATAAATTTATTATCAGACGTCGTAAGAAATAATTAAGGTAAGGAAATTTAGATATGGCACGTTCAGTTTGGAAAGGCCCTTTTGTTGAAAAAAGCTTGCTCAAAAAAGTCGAGGAAGCCAGATCAGCCGGTAAAAATACCGTGATCAAAACTTGGTCACGCCGCAGCACGATTTTGCCGAATATGATCGGTTTGACATTTGGTGTGCATAACGGCCAGAAATTCATTCCTGTTCTTGTGACAGACCAGATGATCGGTCATAAGCTGGGTGAGTTCGCACCAACGCGCACATATCATGGGCATGGTGCCGATAAAAAAGCGAAGAAGTAAACTATTTTAGCGTAAGTTTAAGTAAGGATTAAAACAATGGGACAGCAAAAAAATCCAGCCCGTACAAGCGAGAAAGAGGCGCGCGCCTACGGAAAATATTTCCGTGGATCACAGCAAAAACTGAATTTGCTGGCGCAGACAATCCGCGGCAAAAATGCGGGCCGTGCACTGGTAGATTTGGAATTTTCGAAAAAGCGGGCCGCCGTTGATGTGCGCAAGCTTTTGCAAAGTGCCATTGCCAATGCCGAAAACAATCACGGCCTGGATGTGGACAATCTGGTGGTGTCAGAAGCGCATGTCGGAAAAACAATCCGCATGAAGCGTTTCCGTGCCCGTGCTCGTGGCCGCGCCGCCCGCATCGAAAAGAAATTTTCCAACATGACCATCGTGGTTAAAGAACAAGACGCGTAATAAGGAGCGAACTTTATGGGACAGAAGATTAATCCAATAGGCTTGAGAGTAGGTATTAACCGGACGTGGGATTCCCGCTGGTATGCCGGTGATGACTATGCCGAAAAGCTGGTCGAAGATTTGAAATTGCGCGAATATATTCAAGAAGAATTGAAAGCGGCCGGTATTTCAAAAGTGATTATCGAGCGTGCGGCCAAGAATACACGTGTGACAATCTATACAGCCCGTCCCGGTGTTATTATCGGTAAAAAAGGCGCCGATATTGAAAAGTTGCGTCAACGTCTGTCAAGCCGCGCCGCTGGTGATGTGTCCTTGAATATTGTTGAAATTCGCAAGCCCGAGGTTGATGCCCAGCTGGTGGCCGAAGGTGTGTGCCAGCAATTAGAGCGCCGCGTATCTTTCCGCCGCGCTATGAAACGTGCTGTGCAATCTGCGCTTCGTTTTGGTGCGCTCGGAATTCGTTTGAACGTATCAGGCCGTTTGGGCGGCGCTGATATTGCGCGGACCGAATGGTACCGTGAAGGCCGCGTGCCGCTACACACATTGCGCGCCGATCTGGATTACGGTTTTGCCGAAGCGCTGACCACATACGGAATTATTGGCGTAAAAGTTTGGTTATACAAAGGTGATGTTCTGGAACATGATCCGATGGCCCGTGATAAGCGTATTGCCGACAACCAGGGTGGCGCTCCGCGCCGCGAGGACACGAAAGGTCCTAGAAAATAAAGATGATTTTCGGAACTTTTTGAATTTGTAAAAAAAGTTCTGGCAATTTTCAAAAACCTGCGGTATAGTCCGCGCTACTTTTGATAGTTCTGGTAAAGAACAACCATATGGGAACTCTTGTTTTGAGAAAAATAAAAAGTCCATGTGATTTGATTTTTTTTGTGTAAACGAAATGGAATAAAAGGGAAAAACAATGCTAGCCCCTAAGAAGTTTAAACACCGCAAGCAGCACAAAGGCCGTATCCACGGTAATGCGAAAGGTGGCACCTCATTGAATTTTGGTGCATATGGTTTGAAGGCTATGACCCCCAATCGTGTGACGGCCCGCCAGATTGAAGCGGCCCGCCGTGCGATTACACGTCACTTGCGTCGTCAGGGTAAAGTATTTATTCGCATTTTCCCGGATGTGCCTGTGACATCGAAACCTCTTGAGGTTCGTCAGGGTAAAGGTAAAGGTTCTCCTGAATATTGGGCAGCCCGTGTAAAACCTGGTCGCATTATGTTTGAGCTTGATGGTGTTTCTGCAGAGCTGGCCCGTGAAGCGTTCGATCTGGCAGCCATGAAATTGCCGGTCAAAACAAAATTTGTCAGCCGCGTTGGTGGTTAAGGAAGTTAAGGAAATTTGGTTATGAAACTGGATGATTTGAAATCAAAGTCGCAAGACGAGCTACAAAAACTGCTTTTGGATACACGCAAGGATCAGATGAATCTGCGCTTTCAAAAGAAGAACGGAACATTGGACAATACATCCGATATCCGTAAAAAGCGCCGTATGGTGGCTCAAATTAAAACTTTGCTGAATGCGCCTGCCCCTGTAAAGAAAGCGCCGGCAAAGAAGAAAACGACAGCCCAGGCTTCTAAAAAGACCAAAGCGGCTTAAAGGATATAAGGAGTAAGATATATGCCACGTCGTATACTTGAAGGAAATGTAGTCAGCGATAAAACCGATAAGACGGTAACCGTGTCTATCGAGCGTCGTTTTAGACACCCCGTTTACAAAAAATACGTGAAGCGCAGCGATAAATATTGTGCGCATGATGAGAATAATCATTTTAAAGCCGGCGACCGCGTGCAGATTATCGAATGCCGCCCGATCTCAAAGACCAAGCGCTGGACAGTTTTGATTGACGGAAAAGAGCCTGAAATCAAAAAGGAAAAAACAGCTTCCAAGCCTGCGGCCAAGAAAGCAGAGCCCAAGAAAGAAACTGCCAAGCCTGCAGAAAAAACGGAAAGCAAAAAAGCCGCTCCTAAAAAGGACGAAGCAAAAAAGCCTGCCGACAAGAAAACGGTAGCGAAGAAAACAACTGCTAAGAAGGATGATAAAAAATGATCCAGATGCAATCCCGCATGGATGTTGCGGATAACAGTGGTGCAAGACAAGTGCAATGCGTAAAGGTTCTTGGCGGATCAAAGCGCCGCACGGCCAATATTGGCGATGTTGTGGTGGTATCTGTTAAGGATGCTATTCCGCGCGGCCGTGTGAAAAAAGGCGATGTTCGCCGCGCTGTGATTGTGCGCTCGAAATTCGGCTTGCAACGTGCTTATGGTGAAAAAATCCGTTTTGATAGTAATGCTTGCGTGATTATCAATGCCAATGGCGAGCCTCTTGGAACTCGTATTTTTGGGCCCGTGACCCGTGAATTGCGCGCCAAAGGTTACATGAAAATTATCTCTCTGGCCGGTGAAGTGCTGTAATCAGGGAATTTGAAAAAGAAGGTTTGTAGAACATGACACAGCCAAAGATGAAAATTAAAAAAGGCGACAAAGTTGTCGTCCTGACTGGTAAAGACAAAGGCGCCAAAGGCGAAGTCCTGAAGGCTATTCCTTCGGAATCACGCATTATTGTGCAAGGCATTAATATGGTCACACGACACAATAAGCCCACGCAAATGTCGGCTGGCGGTATCGAGAAAAAAGAGCGCAGCATTCACGTGTCCAACGTGGCATTGGTGGACCCGAAAAAAGGCGTTGCAACGCGCATAGGTTACAAGACTTTGAAAGACGGCAAGAAAATGCGCGTCGCGAAAAAGTCCGGTGAAACTGTAGAATAAAGAATAACGTAAGCGAGAAAAAAAATGGCAAAACCACGTTATCAGGAATTATACGAAAACGAAATCGCCAAGGCGATGCAGGACAAGTACAACTATTCCAACAAGCACGAAGTGCCGAAACTGGAAAAGATTGTTTTGAATATGGGTGTTGGCGCGGCCACACAAGACCGCAAGCATATTGAAAATGCAGCCAATGATATGGCGCTGATTGCCGGTCAAAAGCCTGTGATTACAAAAGCCCGTCAATCCAATGCGTCTTTCAAGATCCGCGATGGTATGGCGATTGGTTGTAAAGTGACATTGCGCCGCGAGCGTATGTATGAATTTTTAGATCGCCTGGTCACTATTGCCATGCCCCGTATCCGTGACTTCCGCGGTATTAATGGCAAAAGCTTTGATGGGCGTGGAAATTATGCGATGGGCATGAAAGAGCACATTATTTTTCCGGAAATTGATTACGATAAAGTTGATCAGATCCGCGGTCTGGATATTGTGATTTGTACATCGGCAAAATCAAATGAAGAGGCAAAAGAATTGCTCAAGCATTTCAAATTGCCGTTTAAAAACTAAAGAAGAATACTTTTAAAAGAGCGAAAAGGAAAATTAGCACATGGCAAAAGTATGTATGATAGAGCGCGATAAAAAACGCAAAAAGCTCGTAAATCGCTATAAAAACAAGCGTGCCGAGTTGAAAGCGATTATTCGCGATAAAAGCGTCGCACCGGAAGAGCGGTTCCAGGCTTCTTTGAAGCTGGCTGAATTGCCCCGCAATTCTTCCAAGGTGCGTATGCGTAACCGTTGTGCCTTGACCGGCCGCCCGCGCTCTTATTACCGTAAGTTTAACCTGTCCCGTATTGCTTTGCGTGATCTTGCATCACGCGGAGAATTGCCGGGCGTTGTGAAATCCAGTTGGTAGGAGGATTGAGATATGTCTATGAATGATCCCCTTGGAGATTTGTTGACCCGCATCAGAAACGGGCAGATGGTTGCAAAACCCTCTATTCGTGCGCCATTTTCGAAACTGCATGAAAATGTGTGTAAGGTTTTGAAAGAAGAAGGCTTTATCCGCGATTACAAGATCGTTGACCTCGACAATAACAAGAAAGACATTGAAGTTTTCTTGAAATACGCCGAAGGTCGCGGCGTTATTCGTAAGATTGACCGTGTGTCAAAACCCGGTCGCCGTATTTACACGAATGTAAAAGACATGCCGCGTTTTTATAACGGGCTTGGTATTTTGGTTTTATCGACACCACAAGGTGTGATTCCTGACAGCAAAGCGCGCGCGGCAAATATCGGCGGCGAAATTTTGTGCCAGGTATTTTAAAGGAAAAGGTGAAAAGCAATGTCACGTATTGGAAAGAACCCTGTTGCTATTCCTGAAGGTGTTGAAATTCAGGTGAATGGTCAGGATGTAAAAGCAAAAGGCAAGCTGGGCGAATTGTCCATGACTGTACATGATGAAGTGGCCGTTCAATTGGACGAGGTTGCCAATGATGAGGGTAAGACATCTAAAGTTGTGAAGCTTTCTGCTAAAAATGACAGCCGTTTTGCCGGACAAATCTGGCCGACCATGCGCACGCTTGTAAATAATATTGTTGTCGGCGTTAATGAAGGCTACAAAAAACAGCTTGAGATCAAAGGGGTTGGTTACCGTGCGAATTTGCAGGGCCAAACGCTTGTAATGTCACTCGGTTTTTCCCATGAAGTGCGCTATGACATTCCGCAAGGCATTCAAGTCGAGGTGGAAAAGCAGGTGAATATTACCGTGAGCGGTATTGATAAGCAGCTTGTTGGTCATGTTGCCGCAAAGATCAGAGGATTTAAACCGCCTGAGCCTTTTAAAGGCAAGGGTATTCGTTATGCGGATGAATATATCCTGCGTAAAGAAGGTAAGAAGAAATAAATGCTGTCTTGATTTTGCCGCCGGCAAAATATTTAGACAAATTTATCCCTGTGAAGCAGGGATCTTGTAAAAGAAAGTATAATTTTATTTCTCGGAAAACCGGGAATTTTAAAAAGGAAAGAAGTTAAGAGGTTTGCTATGGCAAAATTAACATCCAATCAAAGACGCAGTTACCGCACGCGCAATAAAATCCGCCGCGTGAATATGGATCGCAATCCAAACCGCGAAACGCGTCCCCGTTTGTCCGTGTATCGTTCGGGCAAGCAGATTTATGCGCAAGTGATTGAT
Organism: Alphaproteobacteria bacterium; assembly: GCA_046541095.1. Classification (GTDB taxonomy): domain Bacteria; phylum Pseudomonadota; class Alphaproteobacteria; order Micavibrionales; family Micavibrionaceae; genus UBA2638. The sequence goes on from JBKHDZ010000044.1 coordinate 9,227, forward strand.
GATCTTAAGGGTATTACGGTTGCTTCGGCTTCTACGCTGGATAAAGATTTGCGCGAGAAATTGAAAAACGGCGCGACCAGAGATGCCGCTGCCGAAGTTGGCAAGGAAGTTGCCAAGCGTGCGAAAAAAGCAGGCGTACAAAAAATTGTATTTGACCGGGGTCGCTATTTGTATCATGGCCGTGTAAAAGCATTGGCCGATGGTGCACGCGAAGGCGGACTGGAATTTTAAAGGTTTAAGGAAGGACATAGAATTATGGCTCGTAATGCTCCGCAGGAACAAACAAGAGAAGAACCAGAACTGATCGAACGCTTGGTTGGTATCAACCGCGTTGCCAAAGTGGTGAAAGGTGGACGTCGTTTCGGCTTTGCCGCGCTGGTTGTGGTCGGTGACGGAAAAGGCCGCGTGGGCTATGGCTCCGGTAAGGCAAAAGAAGTGCCTGAAGCCATCAAGAAAGCTACAGATCAGGCCAAGCGCCAGATGATCCGCGTACCATTGCGCGAAGGCCGTACGATCCATCATGATTTGAAAGCCCGTCATGGCGCCGGACGCGTGTTGTTACGCTCGGCAACGCCGGGTACAGGTATTATTGCCGGTGGTCCGATGCGTGCGGTGTTCGAAGCCGTCGGAATCCAGGATATTGTGGCCAAGGCGATTGGCTCGAACAACCCGTATTCCATGGTGAATGCAACGTTTGAAGCCTTAAAAGAAATGCAGAGTCCGCGCCATGTGGCCGGCCGCCGTAACCGCAAAGTCAGTGATATTGTCGCCAACCGCGAAGCTGCAAGAACAGCTGGTGAAGCGGCTGAAGAAAAAGCGGCTGACGAGGAATAAAGTTTTTTATTGAATAAGGATTAAAGTCATGGCTGAGAAAAAAGACGACGACAAGAAAAAGAGCGAAGGCAAAAAGCCGGCTGCAAAAAAGGGCGAAGCCAAGAAGGCTCCTGCGAAAAAAGTTGCTGCCCCCCAGGCTGAATCTAAGCCTGTTGCTAAAAAGGATGCTCCGAAAGCAGCCGAGAAAAAGCAAGCAGCTCCTAAGAAAGCGGCTTCTGCCAAGAACAAGAAAACGCCGTCTGGAAAAACTGTTACCGTGACCCAGATAGGCTCGCCGATTGGCCGTCAGGCATACCAGCGCAAGACATTAATTGGTCTTGGATTGAATAAAATGCACCGCACCCGCACATTGGAAGATACACCGGCCGTGCGCGGTATGATTAACAAGGTTTCCCACCTTGTTAAAGTTGAAGATGCGGCTTAAATAAAAGTTTAAAAGTTGTAAGGATATTAGTTATGAAACTGAACGAATTAGCACCGAAAGCAGGATCCAACAAATCCGCAATGCGCGTGGGCCGCGGCATCGGCTCCGGCAAGGGTAAAACTTGCGGTTCCGGCCAAAAGGGTCAGAAATCACGCTCGGGCGTGGCTATTAAAGGCTTTGAAGGCGGTCAGATGCCTTTGGATCGCCGCTTGCCGAAATTCGGTTTTAACAACACCCAATTTGCAACCAATATGGTTGAATTGACATTGGGGCGTTTGCAAACAGCGATTGATAACAAGAAAATCGATATCAAAAAGGATGTTGATGAAGATGCGCTGGTTGCGGCCGGTGTTGTGCGCCGCAAGCGTGATGGTATCAAGCTGATTGCCACAGGCGAGCTAAAAGACAAGGTAAATCTGACACTGACCAAAACAACCAAGGGCGCTGAAGAGGCTGTTAAAAAAGCCGGCGGTCAAATTACCCTGATTGAAAAGACAGTGGCGCCTGTTAAAAAGCGCGGTGAAAAAGCTGCCGCCAAATAAACCGGCATTATTAGGCTTTACTGCCTTCTATAATAAAACTTGTGAAAGCTCGCTTCCCGGCGGGCTTTTTTAATGAAAATGCGTGAAACCCGTGCTATCTTTTTCACTATGCTAAATGTTTGGCTACGTCATTTCAGATCCACAATTATCATGGTTTTATCTTGTGTCTGTTTTTCTTAAAATCACTATTCTTTTTATCATTATGTTTTCTTTTTCGCCTCTGCCGGCATTGGCAATGGAATGTGATGGCCCATCACCGCGTGTGCAGGTGAAAATGTTTAAAAAGAAAACCGATATTGTGCGGAGTTTTTCAACCGGGCATTTAACGCATATACACACAGGCGCTTATCGTCCCAATTCGAATTTTGTTCTCGGCCTCGGGGGCGGAAATTTTGCGTTGAACGCGAAAATGAAGTTTACCATCAAAACCAAAGATCAACTTTCTTGTGTACGTCTTGATCATATTATGGGGCATTTCACGATAAAGCCTTTGATGATGATTGCGCGGGAATATCGCAAAGGCACGTGCGAATATAACGCGGTTTTGGAACATGAGCGAAAACACGTGGCTGCGCTTGAAAAATTTCAGCGCCATTATGCGCGCAAATTCAAATCCCGTTTAAAAGAGATCGCGCGTAATATCAATACGGCGCAAGTCGTTTCCGCAACCCAGGCGGAGATCAGCAAAGCCCAGATTGAAGAGCAAATTACGCGGGAAATTCAAAACTATGTTGAGCAGATTACGCCCATTATTCAACAGCGCCAGATCGATATCGATAACCCGCAAGAATACCGCCGCGTTTATGCGCAATGCGATGGCTGGGATGGGTAAGCACCAATTCTTTCGTTTAAAATCGTGAAATAGATCGGGATAGGGGAATCTTTGATCTTGTATCCGCCCTGCCTTTTCGCTATGACTCATGTTTTAAAATACCAATATTGATGAGTAAGGATTAAAACGTCATGGCTTCTGCCGTCGAACAAATGGCCCGCAATGTAAACTGGGGATCGTTTTCCAAAGCAACGGAATTGAAAAAGCGTATCTGGTTTGTTGTGGGTGCCCTTCTGGTTTACCGTCTTGGGACTTATATTCCCGTTCCCGGGATTGATCCGGGGGTCTGGAATGATATTTTCAGCCAAAAAGGCGGCGGTATTCTGGACATGTTCAATATGTTCTCCGGCGGCGCGCTAAGCCGTATGACTATTTTTGCCTTGAATATCATGCCGTATATTTCGGCCTCTATTATTATGCAACTGGCCTCATCCATGTCGCCCAAGCTGGAAGCCATCAAAAAAGAGGGTGAGCAAGGGCGCCAGAAAATCAACCAATATACGCGTTATTTGACGGTTTTGCTGGCTACTATACAGGCCTATGGTCTGGCCGTGGGCTTGCAAAGCATGCAAGGGCCGACAGGCTCTGCTGTGATTAATCCGGGGCCATTCTTTATTATCTCCACGATCATTACGATTGTGGGCGGTACTGTCTTTTTGATGTGGCTGGGTGAACAGATCACAGCCCGCGGTATCGGAAACGGTATTTCCCTTATTATCTTTGCCGGTATCGTGGCCGAATTACCGCGCGCGATTGGTGCAACATTGGAGTTGGGCCGCCAAGGGCAATTCAACCTGCTGGAACTGATAGCGCTTGCCGCTATGGTAATTGCCGTTATTGCCTTTATTGTCTTTATGGAGCGCGCACAGCGGCGCGTGGTGGTGCAATATCCCAAACGGCAGGTCGGCAACCAGATGATGCAGGGGCAAAGCAATCATATTCCTTTGAAATTGAATACATCAGGCGTTATTCCGCCGATCTTTGCTTCGGCGTTGTTGCTCTTGCCGCTCACCGTTTTGGGCTTTACCCAGATGCAGGACAATGAGTGGTCGGGCTTTATCCAGCAGCATTTAAGCCACGGCCAGCCAAGTTACATGATTTTATATGGGGCCTTGATTGCGTTTTTTGCATTCTTTTATACGGCCATCGTTTTCAACCCGCAGGAAAATGCTGAAATGCTGCGCAAATATGGAGGCTTTATTCCCGGTATTCGCCCCGGTAAAAATACGGCCGATTATCTGGATCATGTACTTACCCGTATTACCACAATCGGCGCGGCGTATCTGGTGTTTGTCTGTTTGTTGCCTGAATTTATGATCGCGCAATATAATATGCCGTTTTATTTTGGTGGAACCAGCTTGCTGATTGTTGTGACGGTGACACTGGATACCGTGGCGCAAATCCATTCACATTTGATTGCCCATCAATATGAAGGCCTGATGAAAAAGGCCAAGCTGGGCGGGCGCCGCAATAAACGCACTTGAATTATTAAAACAGGAGATTTTATTCATCATGGATTTAATATTTTTTGGCCCCCCGGGCGCCGGTAAAGGCACCCAAGCCGCCCGCATTGAAGAAAAATTCGGCATCAAACAGCTTTCAACCGGTGATATGCTCCGCGCTGAAGTGGCCAGCGGCAGTGAACTGGGTCAGATATTGAAATCCATCATGGATAACGGCCAGTTAATTCCCGATGATACGATGGTTAAAATGATCCAGTATTGCCTGGAGGAACCGGAATGTGAAAAAGGCTTTATTCTGGATGGATTTCCAAGAACTCTGCCGCAGGCGCAAGCGCTTGATGCGATGCTGTCCAAAGTCGGGCGCTCACTTGATCACGTGATTGTGCTTGAAGTTGATGATGCCGCTTTGGT